>JAKONI010000079.1 GCA_022702015.1 Beijerinckiaceae bacterium | reverse complement strand
TGTTTCCCGCATGCGAGACCGGGCCGGAGGAAGTCTGGCTGGAGATCGGCTTCGGCGGGGGCGAGCATCTGGCGGCGCAGGCCGCCGCCCATCCGGGCATCGGCTTCATCGGCGCCGAAGCGTTCCTGAACGGCGTGGTCAAGCTCCTCGCGGATGTGGAGGAACGGGGTCTTCGCAACGTACGGGTGTACGATGCCGACGTGGCGCCGCTCCTCGCCCGCCTGCCGGAGGCCAGCCTCGGCCGTGTGAGCCTGCTCTACCCCGATCCCTGGCCCAAGCGCCGGCAGCGCAAGCGCCGCTTCGTGTCGGACGAGTCCCTGGCGCAGATCGCCCGGCTCCTGAAGGACGGCGGCACGTTCCGGTTCGCCAGCGACATCGATGAGTATGCCGGCTGGACCCTGGCCCGGATCGCCCGCAACCCCGATCTGGACTGGACGGCCACGAAGGCGGACGACTGGCGCCGGGCCTTCCCCGGCTGGCCCGGCACCCGCTACGAGGCCAAGGCGCTGGCCACGGGACGCAAGCCGACATACCTCGAATTCCGGCGCCGCCCCCGCTGAGGGCCCGCCGCCTGTCAACCGCGCCGGGATGAAGCAAGCTCGGCTTGAATCTCCCACCGGTTGTATCAGCTTAGCGGGTGCATCGGACGCCGGGGTGGTTCCTACGGGATCAACCGGAATTCGGCCGCTGCGGCGACACCACGGCAAGGGAAGTCTTGCCGCCGCCGCGCCGGGGTAGCATCCTCTCGCGGGGGCAGGGCCGCATCCATGATGGCGTGGGACGGGGGGACGGCCGGTCGCGCGCCGCAAGGTTGTTCGTGAGTTCGCCAAGGGTTCCTGTCGTGACCGAAGGGACGAAGCACGATTCCGCTCTGACCGACGTGCGCCACGCGGCGTTCGACGGCGCCCTCGTCGGCCTCGCCCTGCTCTCGGAAGATGGGCGGACCGTGCTCGGGGCCAACCCGGCCCTGCACGCCCTGCTGGCCCGTCCCAGCGGCGGCCTCGACGGGGCGCCCGCGACGGACCTCGCCGACGATCCCGCCTCCCTCCACTCCGGCATCCGCGTCTGGCGCCGGGCCGACGGGGTCGAGATCGACGTGCGGGTTCGGCGCTCGGGGGCGACCCTCGTGGTGGAGGCGGTGGACGCCGACGAGGCGGCGCATTCCGAGGCGAACCGGGATGCCATGGCCGCCGCCGGACTGGGCGAATGGCGCTGGGACCGGGCGAGCGGCTTCGTCACCCTGTCGCACCGGGCGGCGCGGATCCTCGGCCAGCCCCCCGGCCGCTCCGTGACCTGGGGGGTGCTGCGCCCCTTCCTGGTGGAACCGGCGCGCGTCTCCGACCTCATCCGTGAGGCCGTGGACAAACGGGAGCCCTACCGGTTCGAGACCCAGATCACCGTGGGCGGGCGCGACCTCGTGGTGAAGGTGAGCGGGCAGGCCCTCACCGACGAAGCCGGGACCTTCACCGGCATGGTCGGCGTGGTGCAGGACATCACCACGCGGATCGAGGCGCGCAGCGAGTGGCTCGCCCACGATCACCGCCTCCGGGCGGCGACGGCGGTGGCCCGCCTCGGCATCTTCGAATGGCACATGCTCGACGACCACGCGGTGTGGGAGAACGAGCGGATGTACGAGATCTTCGGGCATGCCCCCGGGGACGGGACCGTGGGTAAGACGGACTTCCTCGACGGCATCCTGCACCCCGACGACCGTGCGGCGGTGCGCCAGGCGATCTCGGCCGCCCTGCGCGAGGACCGCGACCTCCAGATTATCGGGCGGATCCGCCGGAAGTCGGACGGGGCATGGCGGACCATCGAGATGGGCGGCCGGTTCGAGCGCGACGCGCCGGATCGCCTGCCCCGCCGACTCATCGGCGTCGTGGCCGACGTCACCGACCGGCGGCTGGCCGAGGAGCGCCAGATCCTGCTGATCCGCGAATTGCACCACCGGGTGAAGAACACCCTGGCGACGGTGCAGGCCATCGTCGGATCCACGGCGCGCACCGCCACCGACATCGACAGTTTCTACGAGGCCTTCGTCGGCCGCATCAAGTCGCTGGCACACACCCACTCGGTCCTGACCGAGGCGACGTGGCAGACGGCCTCCCTCACGGGGCTGCTCACCAACGAGCTTCGCCCCTATGCGGAGGTGGCGGACGAGGGGGGCGATGACGGCCGGGTCGTCCTGCGAGGGCCCGCCCTCGATCTGCCCTCCGAGATCGCCGTGCCCGTGGGGATGGCGATCCACGAGCTCACCACCAACGCCGCCAAGTACGGGGCCCTCTCGAACCGCCACGGCCGCGTCACCGTCGCCTGGGACCTGGAGCCGGTCGGCCCGGCGGGGACCCTGCGGCTCACGTGGCGCGAGACCGGCGGCCCGCCGGTCTCGCCGCCCCGGCGCCAGGGCTTCGGCTCCCGTTTGCTGCACCGGGTGCTGATCACCCAGGTCCAGGCCGAGGTGACGACCGACTATGCCCCCGATGGGTTCTCCCTCACCATGCGGGCGCCGCTCCCACCCCGGAACGCGAGCCTCAACCCCCTCGCATGAGGCGTTTCCCCAGCCACAGGCGACGGGGACATTGACTTTCCTGCCGCAGCGCAGCATATGGGTCGGGCAGCGTCAGCGGCCGCATCGACGGACCGCCTGAGGGGGCTGCGTGACGGACGGGCTCAAGCGCCGCGGTCCGGCCCCCCTCTTCATAACGTGTATGCACCCGGACGGCCCCATCACGCGGGCTTTCCCCCCTTGACGGACCGCCCAATGGTCGCCGCCCCCATGCGGCGCGGCCGGTCCTGCTGCAACGGACACCACCTTGACCCAATTCACCGATTTCGGCCTCGCCACGCCCGTGCTCCGGGCGCTCGAGGAGGCCGGTTACACCACCCCGACGCCGATCCAGGCCCAGGCGATCCGCCCGGCCATGGAAGGCCGCGATCTCTGTGGCATCGCCCAGACCGGCACCGGCAAGACGGCGGCCTTCGCCCTGCCGATCCTGCACCGCCTGAGCCTTGAGGACCGCCGGCCGCCGCGCCGGGGTTGCCGGGTGCTCGTCCTCTCGCCGACCCGCGAGCTCGCCAACCAGATCGCCGATTCGTTCACCGATTACGGCAAGCACCTTCGCTACACGAACACCGTGGTGTTCGGCGGCGTCACCATCGGCCGCCAGGAGCGGGCGCTGGCGCCGGGCGTCGACATCCTGGTCGCCACCCCGGGCCGGCTGATCGACCTCGTGGACCGCCGGTCGCTCACCCTGGAGGGTGTCGAGATCCTCGTCCTCGACGAGGCCGACCAGATGCTCGACCTCGGCTTCATCCATGCCCTGAAGCGCATCGTGCGGATGCTGCCGCAGAAGCGCCAGAGCCTGTTCTTCTCGGCCACCATGCCGAAGAACATCGCCGGCCTCGCCGCGCAGTACCTCAACGATCCGGTACAGGTCGCCGTCACCCCCGTCGCCACCACGGCGGAGCGGGTGGAGCAGCAGGTGATCTTCGCCCATACCGGCGCCAAGCAAGCCCTGCTGGGCCACATCCTGCGGGATCCGGCGATCGACCGGGTGCTGGTCTTCACCCGCACCAAGCACGGGGCCGACCGGGTGGTCCGGGGTCTCGACAAGGTCGGCATCGCCGGCGCCGCCATCCACGGCAACAAGAGCCAGCCGCAGCGCGAGCGCGCCCTCCAGGCGTTCCGCGACGGCGAGTGCCGGGTGCTGGTCGCCACCGACATCGCCGCCCGGGGCATCGACGTCGAGGGTGTCACCCACGTGGTGAACTTCGACGTCCCGAACGTGCCGGAGAGCTACGTTCACCGCATCGGCCGCACGGCGCGCGCCGGGGCGGATGGCCTCGCCATCTCGTTCTGCAACGACGAGGAGCGCGCCTACCTCCGGGATATCGAGCGCCTGACCCGCCAGAAGGTGCCGGTGGTCGGCTTCCCCGAGGGTTTCGTGGCTCCCTCGGGCGAGGCCGCCGCCGAGATCGCCCGCGAGGAGGCCCGCCGGCCCCCGCGCCAGCCGCAGGGCCCCCGTGGCGGGCGGAGCCAGGAGGGCCGTGGCGACGGCCGTGGGCGCCAGGCCCAGGGTCGTCCGCAGCAGGGTCGTCCGCAGCAATCGGGCCGCCCGCAGCAGGGTCGGCCCGAGGGTGGCCGGAATGCCGGCGGCCAGGGCCAGCCGCGTCCCGCCCAGGGCGCGAACGGCGCTCCCCAGGGTCGCGATGCCCGGGGGGACCGCTCGGCCCGTCCGCAGCAGCCGCGCGCCGGCCGGGACAACCGTCCGCGCCAGGGCGAGGCTGCCGGTCGCGGTAGCAATGACGGGCGCAGCATCGGCTGGCTCGACCGCGCGCCCCGCTCGTGATCGATGAGGCCCGCCACCTTCCGGCGGGCCGCATCGGCGTTATCTGAAGGGAATGGGACCGGGGCTTACCCGTGCCCACTCCGCCCTGAAGGGAGATGACGATGCGTTTCGAACTTTACCGGGACGCCGGCGGCCAATGGCGCTGGCGCCTGAGGGCCCGCAACGGCGAGATCGTCGCCGAATCGGGCGAGGGCTATGTCCGCCGCGAGGATTGCGAGCACGGCATCAGCCTCGTGCGCCAGAGCGCCGAAGCCAAGACCGTGGACATGACGGCGCAGATCGCCTGATCCGCTTCTCAAGGAAGAACCGCGGCAGGGTGGCCCGTCCCATGAACGCAAGGGCGGGTTCGTAAGGTCGGCGCCCCGCGCTCGGCTGGCGTGATCGCGTCGGCCATCGCGGTGCGTGTGCCCGTCACAACGCGGGGCGGATGCCAACCTTCGCCCATCGCGCCGCCTGATCTCCTGCGCTATGCTGCATCCTCGGTACGGCCGGCGACAGACCTGGCTGACCGCGAGGAAACGCGGACATCACGCCATGAACGATATCGCCGAGCCCCGGGCGGAGGCGCGGGTCACACGCGACCTCTGGCAATCGATCCCGTTCGACTGCATCCTGTGTGCCGTATTCGTGATCGCGGCGGCGAGCCTGAAGCTCGCCGGAGTGTTTCCCTGAGGTCGGCTATGCAGGTTTCGGGCGGAGCAGGGCAGGGCACCGGAATCCCTGACGGGACGGCGGCCGGCGCGGAGGAGGCACCGCAGGGCGACCTCACGGTGCGCACCATCGCCATGCCCGCCGACACCAACGCCAACGGCGACATCTTCGGCGGCTGGGTGCTGTCCCAGATGGATCAGGCGGGGGGCATCGCCGGGGTCGAGCGGGCGAGGGGGCGGGTCGTGACCGTCGCCCTCGACGGGATGACCTTCTTGCGCCCCGTCGCCGTGGGTGACGTCCTCTGCGTCTATACCCGCGTCTCGCATGTGGGCCGGACCTCGATGAGGATCGAGGTCGAGGCCTGGGCCCGCCGGTTCCGCACGCAGCACCGGGAGCGGGTGACGCGGGCGACCTTCACCTTCGTCTCCATCGACGACGAGGGCCGCCCGCGCCCGATCCCTACTTGATCACCCCGCAGGCGATGCGGTCGCCCGCCCCGCCGATCGGCTGGGTGGTGTGATCGTCCTCGTTGGCGTGGATGATCAGCGCCGAGCCGTCCCCGTCCTTCAGGCCGCCCTCGCCGGTGAGGGCGGTCTCCGAGGAGACCTCGGCGTTGGCCGACCCGTCCGGGTTGGCGAAGAGGTTCGCGAGGTCGCCCTCGTCCGGCCCATCCGGGTTGAGCAGGCCGTGCTTGCTCTGGTCGTGGTTCACATGGGCCTTGGAGTTCATGAACTTCGCGTCCGAGCAATCGCCGACCGCGTGGAAATGCATGCCGTGCCAACCCGGAGGCAGGCCGCCGGGTTGGATCGTCACCCGCAGGACGAGGCTGTTCGCGCCGTCCCGGATCGCGAGCTTGCCGATCGTGTCGCCCTTGGCGTTCTTGATCGGGCTCTCGAAGGTTTCGGGGGTGGCGGCCTTGGCGGCCTCCTTCGGGGGCTCCTGCGCCAGGGCGGGGCCTGCCGCGGCGAGGCTCCCCAGCAGTGTGAGAAGCGTCAGGGTGCGTGTCATACGGGTGCCCTCATCTCCGGCGCCTGCACCCCGGTTTCGTCCGGGGCGCTAAGTCTTTGGCAGCGCGTGATCCCTTGCGTCGAACCGGCTTCCGTTTCGACGGCTGGCCCTCTAGGTAGGGGGCATGCGCGGCGCCGACAGGGTAGCGGCTTGGCCGTGGACGCGAAACCGGAGAGCGATGACCCGCGAGCGGCAGAGGGCCGACCTGTACCTGGTGGAGCACGGCCATTTCGAGAGCCGGGCCCGCGCCCAGGCGGCGATCCGGGCGGGGCTCGTGCAGGTCGACGGCAGGCCCCTGGCCCGTGCGTCGGACCCGATCCTTCCGGGCGCGCGGGTCGAGGCCCGGGCGGACCACCCCTACGTCTCCCGGGGCGGCCTGAAGCTCGTCGCGGCGCTTGACGCCTTCGGGATCGATCCGGCGGAGCGGGTGTGCCTCGATGTCGGATCCTCCACGGGGGGGTTCACCGACGTGCTGCTGGCCCGGGGGGCCGCCCACGTCCACGCGGTGGATGTCGGCCGCGACCAGCTTCATCCGCGCCTGCGGGCCGATGCCCGGGTGTCGAGCCGTGAGGGCACCGACATCCGCGCCCTGTCCCCCGCCGACCTCGCCCCCCGGCCGGATCTGGCCAGCATCGACGTCAGCTTCATTTCCCTGCGCCTCGTCCTGCCGTCGCTGCCGCCCTTGCTGTCGCCCGGGTCGGTGCTTGCCGCGCTCGTGAAGCCACAGTTCGAGGCGGGCCGCGAACGGGTCGGCCGGGGCGGCATCGTGCGTAACGCCGCCGTCCGCGAGGAGGTCTGCGCCGCCGTGCGGGATCTGCTCGTGGAGATGGGCGGGACGATCCTCGGCCTCGTGCCCTCTCCCATCGAGGGGGGCGACGGCAATGTCGAATATCTGTTGGGAGCCCGCTTGCCGTGACCGAGACCGTGGACATCGAACGGCTCGGCGCCAAGGGCGACGGGATCGCCGCCGACGGCACCATCGTGCCCTACACCCTGCCCGGCGAGCGCGTCGCGATCCGCCGGGAGGGCCAGCGGGCCGAACTGGTCGGCATCGAGCGGCCGGCGCCGGAGCGGGTCGAACCGTTCTGTCCGTATTTCATGCGCTGCGGCGGCTGCCGGACGCAGCACCTCGCCCGCCCGGCCGAACTCGCATGGAAGCGCGGGATCGTCGCCGGTGCCCTGGCGCAGGCGGGCCTGCCCGTGGCGCCCGAGCCCGCCCTCGATGCCCACGGCGACGGCCGGCGGCGGATCACCCTGCATGTCCGCCTCGTGGAGGGGCGGACGGAGGCCGGGCTGATGGCCGCCCGCAGCCACGCCCTCGTTCCCCTGGACCGGTGCCCGATCACCGCCCCGGCCCTGCGCGACGCCCCGGCGGTCGCCCGTGCCCTGTCCGTCCCCCTCGGCGGGGGCCGCAAGCCCCTGGACGTGGCGGTGACGGCCACCGATCAGGGGCTCGATGTCGACCTGCGTGGCCACGGTCCGGTCTCGGCGGGGGTCGGGGCGGCGCTCGTGCGCCTCGCGGGGGAACTCGGCCTTGCCCGCCTTTCGCTGCACGGGGAGCGGATGATGGAGGCCGAGCCGGTGAGCGTTCCGGCCACCTCCGGCAAGCTCTATCCGGCCCCCGGCGGCTTCCTCCAGGCGACGGGGGCGGGGCAGGCGACCCTGACCGATCTCGTCGTCGGCGCCCTCGGCCCGAAGACGAAGAAGGCCGCCGACCTGTTCTCCGGCTGCGGGCCCCTGGCCCTGGCGATCGCCCGGAGCGCCGCCGTCCACGCGGTGGAGGGCGAGGCGTCGGCGCTGGCCGGTCTCGAACGGTCGGCCCGGGCCGCCACCGGCCTCAAGCGGATCACCACCGAGCGGCGCGACCTCTTCCGCCGCCCGCTCCTGCCCCTCGAACTCAACGCCTACGACGCCGTGATCTTCGATCCCCCCCGGGCCGGGGCCGAGGCGCAGGCCAGGCAACTGGCGGCCTCGAAGGTGCCCCTCGTCGTGGGCGTGGCCTGCGATGCGGGCACCTTCGGCCGGGACGCGGCCCTCCTCACGGCGGGGGGATACACCCTGGAGCGGGTGGTGCCGGTCGATCAGTTCCGCCACGCCGGCCATATCGAGATGGTGGGCGTTTTCCGTCGGGGGACGAGCCGCCGCTGAGGGCTGTCACCGAACCTTCAAGAAACGGCGCCACATGCCCCCGGCCCCTTGCGCCTCCCGCCCTCGTGCGGGATGCGGGGCCCCCGACCCGACGCTCCTCCGAAGAGACATCTCCGCGTGATCTTCATCCATCAGCCTGTCACGGAGGCCGAGCAGCGCCTGCTCGAACGCCGGGCCGTCAACCTCCAGGACGTGATTCCCGAGGACACCCTCTGGCTCGATCTCATCCGCCCCACCCGCGAAGAGGAGCTGAAGGTCGAGGCATTCGCGGGGATCGAGGTGCCGACCCGCGAGGAGATGAAGGACATCGAGCCCTCCGAACTCCTCTACGTCGAGGACGGGGCCCGCTACATGACCGGCCGGGTGCTCTCCAAGGTGAGCGACTCGGAGGATCCGGGGCTGGCCGGCATCACCTTCATCCTCCGGGGCAACCGCCTCATCACCGTCCGGCACGAGGAGCCGCAATCCTTTCGCATGTTCGCCCAGCGGGCGGGGCGGGCCACTGGAAGCGGCCATGCGGCGGTGGCCTCGGGCGACGCGATCCTGGCGGGGCTGATCGAGGCGGTGATCGACCGGGCGGCGGACGTGCTCCAGCTCCAGGGCGAGCGGATCGACCGTCTCTCTGGCTCGATCTTCGAGGTGCAGGACGACCCGAGCGCCCGCAACACCGCGTTGCAGGACACGCTCCGGGCGCTGGGCCGGCACAACGACCTCATCTCCAAGCAGCGGGAGAGCTTGGTCTCCATGGAGCGCATCCTGCTGTCGCTCTCGGCCACCTACCGGAGCAACAAGGCCCCCCGGGACCTGCGGGAGGATGTGCGCTCGACACTGCGCGATCTCCAATCCCTGGAGGAGCACGCCACCTTCCTCTCCACCAAGATCCAGTTCCTGCTCGACGCGACCCTGGGCCTCGTCAACCTGGAGCAGAACAACATCATCAAGCTGTTCTCGGTCATGGCGGTGGTGTTCATGCCCCCGACCCTGATCGCGTCGATCTACGGCATGAACTTCAAGTCGATCCCCGAGCTGGACTGGTCGTTCGGCTACCCGATGGCGGTGGTGATGATGGTGGTGGCGGCGGTGCTGCCCTACGCCTTCTTCCGCTGGAAGAGGTGGCTGTAGGCCCCGATGGGGCGGGGTTCGTGTCTTCGCCCCGCATACGGGCCGCACGATTTCGGTTTTTCCCGGCGGGTATCGCCCGTCCCCTCTCCCGCAGGCGGGGAGAGGGGATGGGCTCATCACGGCCAGGGCACGCCGATCCCCGTCAGGCGGTGGTGATGTACTCCCGCAGCGCCTGATGCTCGGCCTCGACGGTGGCGATGCGCCGGGCCACCACGTCGCCGATGGAGACGATCCCGATCAGGCGGCCGTCCTCGCAGACGGGGAGGTGGCGGAACCGGCCGTTGGTCATCAACTCCATCACGTCCTCGGTCGTCGCCGAGCGGTTGCAGGTGGTGACGTGCGCCGTCATGTGGTCGCTCACGGGGGCGTCGAAGGTCGCGGCGCCGAGGCGGGCCAGGGCTCGCATGATGTCGCGCTCCGAGATGACCCCGGCCACCGTGCCGTCGGGATGGGCGACGACGAGGGCGCCGATGCGCCGTTCCGCCAGCATGTGAATGACGTCCCCGAGGGTCCTGTCCGGGGCCACGGTGGCGACGGATGTCCCCTTCTCGGCCAAGATACGCGCGACGGTCATCGATCCCTCCCTCTGAGCGGTGAAGCGCGCCGTCACCTCCGGCACGCCGGTTGCGCCATGCGGGCGGGTGTACCCGGCCCGTCTCAGGGGACGAGTGTGTGTCCGATCCGCCGAACTGGCAAGATCGTTCGTGGGCCAGGAGGGGGATGGAGTTTTAGTGCCGGACGGGATGCGCCCGGTCGAGGAGGGGGAACAGCAGGAAACCCGCGATGAAGCCCCCGAGATGGGCGTCCCAGGCCACCGCCGCGCTCTCCCCGAGGAAGGGCAGGCTCACGACGCCGAACAGCAGGTTGGTCACGAACCAGATGGCGAGGAACGCCACGGCCGTGCGGTTGCGCAAAAGCTCCGGGATGGTCTCGGCGGCGCGCGGTCGCGGCATCTGCCACGGGGCCCCGCCATAGGCCGAGGCCGGCGGCTGGAACACGAACCGGGCGGCGGCGGCCATCAACGCGGAGATCCCCGCCGAGGCACCCACGAGGGGCGTCGCGGAGAGCGGGTCGATGAGGATGTGCAGGATCCCCCCGGCCACCGTCCCGGCCAGGGCGATCGCCCCATAGCGCCACGCTCCGCAGCGGCGGGCCACCGGCGTGCCGAACGCCGCGAGCCAGACGCTGTTGAAGATCACGTGGGTCCACGATCCGTGCAGCACGCCGTAGGTCGCCAGCGTCCACGGTTCCAGGGAGGCTTGGCCGATGAGATAGCGGGCGAAGGCCTCCCGCAGCGGGCCGACCTGGGCATCCCCCGCGCCGGCGGCCTGGAGGATGTCCGCCGCCCGGCTGGGATCGAACCAGAAGGTCCAGCGCGCCGGCACCAGGGCGAAGTCCAGGACGAGGCGGATGTCGGTGAGGTCCGGCAGGATGTACTCGCGGATCGCCTGGATCGCGAGGATCACGCCGATCGAGGCGGTGACCACCCCGGGCATGTTGAACACCGGGGCGCGGCTCTGGCGGGGGAAATCGGGCGAGGCATCCATGGCGTCACATGTCGGCATGGGACCGGCGGGGGCAAGCCCACCGACACAACCGAAAATGGCCGAGGCTGCAAACGCCGCAGTTAAGGTTGTATGGTGGCGGCGAATCAGTGACGGCATGACTTGTCGCGACTCAACTAAGCTGACGTTGAGCATAAAATCTCGGTGCAACTGTTAGTTGATGTTAGCCTTAACCAAAACCTAAATTTATTCACTATCGGCGTCGAAGAGAGGGCATAGCTATTGCGGGATAGGCTGAAATCCGCACGATGCGGTCTCGGGATTTGTTAATTATGTCCCGGATCAATCACCGGCGGGGGCGAAATTGTACCGATGCGGGACAGAGATGAAGCACCCCACTAGCCATCGGCTCCATGCCTACTGGGATCAGCTGCGCGGTGAACGCGCGGCACCGGAGCGGGCGGAAATCGAGCCTGGCGAGATCCGCCACCTCCTGGCGGACAGCCTGATTCTCGAACTCGACGTACCGGCGCGGTCCGCGATGATTCGCTTGGCCGGCACCCGGGTCTGCGCCCTTTACGGGCGCGAGCTGCGGGGCCAGCCGTTCGCGGCCCTTTGGGGCGACCGGGACGGCGATGCGTGGCGGCTCGCCGAGACGGTGGCGCTCGATACCCTTGGCGTCGTGGCGGGTCTGCGTGGGGTGAACCGCGCGGAGGAGGAAATCGACCTTGAGTTGCTTCTCCTGCCGCTCCGGCACCGGGGCCGCCCGCATGTGCGGGCCCTCGGGGCGCTGAGCTTCGCGGGGGCGCCGCACTGGCTCGGCCTGCGCCCGGTGCTCAAGGCTGAGACGACCTCCCTGCGGATCCTCGCCCCGCGCAGCCGGGGCAACCGCCCCTCCGCTGGCCAGGGCCTCGATGGGGCGCGCCGCCCGGTCACGCAGGAGGCCCCGGTCCAACGGGGTCATCTGATGGTGCATACCGGCGGCCGGGCGTGAGCCGGAGGATGCGAAAACCGTTTTCCCTCTGAACAATGACGGAGATTGTCCGAGGGGAAGGCTTTCGTAACAGTCATTCGCCTACCGTGATGCTGCGATTTCCAGCCAACGGCTTACGGTGCAATGCTCGCAGTGGACGCCGATCCGGTCCAGACTCAGACGGTACGGTCGTTCTCCGGCGCCGCCGCGAACCGGCGCCAGCACCAGCGCGTGAAGGTGGCCGTGCTCGGCCGCTACATGCTGGCCGACCGGCGGGAATATCCCTGCCAGACCGTGGACATGTCCCCGGGGGGCGTGAGCCTGACATGCGCCGTCGTCGGCGAGGTGGGCGAGCGGGTCGTCCTTTACCTTGAGTATATCGGCCGGATCGAGGGCACCGTAGCCCGGCACACCGCCGGGGGCTTCGCCGTCCGTCTCGCGGCCACCGCCCGGAAGCGGGACAAGCTCGCCTCGCAGCTCACTTGGCTCGCCAACCGGGACATCCTCGGCCTGCCCGAGGGCCGCAGCCACGAGCGCGTCGTGCCCGAGAAGCCGATGGTGACGCTGAAGCTGGAGGGGGGGCGCGAGGTCGCCGCCCGCCTCCTCGACATCTCCCTGTCTGGCGTGGCGATCGTCTGCGCGGTGAAGCCGGCGATGGGCAGCGTCGTGACGGTGGGCAGCACGCCCGGCCGCCTCGTCCGCTACTTCGACGGGGGCTTCGGCGTGCAGTTCATGCTGCCGCTCTCCCCCGATCGCTTTCACGCCGGGATGACCCTGTAAGAGAGGGCTGAGGAAGCCCGGCGGTCCCCCGACCGGGCCCCGCCCTCAGATCCGCTTGGCGAGTTCGGCGGCGGTCTGCTCCGGCGGGCGCGAGATGTCGAGGGCGCCGAGGAAGTGGTTCTTCGCGTCCATGACGTAGACCAGCGCCGTGTGCTCCATCACGTACTCGCCGTTCTTGTCCGGCACCTTGCGAGCATAGGCGCGGTAGGCCTTCTCCACGGCGGTGATCTGCTCCGGCGTGCCGGTGAGGCCGGTGATCCGCGGATCGAAGCTCGACAGGTACGTCTTGAGGCTCGCCGGATCGTCGCGCTCGGGATCGACGGTGACGAAGGCGACCTTCATCGCCTTGCCCTTCGGGCCAAGGGCGGCGAGCACGTCGGAGATCTGCTGCAGGGTGGTGGGGCAGACATCCGGGCAATGGGTGAAGCCGAAGAAGACGAGGTGCGTCGCCCCGGCGAAATCCTTCTCGGTGACGGTGCGCCCGTCCTGATCGACCAGGGTGAACGGGCCGCCGACCGAGGGCGCGCCGATGGGGGCGCTCTCGGGCTTCAGGGCGATGAAGGCGGCCGCGCTGATCCCCACGAGGCCGAGGCTGAACGCGAGGAGCGGAAGGATGGCACGGCGCATGTGTTCGGAACCCCGGCACTGTTCGGCCGGGGGAGAGCACGGATCGCGCCCGCCCCGCAAGCGGGCGCGTCGCCGCCGTCGCGGTGCCGCCCGGCTCAGGGCTTGGTGGCGGGGGTCGTCGCAGGGGTCGTTGCTTGGGCGTCCTTCGGCTTCTCCTTGCCGAGGTAGATGTATTCCGGCGCGGCGCGGAGCTGATCCTTGGTCGTGTCGATCACGGCCTTGAGGGTGTCGTTGTCACCCCGGCCCACCTTGAGGGCGGAGGGGTCGATGGCGACGTACTTGGCGCCGATCCCGAGGAAACCCCCCACCCCGACGATCCAGGCCTTGATCTGCTGCTTCTCGTCGAGGACGAGATCCGCCACCTGCCCGATCGTGTCGCCCGCGCCGTTCACGATGTTCAGGCCCACCAGCTTGCTCGCCACCATGTCGGCGGGCGTCTGCGCCACGAATTTCGGCCGCAGGTCGTCCGAGAGGGTCGCGGGCTTGGCGGCGACGGGGCCGCTGGTATCGTTCGATGGGCTGGCGGGGCTCGTGGACGGCGGAGCGGCCGGATCGGCAGTCTGTGCCAGGGCCGGGGCGATGGCGGCGGACACGAGGGTCGCGGCGAGGAGGACGGTCGTGAACGGGGTGCGCATGGGGCAGGGGCCTTCCGGTCTCTGCGGCCGTGGACGACGGCAGCGCCCGCTCAAGGCGGCGCGGGCACGCCCGGTTCCATGCGGGGCTTTGAAAACGTTGCGCTTTGCCGGCTGAGTGGCGATAGCCACCGGAACGCACCCCGGCCGCCCCCTTATGCCCCGCCTCGTCCTCTACCAGCCCGACATCCCGCAGAATGCCGGCACCCTGATGCGGATGGCCGCCTGCCTCGGCGTGCCCCTCGATATCGTGGAGCCGGCGGGGTTCGACGTGTCGGACCGGCACCTGCGGCGCTCGGGGCTCGACTATCTCGACCACGTGGCCATTCACCGGCACCGGTCCTTCGCGGCCTTCGAGGCGTGGCGGGCGGAGACGGGGGGGCGCCTCGTCCTGGCGACCACGCGGGGCGCGGTGCCCTATACGGATTTCGCTTTCCGCCCCGGCGACTGCCTGATGGTCGGCCGCGAATCGGCCGGGGTGCCGGAGCCGGTCCACGCCGCCGCCGGAGCCCGGGTGGTGGTGCCGATGCGCTCCGGGATGCGCTCGCTCAACGTCGCCGTCGCGGCGGCGATGATCCTCGGCGAGGCTCTCCGGCAGACCGGGGGCGCAACGGATCCCGCCCTGCGGGCTTGACGAAGGGACACTCCCATCCGCCGGGTGCTCCCCCGGGCACCGCGCCGTCAGGTCCAACGCGAGAGAAGCCTTGCCGAATCAGCCTCGCCCCTCCCGCCGCCACGCCGACCTCGGGCCGGAATTCTTCGATATCGTGGCGCCCGCGCGCTTCCCCGCGACGATCCTGCGCCACCGGAATCAGGTCTGGGCGGAAAGGGTCGGCCTCGGCGGCCTGTCGGACCAGGGGTGGATCGCCCATTTCGGGCGGTTCGAACCCCTCGACGGCAGCTTCGAGGCGCCCCTGGCCCTGCGGTATCACGGCCACCAGTTCCGCTCGTACAACCCGGAACTCGGCGACGGCCGGGGCTTCCTGTTCGCGCAGTTGCACGATCTCGTGGACGGGCGGCTCCTCGATCTGGGCACCAAGGGCAGCGGCACCACCCCCTGGTCCCGCACCGCCGATGGACGCCTGACCCTCAAGGGCGGCGTACGCGAGGTGCTCGCCACGGCGATGCTGGAGGCGCAGGGCGTCACCACCTCGAAATCCTTCAGCCTGATCGAGACCGGGGAGGACTTGATCAGGGGCGACGAGCCCTCGCCGACGCGATCCTCGGTGCTGGTGCGCCTGTCGCACGGGCATATCCGCATCGGCACGTTCCAGCGGTTCCTCTACCTCGAGCAGCCCGACGCCATCGCTCGCCTCCTCGACCATACGATCACCACCCACATGCCGGACCTCTGGCGCGAGGCGCCGGAGGAACGCGCCTTCGCGTTCCTGGAGAGCGTCGTGAGGCGGGTGGCGCGGATGGGCGCGCAGTGGGCGGCGGCGGGCTTCGTCCACGGGGTGCTCAACACCGACAACATCAACGTCACCGGCGAGAGCTTCGATTACGGCCCCTGGCGCTTCCTGCCGGAATTCGATCCGAACTTCACGGCGGCCTATTTCGACCAATCCGGCCTCTACAGCTTCGGCCGCCAGCCGGAGGCCCTGTTCTGGAACCTGTGCCGGCTGGCCGATTGCCTGCTGGCGCTCGCCCCGCAGGCGCGGCTGGAAAAGGCCCTCGAAGGGTTCGGCCCGGCCCTGCAGGAGGGTTTCGCGCAGGCCCTGTTCGCCCGGCTCGGCCTCGCCCCGGC
>JAKONI010000021.1 GCA_022702015.1 Beijerinckiaceae bacterium | reverse complement strand
CGCGGTGGTCGAGCACTCGCCCTACGCCTTCGTCACGCAGAACGGCGCCCGGATCTCCGGCGAGTGCTGGATCCGTGAACATTTCGCAGACGGCACACGCGGCTGAGCCCGCAGCCGTCGCGGGCTCTTCGCAGAGAACGGCAATTCGGCGCCGGATTTCGGTTGGCCAGGATCCCGATCCCCGAAAGCGTCGAAGAATAGGCAGTCGGCCCGTTCCGGGTCACGGACCGAAGGCGTTTGATACCGAGACGCGGTAGCCCGAAAAGCAAAAAACGCCCATGCGGGCGTTTTGCGAGGATCCGGTTGGGAAGGAAAACTGGAGCGGGCGAAGGGATTCGAACCCTCGACCCCAACCTTGGCAAGGCTCTCACCCCGCCGCAACTTTCCTAGGGACCGGCGTCCGGCCCGTCAATTCCCATGCAACGCCGTTCGATTGGATCGAGCGCCATGCACGGCCATGCGGGCCGGATTTCGTAATTGCGGGGCCATTCCGGGACCCCGCTCCGGGCGTCAGATATACACGTACCGCCCATCCTTCAGACGCATCCGGATCCCCAGGACGACGACGAAGGCTCCCGGCAGGATCTGGAACAGGTAGCTCACCAGGTACAGCCAGGGCGCGCCGGCCATCGCGGACATGATCGCCTCCGCGGTGGATCCGACCAGCATGAGGCCGGAGCCGAGGATGAGCGCGTCGAGGCTGTAAGCCCGCTTTGGCTGCGGCTCGGTCCTCAGGATCCCGCCGACGCTCCACCAGCAGCCGAGAGCATGCCGGAGCTGATCGAGCTTGGTGTCGCAGTCGGCGAGGTGCGATGACCACTCCTCGGCGTAGGACTCCCGCTTGCCCTCCGGCAGCCGGGCGGCCGCCTTGCGGATGAGGAAGCGGGCGAGCCTCGGGCAGCGGTCGTAGAGGTCCGCGCCCAGGATGTTCATGAGCAGCCCGATCAGGAGTTCCATGCGAGGGCTCCTTCCGGCGCGACCTGGTACTCGGCGAACGCGGCACGGGCCCGGGCGCGCCCTGCCATCGTCAGCGTGTAGAACCGTCGCCTCGGCCTCCCGGCCTCGCTCGGTTCCACCTCCTCCCACTTCCCCTCGACCCAGCCGGCGGTCTCCAGCCGGGCGAGCATGGGGTACATCGTCCCCGACCCGATGCGGGCGGACTTGCTGATCTCCGCGCCCGACCTCCCCTCAAGGGGAGCCGAGAGCAGGAACTTGAGCGCGCGCAGGGTCGTGTCGGAGAGCCGGACGTCCTCAGCCATGGTGTACCTCGAAAGTCGACATAGCCCCCTATATCGACTTTCGACTACGCTTGTCTAGTCCCTGGTCCTTCCGACGCAGGGCCCGCCCTCAGGCCAGTGTCGCGAGGTCGGCTTTGTCCTCCTCCGGCGCCGCCGGGGCCCACTCCATCCGGATCTCGGCCGCGCGGCGTTCCAGGTCCTCGGCCGCTCGGATCGCGAGACGCCGAGTGGGCTCGAACAGGGCATCGGGCACGGGGCGGGAGCCCGAAATCCACTGCGACACCTGCGCCTGGGTGATGCGCCGGCCCGCAACTTCCGAGAGCGCCGTCGCGAAGAAGCTCTGCCAGCGCGGCCCGAAGGCTCGCTCGCCGAGGCTGATGACGCCCCGTCGGATGAGGATTTGAGCCTCGGTCAAACCCGAGAGGTCGACCTTGGCCTCGCGGATCGGCTTGGGGAAATCGAAGGACACGGTGCGGGCTCCTGCGCAGGACGGGCGTTTCAATTCTACACCGGCCGCCCCGTGATGGGGGGCCGGTGGAGGTGCAGGCTTCAGGCGGCCTCGACTTCGAGGAGGTTTTTGATCCCCCGGCGGATGCGCTCGGCGCCCTCGTGCAGGCCCTGGTCGTTGCCGGCCTTCCAGCCGAGGATCGCCATCTCGACCTCGCGGCGCGTGACGTCTCCGGGGAGCGAGAGGATCGGCCTGCCACCCACGCGGACTTGGATGCTCATGCCTCCCGGCGCGCCCCACGCCCACCACCCCTGACCGCGGACGTCGTACCCGGGGAACTGGCCGATGCGATCGCACGCGACCTCCTCAAGATGGCGCACCTGCAGGTTTCGCAGAGTCGCAATCAAGTGCTCGCGTGCCTCCCAGCGGTCGTGGCCGGCGCGTCCGTGGCCGGTCATCCGAGCTACCTCTCCGACGAAGGTCCTGGCGGCGTAGACGGCCCTCTCAGCGGCCGTCCACTCGTCGTCCTCGGTCGACTGGCGCAGCGTCGGTGCCGCGGCGGCGTGCGGCTCCAGGGCGGCGGCGACGGTAGCGTGGTCGTCGGAGGTGCAGAAGTCGAACGTGAGGATCGCGGCAACGGCGGGGTGCTCCGGGAAGGCGCGTTTGGCGGCGGCCCGACCCTCGGCGTCGATCGTGCCGAGGGCGCCGAACATGGCGTAGACGGTCGCGTCCTCGTCCCGGGACGGGGACGCGGCGAGCACGGCCTCGATGGCGGGGATGGCAGCTTTCATGGGTGTGGTCCTTCCGGAAGGGCTGGGTTCGGTCCTGAGGCCCGGGATCGGGAGGTCTCTCACCCCTCCCGAGGGGCGGGCCTCAGTCGCCGGAGAGGCGGCGCTCGGCGCGCTTGCGCAGCACGGAGGCCTCGATCGTGCGGGCCGTCGGGCCGGTGCGCACGTGCACGGTCGCCTCGCGCTCGAAGTCCCGCTCGCCCTCGTAGCGGCGGTAGACGCCGACCCGGACGATCCAATTGCCGTCGAACCTGAACTCGCCCTCGGTCGTCAGGCGCAGGCCGTCGTCGAAGTCCACGCCGTCGTTGTCGAAGTCCACCATCCTGGCCATGTCCGGATCCTCTGTGCTGGGGGTAGGGTTCTCGCCTGAGGCCGGGGGGCGATCCCCCGGCCGGTCCGCGCCCTCAGTCGGCGCAGACCTGGGAGTCCTCCCAGATCTCGGCCTGGAGCTCGGCGTTCATGACGCCATGGCCGTCCTCGGCGCCGCCGGCGACGACGATGTCGCGGTACGTGCGGCCGTTGATCCTGTGCTCATTGCCCCAGCAGAGGACCGAGCCGTCGCCCAGCACCGCGATCGCATCGGAGCCGAGGTCGTCGAGGTCGACCGTGGCGGTCTCGGTGGGGGCGGAGAGGGCCGCGATCTCGGCGAGCGCGGTGTCGAGGTCGGACTGGGTGATGATTTCGTTCAGGGCGTGCTCGACGGCCTGGTTGTGGGCGACGTTGGCGGCGGTGAGTTTGGACATCGGTGCGGTTCCCTCGGGGAGACCGTCTCCCCGTTGCTTGTAAATATACAAGCAACGGGGCCGAAAGCAAGGGGTGCTTGTAAAAAATAAAGCTCCGCGTCAGGCCGCCGCAGCCGCCTTCTGGTAGGCGCTCGACGTGTGGCCGTAGACCTTGAGGACCATGGCCAGCGACATGCCGAGGTACTCGCTCACCTCCACCGGAGGCACGCCGGCGCGGAGCATGATCGTTGCCCTGGAGTGCCGGAGGATGTGCGGCGTCGGCCAACCCATCTCGTCGGCGTCGCCCTCGGCCTCCTCCGAGAGGTAGCCCTCCTCCTCCTCGGGCAGGTCGGCGGCGAGGCCGGCCGACAGGTCGGTGACGCGGTGCGTCCCGTCGATGTCGCGCCGGTCCAGGCAGGCCCGGATCGCGGCCATCCTGAACCCCTTGCTGACCCGCTTCACGGCGGCACCGTTCCGATGGACGACGCGCGACACGCCGGCCGCCAGGTCCTCCTCGCGCCACTCCTTGAGGAGCGGGAGCAGGCGATCGTGGATCCGGCACGGGGGCTGCCTCTTGCGGGATGCCGGCGCCTCGGGGCCCTCGCGGAACATCGTCACCGTCGGGAAGTCCACGTACCCGGCGACCTTGTGCTTGCGCCAGCGCAGGTCGAGGACGGCCGCGCTCCGGGTGCCCGAGTAGAACGCGATCTGGAGGAACCGCACCAGCTGGTCGCCGGGCTCGTGGCGCAGGCCCTCGATCGGCTGCCAGTACGGCTCGCGCGTGGCGATGTCTGAGGAGAACCAGCGGAACCCGGAGGCCGCCTTCAGGAGGCGCTCGAACTCCGATTCGGTCAGCCAGTCCGGATGGCCCTTCGAGGCCTTGGGCAGTTCGAGCACCGGAACCGACGAGAGGTTGTACTCCCGATGCCAGGCGTTGATGGCGGCCGACAGGGTCCCGAGCTCGCGCCGGGCCGTCGACGTCGAGATCGGCTTCGAGATCTTCCAGCCGGGCTTCGTGTAGCGCTCGCTCGTCCGCTTCTCGACGTAGTCGCGGCACGTCGATCCACGGATCTGCGCCAGCGTCAGGCCCCTCAGGATGCGAAGTAGGTGGACGATGTGCTGGCCGACCAAGGCGGCATTCTTCGTGCCCTCCATGCGGGCGCCGTAGAACGTCAAGCAAGCGGCGACGGACACCAGGCGGGGGTTGGAATTCGCCGGGTCGTCGTGATCCGGCGAGGCCATGAGCCGCTCTCGGGCTAGGCGCCCTTGCTCCGCGATGTGGAGCGCGAGCTCCTCTTGAGCCGCGCCGCGAGCTGCAAGGCCGTGTCGTGTTCTGCGCTTGTAGCGCTCGCCATCGATGAAGTCTGCGATTGCCCAGACCTGTCGCTTCCGGTCGAAGACAAGGCGGGAGGGTTGCTTGGGGCGAGCCACGTATTTCTCCAGTCGAGCAGGTATTGGCGGGTCGTGTAGATCGCGTGTCCGGGCTGCATCGATTTCAGTCGATGAGGATCCGGGGCACGCGTCGCGGCCCGCAGCTGCGCGGTGGAGAAGGTCGGGAAGCCTAGGGCGTCCGCTAGCTCGGGGGCCCACGCGGCGACGTCGAGCGACATCAGCGTGTCCGTACCGGCCATGGAGGCCTCGTCGCGGGCGCCGTCCGAGAAGTCGAACGGGCCGGCGTGAAGGACGAATGTGGGCTTCGAATTGAGCATGGTGCGATTCTGAATCGAGGGGGCTTCGACTGCAACGGCAAATAGAGGCTGCGGTTAACACGGCGGGGGATGGTTACTGGGACATGCTCGAAGTCCCAGCGTTTCGGCCGTCCGCGTGTAGGTCCGGTTCGGGCGGTACCGGCGGTAGATCTGCCGCATCGCGTCATCGACGGCCTCGGCGCTATCGTCCGCGAGGAGCTCCGCCGACGCATCGCCGTCGTCGGATTCCGAAAACCGAAAGACGATGTACTGCCGCCCCAAGGTCGGCCGCCATCCGAAATGGGCCGGGCATGCGTCCGGGTCCCGCCGGCGGAAGAGCAGGAGCCGCCCCTCCTCGACGCCGAGGATCTCCCCCAGGAACTCGTCCTCCGGATCGCGGGAGAGGTGGGAGTCCCCGTCATCCCTCGCCGTGAACGGCGGACTGGCCGTCACCAGATGCCCATGCTTGATCACGCAGCGATCGAGGCTGTGGGCCTCGGTGATGCTCATGTCGAACGTGATCGACAGGGGAGCGGACGGGGTCGGGGCGGGCTTCTTCTTGGTGGCCATGGTCAGGTGTCCTTGTGTTCGGTGGAACGCGCAGCCTCGGCGCGTGCCCGGGAGGGTGTTCGGTGGAACGCGCAGCCTCGGCGCGTGCCCGGGAGGATCCGGCGCCTCACCACGCGAGGCTACCGAGGGCATCGGCATCGTCGGAGGGGGGCGGTTTGGGCCCCGCCGCCTCGACCGCGGCCACCCGGCGGCGGATCACCCGGAGCCAGTGCAAGCACGTCGCGACGTCGAACCCGGCGTGGCGGTGGTGCGCCGCGAGCGTCGGGACCGCCGCGTCGACCCGCGCCGTGCGGAACTCGGGCGGCAACGCGCCGATCCTGACGAGGGCGTGCCCCACGAGGGCGTCCGGATCGAGCACCAGCAGCTTGCGCAGAAGGGGCTCAACAGCGGCGTCGAGTTCCAAGTACGACCGGGCAACCCGCCCGCGTGGCCGCGCCGACCTCAGCGCCGCCGCGACCGCCTCCGCTTCGCGCACCTCGGCCTCGTACGCGTGCCGCGCGGCCTGCTGGACCGGCGGGAGCCCGCGGACCTGGATGTAGTGGGTCCGCCCGTCGTCGTCGCGGAACTTGATCCACGTCTGCTCGTGTGTCAGCAGGCGCCACATGCGCTGCCCCTCGGGCCCCGTCTCGGCCGCCAGCATGTCGACACGCAGGCCGTAGCGGACGATGACCCCCGCATCGCGCCAGGGCGTCTCCGGGTCGCGGGGGATCACGAGGGCCCGACGTCCCTCCCTGATCCTGGGGAGGTCCTCCACGATCCGATCGATGCCGAGCACGTCCACCGGCTCGCCGTCCCCGTAGACCCCGTAGAGCCAGAGGACGTCCTCGCAGACGGCGACCATCTGAGCGTAGGCACCGGCCTCGCCCAGCGGCGTACCTGCCTCAAGGCCCTCGTCGAACGCCCCCTCGTAGCGCCTCGTCCGGAGCTCCTCGATCTGGCGCACCAGCTCGTCGAGACCGGAACCGGTCAGGATCCCGCCCGCCATCAGATGACCTCCCCGACACAGGCGTTCTCGACGCGCGTCCACGCGCCGTCGACGTAGTGGAAGGCGCGCCTGTCCTCGCCCTCGGGATCCCACCCACGCACGTGGGGCTCGGGGCCCCCGTCCACTCTCAGGACGACGACGCCCCCATCGAACAGGCGCACGCGCGTGACCAGGACCTCGCCGTCCCGGCGCACCGAGAGAACCGCCGAGACGAACGTCGGCACGTCGGCCGGCAGGCTCCTCGCGATCGCGGCCTCGACGATGGCTACGTCGCGGGGCCGCCGGCGCCCGACGCCCGCGTCGTCGATGAGGGCCGTCAGGCGGGCGCACGGCGGCAGGGGGGCCGCCTCCCGGATCAGGGGGACCGGCGGCGTCCAGTCGGCCGGCCGGGTGAGCTCCTGCAGCGCGATCTGGCGCCACATCGGATCGCGGACCATCGGGCCAGGATCCGGGACGTAATCCCAGAGGGTCATGAACTCGTCGGCGGGGGGCTGCTCGGGCACGGGGATCACTCCGGCTTGGCGAGGTCGGTGAGCAGCGCCTCGACGTGGGCGCGGTGCTCGGCGGCGAGGCGGTCCGGATCGAGGTGCGGGGGCAGCGCCTCGTCCTCGTCGTCCGGCTCCATCACCTGGTGGTTGTGCTGAAGGTCGATGGCACGGTCGCTCATGCGGCTCATCAGGCGGCCTTCCGGAAAGCGGGGACGTAGGCGGCCTCGCGCGACCTCGGCGCGACGGTCCGGTGCGCCGGGCAGTAGGGCGAGCCGAGATCGGCCGGGTGCCCGCAGGCCGTCGGGTCCAGACGGGGATCGCCGGCGATCCAGCGGCAGACCCCGTCTCGGACGTCGAGGATCGAGACGCGGCGGGACTCCGGCAGGAGAACGTCCGATGCGGCCGGGCGGGGCGCGGGCTTCGGCGGGGGCGGCGGCGCCTTAACCACGAGGGCCTTCGGGGCCTTCCGCGGGCCCTCGTGGGGCTTACGTGCAAGGGGGGGCCTGCTGGCCCCGGGGCCCTGGAAGCTGACGTTCTCGCGCCGCATCCGGCCGATGACCGAGCTGTGGCTACGGGCGATGCCCTCGGCGGCGAGCGTGGCCGAGATGGAGCGGGCGGACACGCCGGCGAGCCACAGCGCTTTGACGCGCTCGACCAGGTCGGGCGACCAAGTGTGGGGATGGAGGGGCATGGGGGTACGAGGCACCGGGGGTCTCCTAGCGAACGCAGATCAACATGCAGCCAATGCACCAGCTTTGTCAACAAGACTATTGGCCGGGCTTATTTCGGAGCATAATCTTGCGTTAACCATTTCCCCTGTGGACACGCCCCATGCCCCGGTTGACCGCTCCCCCGCTCGATTTCGACGGCTTCCCTTGGCGCCACGTCGGCGAGCGCCTCCGCTACGGCCACGCCATGGCGCTCTTCGTCATGGACGAGGCCCCGCAGACCTTCTCGGACGCCTACCGAGCCGAGCGCGGCTTGATGGTCGCGGCGGTCTTCTCCTGGACGGACCGCGCCGGCACCCCGAACCTGCTGCCGTGCTGGTGGGGGATCTCGGCCGAGGACGTGGACGTCCCGGCGCTCAGGGCGGCGGCCGACGCCGCAATCGCTAAGGCCCGCGCCGCCCGTGACGAGGCCAACGCTCGGGCCGAGGAACGCCGGCTCGCCGCGCAGGCTCGCGTCGACGAGATGGCGGGACCGATTCGCGAGCGGCTTCAGGCGCTCGTCGGGGCGGCACCCTGGCAGTTCGGCCGGTCCCTGACGGAGGCGGCCGAGACCGCGCACCGGGCCGAATGGGGGCCCTACGATCTTGAGCGTGCGGAGCGCTGGCTGTCCAACGCCGAGGCCAACCGCGTCCGCGCGGAGCAGAGGATCGGGCGCCCGGCGATGCCGCACTTCTACGCCCGGTCAGAGGACCCGGCGGTGCGCGCTGCGACCCTGGAGGGGCTGCGCTACCTCGCCTCCCTCGACGAGGACTGGGCCGCCATCCAGAACGGCGAGGGTTTCAGCCAGACCACGACCTGGAGCGGTCACGTCCTCGCCGAGCGCGAGGTCCTCGACCGGGGCGAGGCCGCCCACGGGCTCGCGCTGATCCATCAGCACAGGCTGCAGCTGCCCGACGAGCTCTGCGAGCGCGCCCTCGGCGAGGCCCCGGTGCGCCGAGGCCGGCGCCGCCTCCCAGCTGGCGACTTGCTAGCCCCGGCCTGACGATACCCTCGCCCCTGTCTCTCCGTCTCCCTCAGTTCAACTTAGGCAGTCCCGCAATGATCGACCTCAAGAAAATCCTGGCCTTCATCGCCGCTCTCATCGCCGCCATTTTTGGCGACGCCCGCGAGGCCGCCGTGTCCCTGTACGGGGACGTGAAGCGCGTCGCCGGCGTCGCGAAGGCCGCGGTCGACCGCACCGCCACCGCCGTCGGAGCCGGCCTGGAGGGCCCGGCTCGGGCGCTGGATCTCACGGCTTCCGGGATCGGCGGTGTCCTCGGGGCCCTGCTGCCCCGTCCGGCCGTCCACGCGTCCGACGTCGCCGAGGTCGCCCTGGCCAACGACAACCGCGCCGCGGCCGGCCCGCGCCCGGTCGCGCTTGGCCTCGGAGAGCTCGTTATCGCGCACAACCGAGCCGCGATGGACCCGACTGGCCGCTCCGGCAGGGATCTCGCCCCGCTCCCGCGGGACGTCGCATCCTGGCTCGCCGGCCTCGACACTGGCGCCCGGTGCAATCTGGCATTCGTGCCCGCGTTCCGCGTCGAGCAGCATCTCCGCGCCGAGTCCCTCTCGGAGATCCATGGGGGCCTGCCCCTGATGCCGTCCCTTCAGGCGCGCCTTGATGCCGAGGCCCCGAAGCCTCGCCCCGGCGAGTACGACGCAGACGACAAGAGGGTCATCGAGGAGGCCTACAGGCTCCTGGAGACCCCCGAGGCCCACGCCCGCGTCGCCGCCTGCCGCATGTGACGTGTCAGCGACCGAACGACGAAGGGCCCGCCGGTCATCCCGGCGGGCCCTTCGCATGTCTGGGGGGGCTTGAGGCTAGACGAGGCCCTGGCGCCGGGCGGCGGCGACGACCGCGCGCTCGGCCCGCTCGGCCCGGGCCTCGGCCGCCGCGGCGCGCTGCAGGGCGGCCCCGAGGAGGAGGCGGAGCTCGGCGGCCTCAGCGGCAAGGGCATCGGCCTCGGCCTCGACCGCGACGGCATCCCGGCGGGCTTGCCCGAGGCGGCCGGCGAGGCGCGAGACGGCGTGCCGGTCCGTGTCCTGCCGAGCGCGCAGGCCGTCGAAGGCACCCTGGATCGCGGAGTGCCCGAGAGCCAGGCCCTGGCCAACGCGGATGCTGCTGTCGATCGCGAAGCTGCGGGTCTGGTGCGACATGGGCGTCTCTCCTGGCGGGGCGGATCTCACCGCCCAATTCGCGCCTGGGCGGGACTCCCCGTCAACCCGGTGCCACGTGGATCCACATGGGATGGTGAACACCCCGTTTCCGGGGGGGCTGCAGCATGCGTCCTGAACGGATCGCGATTTCGCTCTTGATGAATCGCCGATCATGCAGACTGAAACGCCCAAAAATATGCTGAGGAAATGCTGAGCTCAGCACGACGTGCGCACGAGGGAGTGCCGAGCGAGTGCCGATGCCGTGACATGTCATGGTGCCTTGCACCTCGTCACGGCATCCTACGCCCATGACCGCACCCCGCACCTCATCCTCGGCCGCCCGTGCACGCGAGGCAAACCGCGCCGTCAAGGCGGCCTCCCGCGCCCGGGCGGCGGAGGCGGGCGCGCCCGACCCGGCGACGCTCGACCGCGCGATCGCTGACGGGCTGGCGGTCGTCATCGCAGGCGCGCCCAAGGGGTACCGCCTCGCGAGCCCGATCGACGCGGGAAGGGTTCTGCTGGCGGCGGCCGCCGCGCTCAAGGCCCGCACGGAACGGGCCATCGCGGCCGGAAAGCCGGCGGTCGTCTACCGGCGCGAGGCCGTCGCGACCGCCCTCGCGGCCCGCCTCGGACTGGATCCCTGAGGTCCGGGAGTTCGCAATTCCCGCGTTACACCGGATAGGAGTAACGGGGGGAGGAGATGGCCTGGTCGAAAACACTCGACTGACGCGACGCCCCTTCGGAGGGGTTCTCAGCCCTTGGAGCGCGGCTTCAGCGTCACTTCGAGATCGCAGCCCATCGCGTCGGCCACGGAGCAGAGCCGGGCCCAATGCCAGCCCGCCAGGTGCCCTGCCCTGAGCTCCGTCCGGACGTGGCTGTCCTTCATCCCCTCGGGGTAGCTGAGGCGGCAAGGCTTGGCGGATGGGGCGGCCGGCTTCACCCGCTCGCAGAAGGCCTCGATGGTGCCGGCGTGGGAGACTGCGATCTGCTGGGCCACCCCGTCGCGGGCCCGATCGGCGATCGCCGCGCCCCGGGCGGCGTCGTAGCGCTCGATGATGCGGTCGCTCCGGATGCCGAGGAGGCGGTCAGTGGCTAAATGGCCCGGGCGGCTTGGGCGCGGGCGACCTAGTGCACTGACGCGATCAGAGGATTCACGTGGTGGGTGACGTGTGCGAGTCTGTGCGATGGCTCAGACCGTTTGCGTGCTCCTCGATGACACCGCCCAGTCACAGCTGACCGAGATCGCCGGGGATCGATCACGGCCCCTCAAACACATCCTGCGGGCCCGTATCGTTCTGCTCTCGGCCGAGCGTCTCAACGTACAGGACGTGGCCCGGCAGGCCGGTGTCAGTCGGCCCGCCGTCTGACGCTGGCAGCAGCGCTTTGCTGAGGAGGGCGTCGAAGGCTTGCTGCGCGACAGGACCCGCCCGCCAGGCATCCCACCCCATCCGACCCGAACGGTGGCCAAGGTGCTGGCGCTGACCTGCTCGGAGCCCCCCGGCGAGGTGACCCACTGGACCGGGCGCGCCGTCGCCCAGCAGACCGGGATCTCGTTGCGCTCCGTGCAGCGGATCTGGCAGGCGCATCGCCTGCAACCGCATCGGGTTCGCACCTTCAAACGATCCCACGATCCGGCCTTTGCCGAGAAGGTCGAGGATGTGGTCGGCCTCTACATGGATCCGCCCGCCCATGCGGTCGTGCTCTCCATCGACGAGAAGAGCCAGATCCAGGCCCTGGAGCGCACCCGTCCCGACCAGCCGCTCGGACCAGGGCATCCCGCCGCCCAGACCCATGACTACAGCCGTCACGGCACCACAACCCTGTTCGCCGCCTTGAACGTCTTGGAGGGCACCGTGCTCGGCCGCTGCATGCAGCGCCATCGCCATGGCGAGTTCATCCGCTTCCTGAACGCGGTCGAGGCCGCCGTGCCGGCGGGCAAGGTGATCCACGCGGTGCTCGACAACTACGGCAGCCACAAGCACCCGAAGGTCCGCGCCTGGCTCGCCCGCCATCCGCGATGGACTTTCCACTTCACCCCGACATAGGCCTCATGGCTCAACGCCGTCGAGGGCTTCTTCTCCGCCCTCACACGCCGCCGGTTGCGACGCGGGACCTTCACCGGACTCGTCGACCTGCAGGCGGCCATCAAACGCTACATCGTCGAGCACAACCAAAGGCCCAGACCCTTCGTCTGGACCAAACCCGCCGCTGCCATCTTCGACGCTCTCAACCGAACCCTTGAACCATCCGTCTGAGTCAGTGCACTAGTCGACGGAGCTTGAGTAGCATGGCGCTCCACCAAGAAGGCCATTGACGCTCTATTGCCACGCAAGAAGATAGAGATGCGCTTGAGCCACGGGAACTTCTCCAACAAAGTGGACAAGGCCTACAGGCGGCGTCCCGAGGACTGACGGGTCGGAGCCAGCGACGCCGCCGGCGCCCCTTACGGATCCGAGGGTTCTGCTGCTAAGCTCGAACCCGTGCGGGGGAACGAGTCTCGATGGCGGCGACGGGTTCGGTCTTCGAGATCATCCTGCAATGGTCGAGGAATAAGCCTGACTGGCAGCGGGACGCCCTACGTCGCATAGTGGCCAAGCGCACCCTCGACGCCGACGATCACCAAGAGCTTGCACTGCTCTGCAAGAGGGGATGTGGCTTTCCCGGTATCGAGGTGACACCGTCGCCCTTGGGCGCCGAGCATGTTCCGTCCATGGCCACCGCCGGTGAGAAGGTAGCGCTGACCTCGATCAGGGATGTCATGGGCGTCAATCGGCTCGCTCCCGGCCAGGAACTCTCGTTTGAACCCGATGGAATTACGATCGTCTACGGCGACAACGGGGTAGGAAAATCCGGGTATGCCCGCATCCTGAAGCGGGCGTGCCGGGCACGTTCCCCCGGCGAGATCCTGCCGAATGCCTTCGGCGGCGGTGCCGATGCGGGATCCGCCACGATCGGATGCGTCGTATCGGGCGATCCGATCGCGCCGCTGGCCTGGACCGCCGCGGGCTCTCCCCACGCCATCCTTTCCAGCGTCAGCGTCTTCGACCGCGAATGCGGAATGGTCCATGTGCGCGAGAGGAACGAGGTCGCGTTCCGTCCGTTCGGGCTCGACATCCCCGATGAGCTCGCCGGCGTCTGCCAAGCGAT
>JAKONI010000406.1 GCA_022702015.1 Beijerinckiaceae bacterium | reverse complement strand
CCGTCTTCATGGACGATCCCCGGCGGATGCCGGAGGAATGGAGCGCCAACCTCGCCGGGGCCTCGGAGGCCCGCATCGCCCGCCGGATCTCCGACTATATCGCCGGCATGACCGACACCTACGCCGTGCTGGCCCACCGAAAGCTGTTCCCGGTGACGCCCGAACTCCAGCCCTCGCCCCCCAGCCGGGGGTTGCCGCTGGCCGAAGCCTGAACGGGCGCGGCGCGGGGTGAAACCCGCGCCGCCCCGGTGGTGGGACTTACTCCGCGTCCCCCGGCACCTGCCGGTTGGCGGCATGGTCCTGGTACTGCTCCGTCTGGACGGCCTTGCCGTCGAGGCCCCGGGTCTGATCGTGCTGGGACTTGTCGCGGTTCGACAGGACCTCGTTCTCCCCGAGGATCCCCTCGGGCAGATCGGTCATCGCGCCGCTGCCGTCGCCCTTCCCCTGGCTGCCGGGACCCATATGGTGCTTGTCGGCCTTGGCCATGCGCCTCTCCTCTGGATCAGTCTAACGGCTCCAGATGGAGTCCGCGCTCCAGGGGACAACCCGTCCCGGGGGCGCAGGGATGCCTCGTCGCAGGGAGGCATCGCGGTCATCGTGCTTCACGCCAGGGCGGCGATGGTGTAGCGCGGTCGCCTTCCCGACAGCACCATGCCCGTTCCCATGCCCACTCCCTCCCCGCGCCGCATCGACAGCACCTTCGCCAAGGCGCGCTCCGAGAACCGCGCGGTGCTCGTCACCTACGTGATGGCCGGGGACCCGGACCCGGAGACCTCGCTGGAGGTGCTGCGCGCCCTACCCGGCGCCGGGGCCGACATCCTGGAATTCGGGCTGCCCTTCACCGACCCGATGGCCGACGGCCCGGCGATCCAGGCGGCCGGCCTGCGGGCGCTGAAGGCCGGACAGGGGGTCGCCAAGACCCTCGACCTCGTTCGCCGCTTCCGCAGCGAGAACGACACCACGCCGATCGTGCTGATGGGCTACTTCAACCCGATCCACACCTACGGCGTCGAGCGGTTCCTCACCGATGCCGTCGCGGCGGGGGTGGACGGCCTGATCGTCGTCGACCTCCCCCCGGAGGAGGATTCGGAGCTGTGCCTGCCGGCCCTGGAGCGCGGGCTCGCCTTCATCCGGCTCGCCACGCCCACCACCGACGGGAAGCGGCTGCCGGCCGTGCTCGCGAACACCGCCGGCTTCGTCTACTATGTCTCGATCACCGGCATCACCGGCACCGCGACCCCCGATTTCGGGCGCGTCGCCGAGGCGGTGGGCCGTATCCGCGAGCACACGGACCTTCCCGTCGTGGTCGGCTTCGGCGTGAAGACCGGGGCCCATGCCGCCTCCATCGCCAGGGGCGCGGATGGCGTCGTGGTCGGCTCCGCGCTGGTCGATGCCCTCCACCGCTCCCTCGACGCCGAGGGGCGGGCCGGGGACGGGACCGTCACCGCCGTCACGACCTTGGTGCGGGACCTCGCCGAGGGCGTCCGCTCCGCCGGCCGGACGGTCTGAGCCCCCTTCACCTTCCCCCGGCGTCCCCGGCGCCGGATCGAACGACGCAGGCGCATCAGCATGGTCGAACCGATGAACTGGATCTCGGAGGTCGTGCGCCCCCGGATCAAGACGCTCTTCAAGCGCGAGACCCCCGAGAACCTGTGGGTCAAGTGCCCCGACACCGGCCAGATGGTCTTCCATAAGGAAGTCGAGGCCAATCATTGGGTGATTCCGGGCTCCGAGCACCATCTGAAGATGAGCGCCCCGGCGCGCCTCAAGATGATGTTCGACGGGGGCACCTGGATCGACGTCGCCCTGCCGGAGGTGCCGACCGATCCGCTGAAGTTCCGGGACGAGAAGCGCTACGTCGATAGGCTGAAGGATGCCCGCGCCAAGACCGGCCTGCAGGACGCCTTCAAGATCGGCTTCGGCCGGGTCGGCGGGATCCCCATGACCCTGGCCGCGCAGGAATTCGGCTTTATGGCCGGTTCGCTCGGCATGGCGGCGGGGGAGGCCTTCGTGCGCGGGGCCGAGACCGCCCTCGACAAGAAGACGCCCTATATCCTGTTCTCGGCCTCCGGCGGGGCGCGGATGCAGGAGGGGATCCTGTCCCTGATGCAGATGCCCCGCACCACGGTGGCGATCCGCCGACTCCGGGATGCGCGCCTGCCCTACATCGTCGTGCTGACCAATCCGACCACGGGGGGCGTCACCGCCTCCTACGCGATGCTGGGGGATGTCCACTTGGCCGAGCCCGGCGCCCTCATCTGCTTCGCCGGCCCACGGGTCATCGAGCAGACGATCCGCGAGAAGCTGCCGGACGGTTTTCAGCGGGCGGAGTACCTGCGCGATCACGGCATGGTCGATCAGGTGGTCCACCGCCACCAGCTCAAGGAGACGATCGCCCGGCTTTGCGGGCTCCTGATGAAGCTGCCCGGCGCCGCCCCGGTGGCCGAGCCGGTGGCGGAAGTGGCCTGAGGCGCGATGGATTCCTCCGACGCCCTGCTGGCCCGCTTCCTGGCGCTGCATCCGCGCACCATCGACCTGTCGCTGGGGCGGATCGAGCGGCTGCTCGCGCGGCTGAATCACCCGGAGCGGCGCCTGCCCCCGGTGATCCACGTCGCCGGGACCAACGGCAAGGGCTCGACCATCGCGTTCATGCGGGCGATCCTGGAAGCGGGGGGGCTCGCGGCCCACGTCTACACCTCGCCGCATCTGGTGCGGTTTCACGAGCGGATCCGCCTCGGGGCCATCGGCGGCGGACGCTACGTGGACGAGGAGGTGCTCGCCAACGCCTTCCGCCGCTGCGAGGCCGCCAACGACGGCGAGCCGATCACCGTCTTCGAGATCACGACGGCGGCGGCCATCCTTCTGTTCTCCGAGTATCCGGCCGACGTGCTTCTGCTGGAGGTGGGCCTCGGGGGCCGCATGGATGCCACCAACGTCATCACCGAGCCGACTTGCGCGGTGGTGACGCCGATCGGCCGCGACCACGCTGAATATCTCGGTGACACGGTGGAACTGGTCGCCACCGAGAAGGCGGGAATCTTCAAGCGCGGCTGCCCGGCGGTGATCGCCGTACAGGACTACGCCGAGGCCGATTCGGTGCTGGTGCGCAAGGCCGAGGAGGTCGGCGCCGGGCCGATCTTCGTGGGTGGCCAGGACTTCTCCGTCCACGAGGAGCGGGGCCGCCTGGTCTATCAGGACGAGATCGAGTTGTTCGACCTGCCGAAGCCCCGCCTCGCGGGCCGGCACCAGTTCACCAACGCCAGCACGGCCATCGCCGCGCTCCGGGCCGCCGGGTTCGGCGATATCGGCACCGACGCCCTGGAGAAGGGCCTCACCGGGGTCGAGTGGCCCGGCCGGCTTCAGCGCCTCGGCCGGGGCCGGCTCGCCGCCCTCGTCGCGCCCGGGGCCGAACTGTGGCTCGATGGCGGCCACAACACCGATGGCGGCCGGATCCTGGCGACCGCCATGGGCGACCTCGGCGAACGCAGCGACGCCCCCCTCGTCCTCGTGGTCGGCCTGCTCGGGACCAAGGATGCGGACGGGTTCCTCAGCCATTTCGTCGGGCTGGCCCGAGCCCTGATCGCGGTGCCGATCTCCGGGCAGGTCGCCGCCCGGCCCCCGGAGGAGGTCGCGGAGATCGCGGAGCGGGCGGGCCTGTCGGCGCGGGTCGCCCCGAGCGTCGAGGCGGCTTTGGCGGCGGTGGGCGACATCACCTTCGAGCGTCCGCCACGCATCCTGATCTGCGGCTCCCTCTACCTCGTGGGGCAGGTTCTGGCGGCCGACGGCACGCCGCCGACGTGATCCACCCGTGAGCGGGATCGTCAAGCGCTCGGTGATGATCGCCGGGCACCGCACCAGCGTCTCCCTGGAGGACGCATTCTGGCAGGCGTTGACGGATCTGGCGGCCTCGGAGGGCCGGTCGGTGCAGGCCCTCGTCGGCGCGATCGATGCCGGACGAGGCGGGCGCAACCTGTCCTCGGCGATCCGCCTGTTCGTTCTGGAGGCCGCGCGGCAGGGACAGCTCGGCAAAACGTGATCGGCGCGATATCGACGCATCCCGGCCGGGGGATGTTATGTGCCGGGACCCACACCCCTCTGGCAGTATTGCCGCACCCGGAGACGAGACCACGATGGCCAACCGCGAACCGCTTCTCAAGTCGGTCCCGATCGCGGAGTTGCGCCCGACACAGATGACGGTGGGCCTGCGCGAGGTCCACGAGAAGCGCCGCCGCTGGCGGGACTACGCCCCGGAGAAGAAGCGTGCCTTCCTCGGTGCCCATATGATCCCGACCCTGCTGGGGCCGAAGAAGAAGCATTACGTCATCGACCATCACCACCTGTCCCGTGCCCTGCACGAGGAGGGGGTCACGGAGGTGCTGGTAACGGTGGTCGCCGACCTGCACGACCTCGACAAGGATGCGTTCTGGACGGTGTGCGATCACAAGTCCTGGGTGCACCCCTACGATTCCGAGGGCGTGCGGCGGGCGTTTTCCGACATTCCGAAGACGGTGGACGCCTTGAAGGACGATCCGTTCCGCAGCCTCGCGGGGGAGTTGCGCCGGGCCGGGGGCTTCGCCAAGGACACGACGCCGTTCAGCGAATTCCTCTGGGCCGACTACCTTCGCCGGAACATCAAGGAGAAGCGGGTCGAGGACGATTTCTCCGCCGCGATGGAGAAGGCCATGGCGCTGGCGAAGTCGAAGGACGCGGGCTACCTGCCCGGCTGGTGTGGGCCCTCCAAGGGTTGAGACGCCTCCCCGGCGAGCAGGGGGGAGGGACGCGCGCCATGCTCGCCGGCGCATCCCGCTTCGAGCCCGCTGTGGTAAGGCCAGACGATTGTCCTGCCTGAAAAACGCCGCGCTGCTTGACGAGGCTACGGCCACCTTTCCTTCCCGAAACGACGATCCGCATGACGCTTCCGCGCCTCGCCTGCCTTGCGGCCCTCGCCGCGCTCGCCCTGCCCGGCGCGGCCACGGCCCAGGACCGGGGCAGCGTGAACCCGAAACCCCTACCGCCCCTCGACAACCCCGACGCGCCGACGACCCCGGCCAAGGCCCTCTTCGGCCGCGTCACCCGAGGCTCGTCGGGCCCCGCCCGGATCTACGGCTTCTATGCCAAGGGGTGCTTCTCCGGCGGTGAGGCCCTGCCCCTCGACGGGGCGCATTGGCAGGTGATGCGGCCCTCCCGCAACCGGATGTGGGGTACGCCCGTCCTCGTCGATTTCCTGGAACGGCTCTCGGAGAAGGCCCCCCGGATCGGCTGGCCGGGCCTCCTCGTAGGGGACATGGCCCAGCCCCGGGGCGGGCCGATGATCACCGGCCATGCGTCGCACCAGATCGGCATCGATGCCGACATTTGGCTGACCCCGATGCCCGATCACCGGATGAGCCGCGCCGAGCGCGAGGAGACTTCCGCCACCGACATGGTCCGCCCCGACCGGCTCGATATCGACCCGGATGTGTGGACCCCACAGCACCTTCAGCTCATCAAGCTCACCGCCGAGCAGCCCGAGGTGGAGCGCATCTTCGTCAACGCCGCGATCAAGAAGGCCCTGTGCCGGGAGTCGGGCGGCGGCCGCTGGCTGTCGAAGGTGCGGCCGATGTACGGGCACAACTACCACTACCATATCCGCCTGAGTTGCCCCGCCGGGCAGAGCGAGTGTCAATCGCAGGACCCGCCCCCCTCCGGCGACGGCTGCGACGACCTCGGCTACTGGTTCTCGGATGCCGTGCTCCACCCGAAGCCGCCGAAGGTGAAGCCGAAGCCCAAGCCGCCGATGACGATGGCGGCCCTACCCGCCGCCTGCCGGGTGGTACTGAAGGCGCCGTAGGCCCCGCGCCGAAACAACCCGGCGGGTTTGCAAGGGGCCTCCCCACGGACATTGCCGCGCGCCGGGGCGGAGCCATGACTTCCCTGAACCGGAGGCCGGTGTTCGTGCTTTTCGCCTGGATCGTCCCGCCGGTTGCATACCTGCCGGGGCGAGGCCGGCGGGCGCGTGCCCCGGAACGACGGATCGCCCGCGAGATGGGGGCGGACGTCGAGGATCTCGGCCTGACCATGCACCCCCATCCGACGCTCTCGGAGACGGTCGGCATAGCGGCCGAGGCCTTCGAGGGCACGCCTACCGATCTTGACATGCCCAAGAGGCCGCAGGAGGCCCATTGAGGCGCGGGTCTCCCCCTCCGCTCCGGCCGCGAGCGCGGGGGTGGGTCGACGTCGCGGATGGGAACGTCACCGGATGCGGACCGGTTGTGCTGGCTCTATAGCCTCGCACGGATGACCCGATGACCGACCCCCTCCATAAGTATCCCCGCCCGCCCTTCGAAGGCCAGCCGCAGAGCTTCCCCGGGAAGACCGGCAAGATGAAGCCGGACCCGGATCACGGTGAGGACAGCTACAAGGGTTCGAGCAAGCTCACCGGGCAGGTGGCGCTGATCACGGGCGGCGATTCCGGCATCGGCCGGGCGGTGGCCATCGCCTACGCCCGCGAGGGCGCGGATGTCGCGATCTCCTACCTCCCCGAGGAGCAGGCGGATGCGGAGGCCGTGGGCCAGTGGATCGAGAAGGCGGGCCGACGCGCCCTCCTTCTCCCCGGCGACCTGAAGCAGGCCTCCTATGCGCGGGAGATCGTCTCCAAGACCGTAGAGACCTTCGGCCGCCTGGACATCGTTGTGAACAACGGCGCCTTCCAGCAGCCCGCCAAGAGTCTGGAGGAGATCGAAGACGAGATCTTCGAGAAGCACTTCCAGACGAACGTCTTCGGGGCTTTCTACGTCACGAAGGCGGCGCTGGCCCATCTCAAGCCGGGGGCGTCGGTGATCTTCACCTCGTCGGTGAACTCCAAACACCCGATGCCGACCCTGCTGGCCTACAGCGCCACCAAGGGCGCGCTGAGCAACCTCGTGCTCAGCCTCTCGCAGTTGCTCGCCGAGAAGGGCATCCGGGTGAACGGCGTGCTGCCCGGCCCGATCTGGACGCCTTTCATCCCGGCGGGGATGAGTGAGGATGCGGTGAAGAGCTTCGGCAGCCAGGTGCCGTTCGGGCGCCCCGGCCAGCCGGCGGAACTCGCCTCGGCCTATGTGATGCTGGCCTCCGAGGACAGCAGCTACACCTCCGGTGCCCTTATCACCGTCGCCGGCGCGATGCCGGTGTTCTAGGGCATCATTCGCCGAAACGGATGCCGGTTCGGCACGAGACAATGCGGCGGAAGCAATGCATCAGAGCGTTTTCTGCGATCGAGGGGTTTCAGAAAACGTTCTCGCCTTCCGTCGGATACGGATCGCGGTATCGTCGCGCGTTGCGCGGCCCCCTCCCCCGTATGGGGAGGGGCGGGGGCAGGATCCGGCCCGACCCTTCAGAGCTTGACGACCTCCAGACGGCGGCTCGCATCCCGGGCCGCCGTCTGGTGGAGATAGAGCGGATCGAATTTGGCGAGGTGGCGCAAACCGTCCGGGTCGAGGACGGTGAGCCGCCGGCCCTTCAGGGCGAGAAGCCGTGCCGCCCGTAGGTCCTGCAAGGTACGGTTGATGTGTACCGTCGTCTGCCCGAGGGCGTCGGCGAGGTCGGGCTGGGTCAACGGCATCGGGCAGCTCGTCTCGTCCGCGAGGCCGATGGCGGCCAGCCGGGCGTGCAACTCACAGAACAAGTGCGCCAAGCGCTCGGCGCCGGAACGGCGGCCGAGGCTGACCGTCCATTCCCGCTGAATCGCCGTGCCCGCCAGGGCCTCGCGGTGGAAGGCCAGGGCGAGGGCCGGGCTGCGCGCGGTGAGTTCCGCCATGGAGGCCCCCGGGATTCGGGCGATGGCCACCTGGGTCAGAGCGGCGATGGCGTGATCGCGCCGGTCGAGCAGGTAGATGTACGGATCGCAGCAGTCCCCCGGCAAGAGGAACGAGATGATCTGCCGTCGCCCATCCTCGAATTGCCGGTATCGGCAGGCCCAGCCGTCCAGAACGACGTTGACCGCCCGTGGATCCTCCCCCTCCTCGACGATATCGACCCGGGGCTCGACAATGCGCGGAGGCTCAAGGAGTTTTGCAAGCAGGGAGCGATCGGTGCTCGAAAGCGAGACGTAGTTACTCAATTTTCGGGTGAGGAGTGTGTCCATTCAGGTCCGCAGACAAGTTGGAGAGGCCCTTCCGCCTAGCTTGGGCCGAAGCCGCGACCACCACACAGGTTATGATCGAACAATCGCTGAGACTGCTTCCCGCGATTTTGCGCGCAAAGATACGGAGCGGGCGGAGCCCATTGCGCGATCGTATTAGGCTCGCGCGAAGTGGCAGGGCGGTCGAAGCGATGCGGTGGTCCGCACGCTCTCGCGCCTGGGATCGCTGACGACAACCGACGCCGGTCCCGGAAGTTTCGCTGGCATATTCGAGAGATGATTGGCGGGGTCTAGCGACCCGGCATAATGGTTCTACAATCTGCGTTGTATTCCTGCTGAAATTTCTACCATCGAATTGAGCCGTGTGACCCGGCCGGACATGCCTTGCGCAGCCGGATCGGTCTGGCTTAGATCGGCCCGATCAAGAGGCCAGCCCGATGCAGATCGCCACGCCCTACCTGATGTTCCTCGGTGACGTGCCGGATGCACTGGCGGCCAAGACGGCCTACGGCATCAA
>JAKONI010000352.1 GCA_022702015.1 Beijerinckiaceae bacterium | reverse complement strand
GCTGCAGGCTGAGGGCGACGGGCCGCGCCCCGAACACCGGGTTCAGGAAGCTCACCGACGGCAGCACGCCCTGCAATGAGAACGGGTGGCGGAAGCCGTTGGTGTATTCGAAGCCGAACAGGGCGGTATGCGCGAAGCCGAAGGTCTCGAATCGGAGGATCGCTTCGGTCTGGGTATCGACGGCGGCGAACACCGAGTCGACCTCCGTCTCGCGGCGGGTCACCCGGGTGCCGGCGGCGTTCACCCCCGTGGCGCGGGAGGCCATGAGGTCGAACTTGCCCCATTGCCCATTGATGACCTGACGCAGGGTCAGGTTCTCGTTCACGTCGTGCTCGACACGAAGGGTCGTGGCGTTGATCTCGCCATAGTAGCGGGACCACGGCTCGCCGTAATAGCGATGGATGTTGTCCAGCGGCACGCGGCCCCGGAAGGCGACGAGGCCCTCGTCGTACTGACTGTACTGACTGGTGAACTCCGAATTGAGGTAGACCCGCGTGTCGGGCGTCGGCGTCCAGGTGAAGGCCGGGGCGATGAAATAGCGGGAGTTCGTGTTGTCGCCGATGTTGCGGAAGGTGGGGTCCTCCTGCGCCGCGAAGCTGATGCGGCCCGCCAGCGTGTCCGATCCCAGCAGCGCGCTCGACACCGAGCCCTGCACCCGCCGGAAGCCGAAGCCGCCCCCGAGCACGCTGAGTTCCCCCGAGGGCTCGAGCGTCGGCCGACGGGTGACGATGTTCACGACGCCGCCGGGATCGCCCCGCCCGTACAGCACCGAGGCCGGCCCCTTGATGATCTCCACCCGTTCGGCATTCGCGAGGTCGCGGATGACCGGGTAGAAGGCGATGGCCGGGTTGATGAGCACGCCGTCCACGGCGAAGATCTGGGTGCTGAATCCCCGGATGATGTAGTTCTGCGACCGCCCCTGGACCGTGCTGCCCGGCTGCACGTTGCTCACGTTGGTCACGGCATCGGTCAGGTTCAGGTCAGCCTGGTCCGTGAAGACCTGCCGGGGGACGACGTTGATCGTCTGCGGCGAGTCGCGCAGGGCCGTATCGGTCTTCGTGCCCGTGGCCGAGCGCGTCGCGCGGTAGCCGCTCACCGGCCCGGTCGCCCGCTCCGCAGCCGGCCCCGCTTGGCCGACGACGCTCAGTTCCTCCAGAACCACCTCGCCCGGCGCGGGCTCCGCCCGCACGGGACAGGCGGGGCAGGCGGCGAGGAGGGCGCCGAGGGCGGCGGCCCCGGTCCCGCCGGGTCGCCGCTTCGCGGACGGGGCGCGGAGCGGGCTTCGGCTGATCATCGAATCCTCGAACGTTCGGCGGCGCGACACTCGCGCCGGGAACGCTCTTCCGCGACGTGCCGCGCATGATCAACGCAGATCTCTCCGTGATTTCCGCGTTTCCGGTTATTGCTGAACCGTGTTCCTCAAAGACAACACAGCATCATTAGACTAATTCTAGTCTACGAAGTCATAGACCGAGCTATCTCGACCGGCGATCATCAGCAGAAGTTGTGGAAAGTTCCGCCCCTTGCGTTCGTCCGCGCGCGAATGCAAGCGCCCGCCGCACCGGAACGGAGGCCGGCGGTGGGGCCAAGCGGGGCAGGGATCGCGGGTGTCGCAGGTCTGCGCCCATTCCGGGGGAGGGGGCGTCCCCCACTTGAGCGCGGCAACCGCAACCGTTACCTCTTCTGGCACGCGCGGCTGCCACCGCCTCGCCGGAAGCGTCCCGGTATGCCGCCGCCGAGGGAGCATTCGTGGCCGCGAGCCTTCCGCCGATCCCGCCCCCGGGTCCCGATGCCGGCCCGCCCAAGCGGCGGGTGAGCGCCCGCGGGCGCCTGCGCACCTATTTCCTGACGGGGATCATCGTCGCCGGGCCGCTGGCGATCACCGCCTACATCACGTGGTGGATCATCGCGCTCATCGATTCCTTCGTGAAGCCGCTGGTCCCGGCGAGCTACCTGCCCGATCACTATCTCCCGTTCTCGATTCCCGGCATCGGCCTCGTCATCGCCTTCCTCGCGGTGACGCTGCTTGGCTTCCTCACCGCCAACCTCGTGGGCCGGTCGATCATCGAGTTCGGAGAGGTGCTGCTCGCCCGCACCCCGGTGATCTCGGGGCTGTACAAGGGCCTGCGGCAGATCTTCGAGACCCTGTTCTCGGCCAACGGCACCTCCTTCCGCACGGTGGGCCTGGTGGAGTTTCCGGTGAAGGGCACGTGGTCGGTGGTGTTCCTGTCGGCGCCCGCCGCCGTGGAGGTGGAGGGTGCGCTTCAAGCGAAGGGCGTCGGCGGCAAGGACCTCGTGGGCGTGTTCCTGCCCTGCGCGCCCAACCCGACCACCGGGTTCTTCTTCTACCTGCCCCGGTCCGAGGTGGTGGAGGTGCCGATCAGCGTGGACGACGCGGCCAAGCTCGTGATGTCGGCGGGGGTGATCCAGCCTGAGGATTCGCAGCACCGCCTCCACGCGATGGCGGCGAACCTGAGGGCGGCGCACGCCTCAGGCGCCCCGGCCGAGCGGCGCGAGACGACCCCCGAGGAAGCCTGAACGAAAAAACCGCCCGGCGCGGGGACGCGGGGCGGTCTAGCGTGTTGTGCCTCTGAGATGCAGCGGCCGTGTCGGCCTTGCCGCGTCGTCCTGACGGGCCGAGCGAAGCTGTCGCTCCTTCCGTCAGGCCGGCGCCATCCTCGTCGGGAGGACGGAGAGAGGACGCGGGATCAGCGTTGAAGCGACGCGGTCTGCGGCGCGATGGTGGGCGGGGTCGCCTGAGCTACCGAGACGGTGGCGTGCGGGGCGGGCGCCATCCACCCGGTGCTCGCCTGGATGGTCAGGGCAAGACCCAGGGCCACGCAGAGGCCGTTCGCGGCGATCCAGAAGGGTCGCGCTGCCCGCTTCACGGCGGCCTGAAGCTCGTCCACAGTCCCGTTCGTAGCGGACTCGCGATCCGAAATGGGCATCAGCCACGGCTCGTTGGGAAGAGCATAGTGACCGGCCATCTCGTTGGAGCCCGGCAGGTGATGGAACAGTCCGTTCGACATGTCCGTCCTCCAGATTCGTCCGTGACGACCCGACGTACCGGGCCATTCGTTCATCTGCAGTTAAGGGGCGATTGTGTCGGATGCAAGGTCTGAGGGTCGCAGCGGCGTGCCCAGGCCTCGCGCTCAAGCTTGAGGCATTCCGATAACCCACTGCCCTTACAGCGTTTTCTTGAGACTTGCGGTGGTGTGCGCAGGCCCGCGAGAAATTTCGCCGACCGCGCGAACCCCGTCGCTTTCCTGAACGGACCCGTTCATCCGGCATCGATCAGGCGGATCGCGGCCTCCCTTTCGAAGAGATAGAGCAACACCCTCAGCGCCTGGCCCCGGGGGCTCTCGAGGCGCGGGTCCCGCTCCACGATCAGCCGGGCATCGTCCCTGGCGGTCTCCAGCAGATCCGCGTCGCTCTCGATCCGAGCCAGCCGGAAGGCGGCCATGCCGGATTGCCGCGTGCCGAGCACCTCGCCCTCGCCGCGCAGCTTCAGGTCGGCCTCGGCGATGCGGAAGCCGTCCTCGGTCTCGCGCATCATCTCCAGGCGGGCCCGGGAGACCTGCCCGAGGGGCCCGCGATAGAGGAGGAGGCAGGACGAGGCCTTCGCCCCGCGCCCGACACGCCCACGCAACTGGTGGAGCTGGGCGAGGCCGAACCGTTCGGCGTGCTCCACCACCATGATCGTCGCCTCGGGGACGTCGACGCCGACCTCCACCACCGTGGTGGAGACGAGAAGCGTCGTCTCCCCGGACGCGAAGCGGGCCATGGCGGCGTCCTTCTCCGGGCCCGGCATCTTGCCGTGGATCAGCCCCACCGCCCCGCCGAAATGCTGCCGGAGGTCCTCGAACCGCTCGGCGGCGGCGGCGAGGTCCACGTATTCCGATTCCTCGACGAGAGGACAGATCCAGTAAACCCGCTCCCCCGTGGCCATGGCCCGGCCGAGGCCGGCGACCACCTCGTCCAGGCGGTCGGTGGACAGGGTGAGCGTGCGGATCGGCTGGCGGCCGGCGGGCTTCTCGTCGAGGATCGACACGTCCATGTCGCCGAAGAACGTCAGGGCGAGCGTCCGGGGAATCGGCGTCGCGGTCATCACCAGGAAGTCCACGGCCTCGCCCTTCGCCCCGAGGGCGAGGCGCTGGTGCACGCCGAAGCGGTGCTGCTCGTCCACCACGGCGAGACCGAGGTCGCGGAACGTCACCGCCTCCTGGAACAGGGCGTGGGTGCCCACCAGGATATCGATCTCCCCCGCCGCGAGGTCGGCCAGCGTGGCCCGGCGCTCCGCCGCCCGGTCGCGGCCGGTCATCAGCCGGAGCCGCAGGGGCCCAGCCAGCGGCGCGAGGCGTTCGTAATGCTGGCGGGCCAGGATCTCGGTGGGCGCCATCAGCGCGGCCTGCCGTCCGGCCTCCACCGCCGAGGCCATGGCGAGCAGCGCCACCGCCGTCTTGCCCGAGCCCACGTCGCCCTGGAGCAGGCGCAGCATCCGGCGGGGGGCCGCGAGGTCCTCGCGGATCTCGGCCACCGCCCGGGACTGCGCCCCCGTCAGGGCGAAGGGCAGGCCGGCGGCGATCCGGCCGGAGAGGGCGCCATCGCCGGCATTGGGCCGCCCGGCCTTCCGCCGCTGGCGGGCACGGGTGAGGGCCAGCGCCAGTTGCGAGGCCAGAAGCTCGTCATAGGCGAGCCGCCGACGGGCCGGCGTCGCGGGCGGTGGCTGGAGCGGGTCCGTCGCCCGGGGGGGCGCCTCCTCCGGGCGGTGCTCGATGCGCAGGGCCTCGGCGAAATCGGGGAAGCGGCTGCGGGCGAGCCAAGCGGGGTCCTGCCATTCGGGCAGGGGGGCGAGGCGGTCGAGGGCGGCCACCGCCAGCTTGTTGATGGCCCGCGAGGTCAGCCCCTCCGTCGCCCCGTAGATCGGCTCCACGGCGGGGAGACTCGCCAGCCCCTCCTCGTCGAGGATCCGGGAAGGATGCACCATCTGCCGGGTGCCGTCCCAGAGGTCGATCTTCCCCGAGATGTAACGGTGCGCCCCCAGCGGCAGCATCTTCTCGACCCGGGGACGGGGCATCCCGAAGAACACGAGGGTGATGTCCCCCGTGGCGTCCTCCACCACCACCCGGTGCGGACGCCGGCCCATGCCGGGGGTCGCGGGCCGGTGCGCGACGACGGTGACGCCGAGCGTCACGGGCTCCCCCGGCGGGGCCTCCAGGACGGAGCCCACGAGGCGCCGCGCGACGCCCCCCTGCGGCAGGTGGAACAGCAGATCGACGATCCGGGCCTCGCGCTCCGGGGTGCCCAGTAGCTTCTCGATGAGGGGAGCGACCTTCGCGCTTACCCCCGGCAGGGTCCGGGCGGCGGCGAAGAGCGGATCGAGGAGGCTCGGGCGCAGGATGGTGTCGGTCATCGTGGTCATGCGGCGGGGCCGGATCCGCCTTCGGGGCCTTGGGGATGATCGCCGGGATCGGGGGAGGGCGAGCCCGCGCCCGGGGGGCGGTGCGCGAGCCTCTTAACACAGGGCCGCCGGCTCCGGGGCACGGCACTGCAGGCAAGCCTCCGGCGGTGACGCCGCCCCTTATGCCCGTCCGTCTCGAACAGCGCGTCAGGACAAAGCGACCGCCCGGGGGAGGAGGGCTTCGGCGGCGGGGTCGACGCGGTCCGGCCGGGCGAGGCAGGTTCGGTCGCGCCCCTCGCGCTTGGCCTCGTACAGGGCATCGTCGGCGGCCTTCAGCCATGCCTTGGCCGGGCCTTCGCGCAGGCGGCTCCCGTGGGCGAGGCCGACGCTGAGCGTCAGGACGCCGCCGGGATGGTCCGCATGGGGCAGGGCGAGGCCGGCGACCGCCGCCCTGATGCGATCCGCCAGGGCGAGGGCCTGCTCCTCATCGCAGGCGGCCAGGAGGGCGAATTCCTCGCCGCCGAAGCGGAAGGCGCTACCCTCGCACCGGCGGGCCTGCTCCGCCAGCACGCCGCCGACCCGTTCGAGGGCACGGTCCCCCGCGAGGTGTCCGTAGCGGTCGTTGAACCGCTTGAACGAATCGGCGTCGAGCAGCAGCAGGGCCCAGCCCTCCCGGCGCGACGGCTCGGCGCAGGTGGCCAGGACGGCTTCGAACCGGCGCCGGTTCCCCAGGCCCGTCAGCGCGTCGATGGAGGCCAGCCGTTCGAACTCGGCCTGGGCCGCGAGCGCCCGCCCCTCGGCCACGACCCGCAGGGTCAACTCCCGGTTCAGGAGGGCGAGGGCGGCCAGCACCCCCATCGTGAGGATCAGGGCGATGCCGAGGATGGGCGGCACCCGCGGCAGCCATGCCTGGCGGATCGCCTCCTGCGAGATCGCGACGACGATGCGCAGGGGCCACGCGCCCACCGGCCCGGCCCTGCTGAAGCCGGGTGCCTCGGCCGCCCCCGTCCCGGACGCCGTGGTCCGCCCCCCCACCACGGCGCTGCCGTCTGCGAATTGCAGGGTGACGGAGAAATCCGGGTTGCCCCGCAGCCTGGCGAACATCTCGCGGAAGTAATCCAGGTCGATCGCCCCGACGATGACCCCGGCGAAGCTGCCGTCGGCGTAGGTGAACCGGCGGCTGAGAGGAATCATCTCCCGGTGGCTGATCCGCGTCACCCACGGTTTGCCGATGAACAGGCCCGCATCGGGGTTGTCCCGGTGGGTCGTGAAGTAGAGCCGGTCGGAACCGTCGAGACGGCGGGGTATCACCGATCCCGAATCGAGGAAGGCCCGGCCCCGCGTGTCGAGCACCATGATCGAGCCGTAGCCCTTGGCCTGGGACACCCGGTCGAACAGGGCGAGGTGCCGGACCTCGGGGTTCACCTCCTCCAACGCCAGCGCGTTGACGCGCTCGGCCACCATGCGGAGGGAAAGGTCGTACAGCTCGATATCCCGGGCCACCGCCCGCTCGCTCGTGCCGAGCAGCGTGTCGGCGTCGTGGCGAATCCGGTCCCAGGCGTGGCGGTGCAGGTCGAGGATCGACCAGCCGGTATAGGCCCACATTCCACCGATCAGGACCAGCCCGACGAGGGCGAGGATCCGGCGTGGGCGCGCGAGTTGGGCGGTCGGGCTTTCGCGCATCTCAGTCCCGAAGCCTAACCCCACGCTCGATCGCGTCCGCACAAACGATGACGGCAGGCGGTTAAGAAGCATTAAGCCGCCGATCCACAATCGATGACAATTATTAAACTTTGACGCTTCTTCTGTTTAACAACATCTTCATTTCGCATCCTCCGATCCCGCCACCCGCGCGCGCTCGGCCGGCGAACCGGTCGCGGCGTCCCGGCCTTGGCAGGGCGGGGGTGGGCGCGCAGATAAGGCGGGGCCCCATTCCGGGGGCGCGGGGATCGACAGAACGTGAAGGGCTCCTCAACGGATACGACGGCGCGACGTTTCGAGGTCGCGGTGGTGGGGGCGGGGGCGGCCGGCCTCGCGGCGGCCCTGGCGAGCGCCCGTGCAGGTATCCCCACGGCGCTGGTGGGCCGCCACGCCCCCGTCGCCGACGGCCGCACCGTCGCGCTGCTCGACGGCTCCGTGCGGTTCCTGAAGGCCCTCGACGCCTGGGATGCCATCGCCCCGGGGGCGAGCCCGCTGTGCGAACTGCAGATCGTCGACGATACCGGGAGCCTTTTCCGCCCGCCGCCGGCCCGGTTCAGAGCGGGGGAGATCGGGCTCGACGCCTTCGGCTGGAACGTCGAGAGCGCCAACCTCGTCGCGGCCCTGCGGCGGCGTGCCCGCGCCGAGCCGTCCCTGACGCTCGTGGAGTCGGATGCGGCGGGGGCCGAGGCGGGGATCAATGCCTCTCGCATTGACCTGCAGGATGGCGGGTCGGTCGAGGCACGGCTCGTCGTCGGGGCCGACGGCGCCCGCTCGCCCCTGCGGACGGCCGGCGGCGTCACCGTGAAGGAATGGACCTATCCGCAGGCCGCGATCACGACGATCCTCGCGCACGAGCGGCCGCACAACGACGTCTCGACGGAGTTCCACACCCGGTCGGGGCCGTTCACCCTGGTGCCCATGGCCGGGGGATACCGGTCGAGCCTGGTCTGGGTGGCCAGCCGGATCGAGGCGGAGCGCCTGTCCGGCCTCGACGAGGCGGCCCTGGCGGAAGCCGTGGAGCGGCAGGCCCGGGGGATGCTCGGGGGGATGCGGATCGACGGCCCGCGGGGCCTCGTTCCCATGCGCGGACTCCTCGCCTCCACTCCCGCCGCCCGGCGGCTCGCCCTGGTGGGCGAGGCGGCCCATGTCTTCCCGCCGATCGGCGCGCAGGGCCTGAACCTCGGCCTTCGCGACGCGGCCGCCCTGCGGGACGTGCTGGTGAAGGCGAACCGGGATGGGCGCGATCCGGGCGGAAGGGGCGTGCTCGATGCCTATGCGCGGGGACGGCGGATCGACGCGGCAGCTCGCACGGCGGCGGTGGACGCCCTCAACCGCTCGCTGCTTACGGCGTTTCTCCCCCTCGATCTGGCCCGGGGGCTCGGCCTTCTGGCGATGGCCCATCTCGGGCCCCTGCGCCGGGTGGTGATGCGGGAGGGGGTGCTGCCGCGCTTCGGCGCCCCCGAACTGATGCGGGCCGGTTGACGGCTACCCCGCGCGCGGCCGGCGTCATGCCGGCCGTCACCCGTCAGAACGACGGCTTGGCCGCGACGCAGTCGCCGAGACGCATGGCGAGGTCCACCGGGGCGCCGCCGCGTCCATCGCCGATCTCGCCGATCAGGATGACGGGGATGCCCTTCTCCCGCATCCGCGCCCTGAGGCGGGCCGCTTGGCGGGCGTAGGTCGGGTCGCGTCGTGCGGGCGCTTGGACCAGCACGGCGGCGGGGGGAGCGATGACGGCCAACACGTCGTCCGCCGCCTCCAAGGAGGCGGTGACGCTCGCATAGCCGAGCCCGGCGAGTTCGCCGGAGAGGGAGTGATCGACGGCCCGTACGCCGTCGTCCACCACAAGGACTTGCTGCAGCGCAACCATAAGCTTGAGCGATACCTCATCGGATGCGGCATGGAAAGATAGCCGCGCCCAGAAACCTAGACCAAACCCGCGAGATGGCGGGTTGGATCCACGGCCCCTGCTCTGCCCGCACAGTGCGTGGGGGCTCCTGACGGGTTGCTGAATAGTGTGCCGCCGGCAATCACGGGGCGGGCAGGACGAGGCGCCGATCCCCGGAAATGACGAGACGATAAGTAGTCTCCCGGGCGCCAGAACCCTCCTTCAGGTTGTTTTCGCCGCGCTGCAACGGTGCGCTGCGGCAAGCGATACCACAGCAGAACAGGCGTCCGTCGCCCCCCCGCCGGACGAGATCCGGGCCGGGGCCGTCGGAATCGATCCCGGTATCGGGATCGTCCTCCACAGGAATGTCCCACCGCCCCCGGGGGCGGGTGAGGATCGCCGTCTCGTCCAGCACCAGCACGTCGAGCCGGGGAGGGCCGGTGAAGTCCGCCGCCGTCGGCTCGGGGAGGCGGGCGGGGGCACGGTGAACCACGTCGATCGCGCGGACGGTCCAGGGCAGCGGCAACTCCGCGACGGCGGCCTCGAAGGCGGCCGGGATCACGAGGCGGGTCGGCACGGGGCGGGCCAGGGTCGCCCGGAAGCCCGCCGCGTCGAAGGGAATCAGGGTCTCGACCATCGCCCCCGCGCGGAGCGCCGTGCCGAGCCCCGTCACCAATCCACGCAGGTCGTGGGCGGGCAGGAGGGTGAGGATCCTCTCGGCGCCGGGCAGGGCCGCCCGGTGGGCCGCGATGGCGGCGTCCAGGGCCTCGCTTCCCCGGTGGACCGGACGATGCGGATCTCCCCCGGCGAAGGTGACGACGCCCCGGCTTGGCAGGCCCTCGCCGAGCCCGCGCTCCAGCGCCATGGCGTCGAGGCTGATGACCCCATCGGGGAGGCTCGGCCCGAAGGCGGCGATGAAGCGCAGGCCGAAGTGGCGGATCGCGGCCTGCGCGATCTCCGCCGCCGGTCGCCGGTGTCCCCGGCGGCCCTCGGTGAGGACGGCCACGAGCCCGGCGGCCTCGATGGCGGCGGACAGGGCCTCCGCGCCCCAGACCGGCGAGAGCAGGCAGGGGAGGTGGCCGGCGGCCTCGACGGCGAGGTGCGCCAGGGCCGCCTCGGCGCCGCCCGCGAAGCCGAGACCGATTCGGCTGCCGGGCGGAAGCCGCCACTGGGTTATTCCCCGGGCCAGGCGCCCGACGATCTCGGCGGCCGTAGCGTAGGTCCAGGTGATCGACGGGCGGCCGCTCCATTCGGTCCGGTCGCCCGCATCGCGCAAAAGTGTCCGATTCGGATGGCGCAAAGCCCCCGCGAACAGGGCGACCGACAGCCCCGGGGGAGTCCCGGGATCGATCACCCTCGCTGCCTGCGCCGCGTGCGCGCTCACCCGTTCCCCCGCCGCCCGGTCGCCCGATGGCACAGTCGCCACCGATGGTTAATCCACGGTTGACGCGGCGGGCCGTCGCCTCTTGCGGCCGGGCGCCGGGGGGCCTAGGGAGGCCCCCGGCCGGTGTGGCCCCACGGCAGCGGTGTCATGCCTTCGCCTCATTCGGAGGGAAAGCAGCCACCCAACCGTCGGGGTGGGTCCTTCCGATCCACAGCGGCTGGCGGCCGAACCGTCCAGACCGGGTTTCGAGCGGCGATCCCCATCGCGGCACGCTCCCCGGATCGTTCGACACGCTGTCGCTCGGGTTCCACCACACGATCACGAACGTCCTAGGGATAAGAGCCGATGTCCTTCACCCGCTCCACGCCGATTGCGCGCGCCGCCCTGTTCGGCCTCGCGAGCCTCGCGCTGGCGGCCGCTCCGGCGTCGGCGCAGCCGAAGAAGCCCGCTGCCCCCGCCCCCACCGCGCCGGCTCCGACCGCGCCGATGACCCCCGCCGCGCAGGCGCCCGCCGGCCAGGCTGGCCAGACCGGCCCGCAGATCGTCGCCCTGAAGTCCGAGCCGAGCCAGGCCGACTGGACCAAGGTGTGCGGCAAGGATCAGGGCTCGGGCACCGACATCTGCTACACCACCCGCGACTTCGTGTCGGACCAGGGCCAGCCGGTCCTCGCCGCCGCCGTCTATGAGATGAAGAACGCGGCCCAGAAGCAGGAAGTGCGCGTCGTCCGCTTCCTCCTGCCCCTCGGCCTGCTGCTTCAGCCGGGCATCCGCTTCAACATCGACGGGCAGGCCGCCACCGCCGGCCGGTTCGCCGTGTGCTTCCCGAACGGCTGCTTCGCCGAGGTCGGTGGCGTCGATGCCGGCGTCGTCGCCGCGTTGAAGAAGGGCACAACCCTCAACGTCTCCGTGCAGAATCAGACCCAGCGCGAAGTGACCTTCGCCGTGCCGCTCGCCGGCTTCGGCAAGGCTTTCGACGGCCCGGCGATGGACCCGAAGGTCCTCGAGGAGCAGCAGAAGAAGCTCCAGGCCGAGTTGGAGAAGCGCAGCGAGGAGATGCGCAAGAAGCTCGAGGCGCAGGGCCAGGCCCCGGGCGCCGCGCCGGCCGCCGCCCCCGCGGCGAAGTAAGCGCCACACCACGAGAGGGCCGGTGCTGCCGAGGCGCCGGCCACACGAAAAAGCCGGGCAGCGCTGCCCGGCTTTTTCATGTGCGGAGGTCGCGCCGCCGGTTCAGTTGGTCGGACGGTCCCGCATCCGGTAGCGGCCATCCGCATCGCGCTCGAAGATCTCGCGGATCCCGGTATGCCGCAGGGCCTCGCCGGAATTGTCGGGCAGCAGGTTCTGCTCGGAGACGTAGGCGACGTACTCCGTCTCCGCGTTCTCGGCGAGGAGATGGTAGAACGGCTGATCCTTCCTCGGCCGGACCTCCTCCGGGATCGCCAGCCACCAGTCCTCGGTGTTGTCGAACACCGGATCGACGTCGAAGACGATGCCGCGGAACGGATAGATCCTGTGGCGCACGATTGCGCCGATACCAAATTTCGCGGTCTTGGGTGTGAAGTCCGTCATCGTTCATTCCGTCCTGCGGGACAGATAGTCTCGCAAGATGGCGATGTCACCGTGTCGCTTTGCGGGCCGGTGTGTCGGTACACCCGCCGGGGGAACCCCTATCCGGCTTGGCCGCCTTCCACGCCGAACCGGTGGGCGAAGGTCCGGGCCGTCGCCTCCCGCCGGGCGATGAGGGCCCCGTTCGCCCGCCGGACCGCCGCCACGGTCTCGGGGGAAGCGGTGTGCGGGGTGCCGCTGTCGAAGGGGGGCTCCGGCGCATACTGGATCATCAGCTGGATCGCGCGGGCGACCTCCTCCCCCCGGAGCGCGGCGGCGAGGCGAAGCGCCCCGTCGATCCCCGCCGTAACCCCCGCCGCGAAGGTCCAGGTGCCGTCGATCACCACACGCTCGTCTATCGGGATCGCCCCGAAGGACGGCAGCAGGGGGAACGCGCTCCAGTAGGTCGTCGCCCGCCGCCCCTTGAGGAGGCCCGCCGCCCCCAGGATCAGCGCGCCGGTGCAGACCGAGAAGACCGCCCGCGCCCCGCCGGCCTGCCGCCTCAACCAGTCGAGCACCATCTCGTCGTGCATCAGGTCTTCCTGGCCGGCGCCCCCGGGGACATGCAGCACGTCGAGTTGCGGCGCTTGATCGAGGGTCGCGTCGGGCATGAGCCGCAGACCCCGGACATCCCGCACCGGGGCGGCGGTGGGCGCGTACAGGGTCACGGTCGCATTCGGCAAGCGCGAGAAGACTTCGAAGGGACCGGTGAGGTCGATCTGGTCGATGCCCTCGAACAACAGCGAGCCGATGGAGAGGGGGGTCTCGACGGGAATCATGGGAAGCCTCCGGGCTGGACGGGCGGACCCTAATCGGGGACGATCTGGCCGAAATGCCAAACTCCCCTCGTTTTCCGCCAAGGACCCGAGACTTCCCCAGGCGGGTCGACATCCTGGCCTTTCCCGCGTGTCAGCTGCTCGACGTCGCCGGACCGCTTCAGGTCCTCGCCACCGCCAACGAGCGCCTCGGGCTTCCGCTCGAACCCTATGCCCCCCGGGTCATCGGTGCGGGGGAGCCGTTCCTCACCGCTTCCGCGGGGTTACGTCTGGCGGTCGAGCCCTTGCCGGATGCGGATGAGGATCTCGACACCCTCGTCATCGCGGGAGGACCCGGCATCGTGCAGGCCTGCACGGATCCGGCCCTCCTGGACTGGATACGGGTCCGGGCCTCGCGGGCCCGCCGGGTCGCCTCGGTCTGCACGGGGGCGTTCCTCCTGGCGGCGGCGGGGCTCCTCGACGGACGGCGGGCGGCGACCCATTGGGCCCATTGCCAGCGGCTCGCGGCGGAGCACCCCCGGGTCCGCGTCGAGCCCAATCCGATCTTCGTTCGGGACGGGCCGATCTGGACGTCGGCCGGCGTCACCGCCGGGATCGACCTCACCCTCGCCCTGGTGGAGGAGGATCTGGGGCACGGCGCGGCGCTGGCCATCGCCCGGCACCTCGTGATGTTCCTCAAGCGCCCCGGCGGGCAGGCGCAGTTCAGCACGGCCCTGGCGCTCCAGGCGGGGGGCGACCGTTTCGCCGCCCTCCATGCCTGGATCGGCGACAACCTCGGAGGCGACCTCTCCCTGCCCGCCCTCGCCGAACGGGCGGGCATGAGCGAGCGCAGCCTGAGCCGGCGTTACCGCGAGGCCACGGGGATGACTCCCGCCAAGGGCGTCGAAGGCCTGCGGGTCGAGGCCGCCCGCCGGGCGCTCAGCGAGACCTCCTGGCCCGTGAAGCGCATCGCGCGGCGATGCGGCTTCGGCTCGGAGGAGACGATGCGGCGCAGCTTCCTGCGCCATGTCCACGCGACCCCGCAGGAGTACCGGGCGCGGTTCGGCGCGTGAGTGTCAGGCCGGCAGGGTCAGCACGCCGCCCTTCCCGTCGCCGCAGCCGAACAGCAGGCGGCTGCCCCGCCCGTCCCAGGCCAAAGCCGTCACCGCGCTGCCCGCCACCGCAGGCCGCACGAGCAGCTCGGCCGCGTCGGTGAAGCGGACCAGCAGGATGCAGCCGTCCTCGTAGCCGATGGCCAGGACCGGCGCCTTGGGATGGAAGGACACGCGGGAGACCCGCGCCGGGCGCACCCCGCACTCGCGGGGGGGCTTGCCGGTGGGGCCTTCCTTCGAGTCGAACGGCCAGACGATGGCCGCCTCCGCGCCCCCGGTGGCGAGCCAGTGCCCGTCCCCGGACCAGGCGGTGGAGCGGACCTTGCCGGGATAGCCCGACATCCGCATGTGGCCCCGGTCGGGCTGGAGGCGCCAGCCGTGCAGGGCGTTCTCCTGCATGGTGGTGACGACGAAGCGCCCGTCCGGCGACCACGTGACGTCGATGTGGGAGCCCTTCCAACCGAGGGCGTCCGCCTCGGTGTCGAGGTTCGGGTACCAAAGGCTCACGCCGTTGTAGTGCGCGACGGCGAGGCGGTATCCCTTCGGCGCGAAGGCGAGCCCCCGGGCGGAGGTATGGGCCTGGAACGTCCGCTCCCGGCCCTTCGCGTCCCGGGCGACGACGTTGCGCCCCACGGAATAGGCCAGCGCCCCATCCGGGTGGAGGGCGAGGGCGTCGATCCAGCCGCCGCCCGCGCGTCCCGCGACCTCCTTGCAGGTGCCGTCGGCCCGGGTCTCGACCACACGCCCGTCATCGCCCCCGGTGACGATCCGGTTGGCGTCCCCCGTGGCGACAAGCACCGCCCCGTCGGGGTGCGCCGCGACGCGGGTGAGACCCCCGTCGCGGATCAGGGCGACCTCCCCATCCGCCAGGGCCAGGGCGGGCAGGCCCCCGAGCCAGTGGGCGGAGACGGCGTGGGAGCCGATCTCGACGGGGGCGACGTGGCTGGTAAGCGAGGCGGTGGAGGCGGTGGAACTCATGTCAGGGCCTTTTCGGACGGGCCGGCCCGGGCGATCAGCACAGCGGTGATCGCGGCGAGCGAGGTGGCGACGGCCGCCGGAGGAATCAGGGCGTAAAGGGTGAAGGCGTCGTAGGCCAGGGTTCCGAACCAGGCGCCGGCCAGAAGGGACAACCAGACCGCCCCGTCGCCAATCCAGCCGAAAGGAGCGCCGGTGCGGGTCAGCGCCTGCGCGATCTTGTGGCCGAAGCCGAACAAGGCACCGGTGACGAAGGTCGTTCCCGCCCGGAAGCCCCGCACGTTGGCGAGCACCGCGTTCTGCGCGCCCATCGCCATGGCCAGGGCGAAGCTGGCGAGGCCCGCCTCGGGAAGCCCGAGCCCGGCCGCCAGGGCACCGGCCACGAGCAACCCCTCGAAGGCGAGGACCCCCGGAGTCGCCCAGCGCCGGGGCATCAGGATGGCGAGCACGCTCCCGGCGATCGCCCCGGCGAGGAAGGCCGCCACGAGCAGGAAGGGCAGGAGCGCCTTCCCCCCATTCGCCTCGCCCAGCGAGACGGCGAATTGCGTGGTGTTGCCGCTCATGAACGATAGGTAGAGACCGCCGAGGCGCACGAAACCCAGGGCGTCGACGTATCCGGCCAGCGCCGTGAGCACCAGTCCCGTGCCCAGCTCCCACGCCCGGTTCACGAATTCATTCCGCCGGATGCAGCTTTCAACGATCTGTTAACCATTCCAGCGCCTCCGTTCACCAGCACAGGGACGCGGTTAACACACTGCTCACCCAATCTCGGCAATTCGATGCAAGTCCGGGCAACACCGGAGCGCGGGGTCCCGTTTTCCCGTGGTCCGGTACCGGGGCGGTTGGCCCCACCGGGTGAGTTGGAGTTGCGTCATGATCCCGTTCGCCTTCGCCGTACCGGCCGCTCCGCACTACACGCCGGCCTCCACCACCGTGCTGGTCGTGGAGGACGAGCCCCATGTCTGCGAACTTGCCACCGAGGCGTTGCTCGATGAGGGCTACCGGGTGTTGACCGCCGCCGACGCCTGGGAGGCCGAGGCCATCCTGTCGCGGGAGAGCGTCGACCTGCTCTTCACCGACATCGACCTCGCCCGCAACACGAACGGCCTCGTGCTGGCCCGTCATGCCCGGGAGCAATGCCCCCGGCTCGCCGTCGTCTACACCTCCGGGGGCCGCGCCTGCCTCGCCAGCGGCGAAGCGGTGCCGGAATCCCTTTTCGTCCCCAAGCCCTACCGGCCGAGCCAGCTCGTCGCCCTGACCAACGACCTGCTGCGCCGGTCCGGCCTTCACCCCGTCTGAGAGGAACGACGACCCATGCGGCCCTGTCTGCCCGCCATCCTTGCCCTGACGCTCGGCGTCCTGGCGCCGCAAGCCGGGGCGATGGCCGCCTGCGACGTCAAGGGTGCGCGGATCGAGGAGCAGATCGCCGCCAAACCGGAGCTTCAGAAGGACGCCAACGCCCAGACCGTCCGCGACCTCCGCACCCTGCGCGACGCCGCGATCGTCCTCGAGACCTACAAGTATCCCGGCGAATGCGAGGTGCTGCTCGGCATCGCCCGCTCCCTCCTCACCGATCCGGCCAAGACCATCGAGCAGGGCGGCGATACAGACGAGGACAAGGCGGAAACGCTGGTAGAGGCCCGCAAGCCCAAGGCTGCCGGCGAGCCGAAGGCTGCCGGCGAGAAGGAGCCTGCGGAGAAGGCCCCCAAGGCGCAGTAGCGGCCGGGGACGAACCTAGCGGTCGCCGCCGGCCCCGATCCTCGCCTTGGCCAGGACGCGACCGATCTTGGCCGCGACCTCGCCCCGCAGGGCATCGGCCATCTCGATCTCGGCGAGCCGCCACGTGAAGCCCCGCAGCCGCAGGCGGATGCGGGTGCGCTCGGACCGGGGCGCCTCCGGCGGGATCGGGATCACCACGGCACGAAAGCCCCGCATCTCGGCGGCGGCGTAGTAGGTCGCGACCCGCTGGAATCCCTGCATGTTCAAACCCACGGGGTGGGCCCCCGGCGGTCGCTTGAGGTCGAGCTTCTCCGGCCAGCCGTCGTCGAGCATGTCGATCACGGTGTCCGGCGTCACCAGCGTCTCGGCCAGGGCGAGGGCGAGGCCGTAGCTCAGATCGTTGAGGCGCTGCCGGTCCTTCGGCTCGATGTTCGGGTCGGCGTCCAACGCCTCGCGCACGGCCAGGACGATCTGGCGCACCAGGGACAGCCGCAGCGTCCGCAGGTTCACATGCGTTTCGACGTAGGCCGCGTCGTGATGGCGGACGGCGTCGGCGAGCTTGTACAGCGCCCAGAGCGGACTGAGCGTGAACAGCAGCCAGGCGAGCGCGAGCGTGAGGGGGATCGCGAGCCAGCGCTTCACGGGTCAGGCCCCGACGCGCGGCATCAGGCCCGGTCCGCCCAGTCGGACAGGCCGGCGAAGGCCTGCACGACGCGCTCGTAGACCGGCCGCTTGAAGGGGATGACAAGGCCCGGCAGCTCCGCGAAGGAGGCCCATCGCCACGCCTCGAATTCCGGCTTGTGCGCGCCGCCGCCGGGACGCCTCACGTCGATCAGGTCCTCCGAGCCGAGGAACCCATAGGCGAACCACCGCTGGGTCTGCCCCCGGTAGCGGCCCTTCCAGGCCCGCTGCGCCACGGGCTGGGGCAGGTCGTAGGAGAGCCAGTCCGGCACCTCGCCGAGGGGGCGCAGGACCTCCGCCGGCACGTTGGTCTCCTCGTAGAGTTCGCGCCGTGCCGCCGAATCGGGATCCTCCCCCGGATCGATCCCGCCCTGGGGCATCTGCCACTGGTAGGGTCCGTCCACGTGCTCCGGGCCCGCCTCGGCCCGGCGGCGGCCGATGAACACGCCGCCCCCCGGCCGGATCAGGGCGATCCCGACGCAGGGGCGGTAGGACGGGTCGCTGGGGGGAGTCGGATCATGCATCGCGGCGGACCATAGGCTGGGGGGGAGACCGGCGGCAACGGGCCCGCTCCCCTTCCGTGGGGTCCGGCGCGTCAATCGGCCTTCGACAGGCGCTTGGTCGATCCGCCGGGCGATCCGCCGGGCGATCCGCGCAGGGCCACGCTGACGGGGACGAGGCGGATTCCCTTGGCATCGAGGTCCCGGGCCCAGCGGGCGATCCGGTCCACGCTCATGAGGGAGCCCCCCACCGAGGCGAGGGCGAAGCCGTTGCCGCGCGCCAACGCCTCGGCGCGGGCGAGGGCGGCGTCGATCGCCTCGGGCCGGGGCACGGCGTCGAGGACGATCTCGGCCCGGGCGACGGGCGTGCGACCCTTGTTCGGGGTGGCGGCGGCCTTGGGCGAGGTGCCGTCATCGACGAAGCCGAGGCCCCGGGCGCCGATCTCCTTCAGGACGGGCTCGAAGGCCGGGTCGGCCATCATCTTCCCGCCCATCAGGTTGACGAGGCCGACATAACCGGTGAACCGCGACAGCAGGAAGGCGAGGCGGTCGGCGTTCTCGGGACCCTTCTGCGAGGTCAGCAGGGCCTGGGGGCCGGGATCGCTGTCCGGGTAGTCGAAGGGCTCCATCGGCAGGGCGAGGAAGACCTCGTGGCCCGCATCCCGGGCCCTTGCCGCCGCCCGGTCGATCTCGGGTCCGTAGGGCGCGAAGGCGAGGCTGACGGCCTGCGGCAGGCGTGCGGTGGCGGCGGCGGTGGCCGACTGGCCGACGCCGAGGCCGGTCACGAGGATGGCGATGCGGGGGCCGGAGCCCAGCTCCTCCGTCCGGGCATAGACGTCGAGGGGGCGCTGCCGCCCCTCACCGATCCTCGGCAGGATGCCGTGGCGCCCCTGCTCGATCAGGCGCGGATCGGGGGCGGGGGCGAGGCGGGGGGTGTTGGCGGGCGGCACGCGGATCACCACCGCCTCGCTGGGAACGGAGCCCGGCGGCCGGACGACGGTGACGCCGGAGGCCGTCTCGACCTCGTCGGCGCTGCGCTGCTGCGGCGGTGCGTTCTCGACCACCGCCGGGGGAGGGGGTGCCGGAAGGGTAGGCGCGGCCCTCGGTGGCGGCGGCTCGCGCAGGGTGATCGTCGCCCGCGCCATGGGTTCGCCGGCATCGGGGTCGCCTAGGGCCACGATCAGGCCCGCGACCGCCAGCAGCCCGGCCCCCGCGAGGCCGGCGATCGCCTTCGGCTGTTTCAGCCGCGCGAGCCACCCCGACGTCCCGCCAGGGGGGAGGGCCGGAGGCATCGCCTCCCCCGTTCCGAGGGGGCGAGTCAGGATGTCGTCGGCAGGCTCGGTCACATGGAACTCGTCGCAGAATTACGTCCGCAACCCAAAGCGGTGGGCGCACCTGAGCCTACAGTGCCCGCGAGTATAGTTAACGTTCCGCTAACGGAGGCGATGTCCGTCGCCGCTCTGACGCCCCACGCCCTTCGATCGATGGGCTCGGTGGGCTCGTCTCGGTTCAGATAAATTGCCCGCAATCAAGCAATCGACAAGATAATAACAAATTTACATATGTTATCGCCGCACGCCCGCTACGATTTTCAAATAAAATGTCGCAACAGCTTGGCTGGGAACTTTCCGTTCGCCGGAGCATCGGTGCAACGTTGCCGGGATCAACGATCACGGCCCGTTTGCGGAGCAGACCGATGAGCACCGACACACGCGACATCTACGTGAGCGCCTTACGGAATACGCATGCCCTGGAGATGCAGGCCCTCCAGATCATGGAACGGCAGGTCGAGCGCCTGGAGCACTACCCCGAACTGACCGACGCCCTGCGCAAGCACATTGACGAGACGCACGGCCAGCGCCAGCGGCTCGACGAGGCGCTGCACAGCCTCAACGAGACCCATTCGGTGATCAAGGAGGGGTTCCTGGGCTTCGTCGGCAACATGATGGCGCTGGGCCATACGCCGGCTCAGGACGAGATCCTGAAGAACACCTACGCCAACCACGCCTTCGAGAATTTCGAGATCGCGGCCTACGAGTCGCTCATCGAGATCGGCGCGGCGGCGGGGCAGACGGCCCATCACACGGCGCTGCGTCAGTCCCTGGACGAAGAAAAGGCCATGGCGCAGCGCGTCCATGACCTGATCGGGCCGGTCACCCGGCGGTATGTCGAACTCACCGCGTCCGGCGCCAAAGCCGACCGCTGACCCTGAAGCCGGTGCCCGCGCGGGGCGCGGGCACCGGCTTGGTCGGGTCGATCAGTTCGGCACGCTCGGCTTCGGCTGGGGAGCCGGAGCGGCGCCGTTGGCGGCACCCTTCTGGATGCCGTGGAGGAAGTCCACGGCCGAGATGAGCTGCTTGTCCTTGGCCGGATCCGGCGGGACGTAGGCGGAGGACCCACCGCGCTCGTCGGTATCCTTCTGCTTGAGGTGGCCCTTCAGACCGGCCTCGCCCTTGGTCTCGTCCTTGCCCTTCAACTCGTCCGGCACGTCCTGCAGCACCTCGATATCCGGCTCGATGCCCTTGGCTTGGATCGAGCGGCCCGACGGGGTGTAGTAGCGGGCCGTGGTGAGGCGCAGGGCGCCCGAGCCGCCCAGCGGGATGATCGATTGCACGGAGCCCTTCCCGAAGGAGCGAGTGCCGAGCACGGTCGCGCGCTTGTGATCCTGGAGGGCGCCGGCCACGATCTCCGAGGCCGAGGCGGACCCGCCGTTCACCAACACCACCACCGGCTTGCCCTTGGTCAGGTCGCCGGACTTGGCCGAGAAGCGCTGGGTCTCGTCGGGGTTGCGCCCACGGGTGGAGACGATCTCGCCCCGGTCGAGGAACGCATCGGAGACCATCACCGCCTGGTCGAGGAGGCCGCCCGGGTTGTTGCGCAGGTCGAGGACGAAGCCCTTCAGCTTGTCCTGGCCGATGTCGCTGGTGAGCTTATCGATCGCCGCGCGCATCCCGTCATAGGTCTGCTCGTTGAACTGGGTGAGGCGGACATAGCCGACATCCTCGCCCTCGACCTTCGA
>JAKONI010000306.1 GCA_022702015.1 Beijerinckiaceae bacterium | reverse complement strand
AAGGAGAACACGCCGGCATTCGGCCGGTCGAGGTCGGGCAGGAACTTGCCCAGCGCCTCGGTGTATTCGACGAAGGGCGTCTCCAGCGCCTCGAACCCGTAGAGTTCGAAGCTTGCCCGGATCGTCTCCAGCATCCGCGCCTGCGCGGCGATCTCGCCCGCGCGGCGGTCCACGAAGCCGCGGGGCAGGCGGGGCTTCAGGGTGTCGGCCCGGTTTTCGCCCTTCGACATGGCTGTGATTCGTTTCGCTTTTCGCCGCGCCCCGAGGGGGGCTTCTCCCGGCCGGCTCTAGCGCAGGCGGTCGGGAAGCGGCAAGCGCGGCCCGTCAGTAGGGGGCGTTGAGCTTGATCCAGAGCAGCACCGCGAGGCTCACCACGGCGATCGGCATCTGGATCGGGCGCAGGCGGGCATGGGCCAGGGGCACGCTGCCGCTGCGGGCCTCCAGCGGGTCGAGGATGGCCACCAGCGCGTAGCCGAGGATCAGCATGGACAGGCCGAGGACGACCTTGCCCGTCACCACGGTGATGAGGCTCCCGAGGCCGAGCCCGTAGAGGACGAGCATCGTCACCATCTGCGACAGGCGCGGGCCGCCCTCGGTGCGGAAGCTGACGCCCCGGTGCACGCCGGCCAGGAAGCACAGGATCGAGGCCGCGTAGAGCAGGGTCACGAGGATCGCGAGGTAGTCGAGCGGCTCGCCCTGCAGCCACCACGCGGCGGCGGCGCCCGCCGCGATCGGCACCATCGGCCCGAAGCCGAACACGATGTCGAGCCACGGGACCCGGCGCGATTCATGGGTGACGATGGTGCGGCCGGTGGCGTCATCGAGCATGGAAGAGGTCTTTCGCAATCCTGTCGCGGGTCGGGGCGAAGGCCGCCGCACGGCCTTCGCTGCGGCGCGGTGAACGGCAGGGGGAACGGGCGCGCGGGGGAGGGGTTCCCGGCGCCGCGGAGGCCGACAGGCGGGAGGCCCTTGAGCCTGCGGCGAAAACACGGTAAGGAAGCCTTGCCCTCCTCACAAGGTCAGCGCCGTAGCGCGCCGGTAAGCCTTCAGGGTCCTGCCAAGACGGTTCGCCATAGTCGATGTACGGGCTTCACGCCGCGGTGCGGCCCGCCCTCCGGCGCCTCTCCCCGGGGCGTTTGGCGCGAAACCGACCTCCCTGTCCCGTCCCTTCGTCGGTCTTATACACTCCATGACGCCAGACTCCGACGCCCTCGCCGATCTTGAGACCGTTGAGCCGGCCGAGACTCCCATCGCCGCCCTCGAGGGCATGCGCGAGGTGAAGCTCTCCGAACTCAAGGCCAAGACGCCGACCGAGCTCACCGCCTTCGCCGAGGAGGTCGAGGTCGAGAACGCCTCGACCATGCGCAAGCAGGAGCTGATGTTCGCCATCCTGAAGCAGCTCGCTTCGAAGGATGTCGAGATCATCGGCGCCGGCACCGTCGAGGTGCTGCAGGACGGCTTCGGCTTCCTGCGCTCCAGCGATTCGAACTACCTGCCGGGGCCGGACGACATCTACATCTCGCCGACCCAGATCCGCCGCTTCGGCCTGCGGACCGGCGACACCGTCGAGGGGCCGATTCGCGGACCCAAGGACGGCGAGCGCTATTTCGCGCTCCTCAAGGTCAACACGATCAATTTCGAGAACCCCGAGAAGATCAAGCACAAGGTCCATTTCGACAACCTGACCCCGCTCTTCCCCACGAAGCGGTTCAAGCTCGAACTGGACAACCCGACCAAGAAGGACTTCTCGCCCCGCATCATCGACATCGTGGCCCCGATCGGGAAGGGCCAGCGCGCCCTGATCGTGGCGCCGCCGCGCACGGGTAAGACCGTGCTGATGCAGAACATCGCGCAGTCGATCACCCTCAACCACCCCGAGTGCTACCTCATCGTGCTGCTCATCGACGAGCGCCCGGAGGAAGTCACCGACATGCAGCGCTCGGTGAAGGGCGAGGTCATCGCCTCCACCTTCGACGAGCCGGCCACCCGCCACGTGCAGGTCGCCGAGATGGTGATCGAGAAGGCCAAGCGCCTCGTGGAGCACGGCCGCGACGTGGTGATCCTGCTCGATTCGATCACCCGGCTCGGCCGCGCCTACAACACGGTGGTGCCGTCCTCCGGCAAGGTGCTGACCGGCGGCGTCGACGCCAACGCCCTCCAGCGGCCGAAGCGGTTCTTCGGCGCGGCCCGCAACATCGAGGAGGGCGGCTCGCTCTCGATCATCGCCACCGCCCTGATCGACACGGGGTCGCGCATGGACGAGGTGATCTTCGAGGAGTTCAAGGGAACCGGCAACTCGGAGATCATCCTCGACCGCAAGGTCTCCGACAAGCGGATCTTCCCGGCCATCGACATCACCCGCTCGGGAACGCGGAAAGAGGAGCTTCTGGTGCCGCCGGACGCCCTCAAGAAAACCTATGTCCTGCGGCGTATCCTCAATCCCATGGGCGTGACGGACGCGATCGAATTCCTGCTCGATAAGCTGCGGCAGACCAAAACCAACTCGGACTTCTTCGATTCGATGAACACTTGATCGAAGCGAAGGAAGCGATTTGGCCAGCTTGTTAAGCTTGCAAAACTGAGTAAGTGTGGCCTCGCTACAGATTCGATCGGGGCTCTCACATGGATTCAGGGTCACACTGCCCGGCGACGGCTCTCGCGGCCGCCGGCATCGTCGGCCAGTGGGAGATCGACGGGGATAGCCAGACCGTCCGGCTCGACCGGGCCGGCGCGCTCTATCGCTTCGGGAACGAGGCCCTCGCCGGTGTCGATCTGCCGGTCGATGTCATCGTTGCGGTGTGCCACCCGGACGACCTGGAGCGGATCTCGGCGTATCAGCAGATGTGCCTTGAACGCGGCGGCCCGTCGTTGATCGATCACCGGGTGATCCTGCCCCATCTCGGCCTCCGGCATATTCAGGTCCGGGGCTTCTACGGCCTGAACGAACGGAACCGCGTGGTCGGCCGGGGCGTGCTCATCGACATGACCGAGTTGGTCGGCGAGCCGGCCGTGACGCCCCGCGTCCGGGCGGATATGCCGCGCCTGCCCTACGCTCCGCTCTTCGATCCCCTGGCGGAGGCGGCCGCCCACGGCGTCGAGGTCCGGGAGGCCCTGGGGCAGACCGGCCACGGGGCGCTCAGGCTCGCCGCCGACCTCCTCCTGTTCGAGATCAACACGGCGCTGGCCGAGCGCCTGACCGTCAGCGACAAGCCGCAGCCGGGCACGGCCGACAAAGCGGGTTGACCGCCCCATGACCGAGGCCGCCTGCATCGTCCCCCGCGGGGCTCCCATGGGCTGACGAAGCGTGCGGGGCCACGGGCGCGACCCCGGCCCTGGTGGGAAGAGCTAGGCTATTTGTCCAATATCCGCTGAATGCGGATCGGGCGAAGTGCTCGGCAGGGGATTTGCGAATCATCAAACATTCTACGATTAAATTTTTTTGGCGACCCGATTTTACTGAGCGCGATCAACCGGAACCACCCCAGGAGGGCAGATGCGGTCCCAAATCGACCGTCCCATGACGATGCGTGCCATCGCCGAGACGGTCGGCCTGTGGCAGATCGATGCGAGCACCGGCTTCGTGACCCTCGACGCGCGGGCGGCGGCGATGCTCAGCATCGAGGGGCACAGTCCCGATCAACCGATCCATCTCGAAGAGGTCACGGGACAAATCCAGGAGGAGGATCGCGACATGATGCGCGAGATCCACCTGGACGTCATCCGGGAGGGCGGGTCGTTCCTGTACGAGTTCAGGGTGAACGACGCGGCTCGCGGCACGCGATGGATCCAGTGCCGGGGCCAATATGCATTGACCGAGGAGGGTGCGATGACCGGGCGAGGCGTCATGATCGACGTCACCGAGATTCATGCTTGGTCCGGCCCCGTCCCCGGCCGGGCCGCCGTCATGACGGTGCGCCAGCCGCCGGCCGCCGCGCCCACCCTGCCCTCCGACCCCCTGGCGGACTCGGCCTCGCTGGCGGTGGAACTGCGCAAGACCTTGGGCCGGAGCGGGCACGGCGCACTGCGGCTCGCGGCGGACCTGCTCCTCTGGGAAATCAACACCGCCATCGCCGAGCGCCATGTGGTGAGCGACAAGCCGGTTCCCGGCCTCTCGAGGCGCCCCCGTTGAGATTCGGCTAACCGAATCCTGCCAGGGTTCGGGGAGGGGCCAGGTTGCGTAGCGGCCCCGGCGACAAGCCCTGCCGCGCGTTCGGTGTCGGCGGCAGGGCGCGTCGCACGGGCCGCAAGTCTTGCGGGGCCGCGCCGTTCCGTGACACTGGCGCGATGGATTCCCCCTGGCTCGGCCCGGCGCCGCTCCTCCTCGCCTCCACCAGCGCGACCCGGCGCCTCCTTTTGGAAGGCGCGGCACTCCCCGTCGAGACGACCTCCCCCGATGTGGATGAGCGCGCCCTGGAAGCCGCCTCGGGCGGCCTGTCCCCCGTGGCGCTCGCGCAGGCCCTGGCGCGGGCGAAGGCCGAGGCCGTCGCCTCCCGCCATCCCGGCCGGGTCGTGGTCGGCGCCGATCAGGTCCTCGCCCTGGACGGCACCGTCTTCCACAAGCCCGCCGACGCGGCGGCGGCGCGGGAGCACTTGGCTCGCCTCGCCGGGCGCACGCACAGCCTGCACGCCGCCGTCGCCCTGGCGCGGGGCGGCGTGACCGAGGTGTTCGTGGAGACGGCGCGGATGACGATGCGCCCCCTCGGGGCCCCGGCCATCGCCGCCTACATCGCCTGTGCCGGCGAGGCGCGGGTCCGCGCGAGCGTCGGGGGATACCAGCTCGAAGGGCCGGGCATCCATCTGTTCGAGCGGGTCGAGGGCGACCACAGCACGGTGCTGGGCCTCCCCCTCATACCGTTGCTCACCCGCCTGCGGGCCGCCGGCCTGCTGAGGTTCTAGAGCGTCTTCCGCGATGCCTAAAGCACGGAAAACGCCCTAATCCATTGCGGCTTTGGTATTTTCTTAGCCCGAACCGGCATCCAATTCGGCGGGAAATGCTTTAGCCCGCCGAGGGTGTCGGGAGGGCGTGCCCTCCGGCGGGTGCGGGGCAGCGCCCTGCGATGTCCGAGGGGCCTTGCCCCTCGATCCCGCCAAAGGGATGATCCCTTCGGATACTCATCACCATAGGTCTCGCATTGAGCGAACACGGTCACTCCCACGGTTCCCATTCGCACGGGGGGCACGAAGGGCACACCCATGCGCCCAAGCACTTCGGCACGGCCTTCGCCGTGGGCATCGCCCTCAACATCGCCTTCGTGGGGGTGGAGGCCGGCTACGGCTACGCCGCCAACGCCATGTCCCTCGTGGCCGATGCGGGGCACAACCTGTCCGACGTGCTCGGGCTGGCGGCGGCCTGGGTCGCCTCCGTCCTCGTGCGGCGGCAACGCACGGCGCGCTTCACCTATGGGTTGCGCGGCTCCTCGATCCTCGCGGCCCTGTTCAACGCGGTGTTCCTGCTCATCGCCATGGGCGCGGTGATGTGGGAGGCGGTGGTGCGCCTCCTCCACCCGGAGCCCGTGGCGGGGGTGACGGTGATGGTGGTGGCGGCCCTCGGCATCCTCGTGAACGGGCTCACCGCATGGCTGTTCGCCAGCGGCGCGAAGGGGGACATCAACATCCGCGGCGCCTACCTGCACATGGCCGCCGACGCCGCCGTCTCGGCGGGGGTGGTGGTGGCGGGCCTCGCCATCTGGGCCACCGGTCTCGCCTGGATCGATCCGGCGGTGAGCCTCGTCGTGGCGGCCCTCGTGGTCTGGGCCACCTGGGGCCTCCTGCGCGACAGCGTGGCGATGTCCCTCGGCGCGGTCCCCCCGGACATCTCCCCGGCGGCGGTGGAGGGCTTCCTACGGGGGCGGCCCGGCGTCTCCGGCCTGCACGACCTGCATATCTGGCCGATGAGCACCACCAGCGTCGCCCTCACCGCCCATCTCGTGATGGAGCGGGGGTATCCCGGCAACGCCTTCCTGATCGAGACGACGGACGAGCTGCGGGAGCGGTTCGGCATCGGCCACGCCACCCTCCAGATCGAGGAAGCGGGGGGCCCGGATTGCCGCCTCGCCGGGGCCTGCGCGGCATGATCATGGCCTTCGTCGTCGGGCACCCCATCGCCCATTCCCGGTCGCCGCTGATCCATGGGCACTGGCTGGCCGAACACCGCATCGCCGGCTCCTACGAGCGTCTCGACGTGGCCCCGGCCGACTTCGCGGACTTCCTCCACGCCCTGCCCGCCTCCGGCTTCGCGGGGGGCAACGTCACGATTCCGCACAAGGAGGCCGCCTTCGCCCTGGCGGACGAGCTGACGCCCCGGGCGCGGGCGATCGGGGCCGTCAACACCCTGGTGGTGAAGGAGGGCCGTCTCCTCGGCGACAACACCGACGCGCCGGGCTTCTGCGCCCATCTCGATCACGACCTCGGCGCGGGTTGGCCGGGGCGGGGCGCGGCGGTGATCCTCGGGGCCGGGGGCGCGGCGCGGGCGATCGTGGTGGGCCTCGCGGAGCGGGGGGTGCGGCGCATCCTCGTGGCGAACCGCACCCCCGCGCGGGCGGAGGCCGTCGCCGCCCTGGCGCCGGGCGTCGCGGAGGCCCTGGCCTGGGACGATCTGCCGGCGGCGATGGCCGGGGCGGGTCTCCTGGTGAACACCACCTCACTGGGCATGAAGGGGCAGCCGCCCCTCGATCTCGACCTCGCGCCCCTGCCGGCCGGGGCGGCGGTGGCGGATATCGTCTACGCGCCGCTGGAGACCCCCCTGCTGGCCGCCGCCCGCGCCCGGGGCCTCGCGGCGGTGGATGGGCTCGGGATGCTGCTGCATCAGGCGGTGCCGGGCTTCGCCGCGTGGTTCGGCGTCCGCCCCGCGGTGACGCCAGCCCTGCGCGACCGGATCGTGGCGGATCTCGCCCCGTGAGCGGACCCACTGGCCCGAAGTCCTTCGTCCTCGGGCTCACCGGCTCGATCGGCATGGGCAAGTCCGCGACGGCGTCGATGTTCCGGGCCCTAGGCGTCCCGGTCCACGACGCGGATGCGGCGGTCCACGCCCTCTACGGGCCAGGCGGCGCGGCGGCGGCGGCGATCGGCCGGGACTTCCCGGGCACCCTTGATCCGCAGGGCGGGGTCGACCGGGCGGCCCTGCGCGATGCGGTGCTCGGCCAACGGGAGCGCCTCGCCCGGCTCGAAGCCCTGGTGCACCCGCTAGTGCGGGCGGAGTCCGACGGCTTCCTGCGGGATCACGCCGGCGCGCCCCTCGTCGTCCTCGATATCCCGCTTCTCTACGAGACCGGGGGCGAGGGCCGCTGCGACGCGGTGGCGGTGGTGAGCGCCCCGGCGGACGTGCAGCGGGCGCGGGTCCTCGCCCGGCCGGGCATGACCGAGGGCGCCTTCGCCGCGATCCTCGCCAAGCAGATGCCCGACGCGGAGAAGCGGGCGCGGGCCGACTACGTCATCGACACGGGGAGCGGATTTCCCGCCGCCGAGGCGCAGGTGGCGCGGATCGTGGCGGCCGTGACGGGCACAGCCCGGCCTTCGCTCCGGTAGCGGTATCTGAAGGGGACCGTGGGGGGTTGTCGGGGTACTACGAAAGGCTGCCCCATGCCCCTGAACGATACCCTCCCGTCATCGGGGGCGGGATGCCGACCCCGACATTGGCGTCGGCCATTCCTCGCCACCCTCCTCCTGATCCCGGCGGGTCCGGCCCTGGCCCAACCCGCCGGTCCCTGTCCGCCGCCGAGGAAGCTCGCCGCCGGCGCCTGCGTCGTCGCCTGCCCCGCCGGCTACGAGGACCGGGGCCGAGACTGCGTGTACCGGAGCCTGTCCCGCTGAGCGACGATCCCGGCAGGCACGGGCGCTTAACCGCCGGCCCCTAATGCGGTTAGGGTCCGACGCCCTGACCTGCGAGTCGCCAACCCATGCTGCGCGAGATCGTCCTCGACACCGAGACCACCGGCACGGAGGCCAAGAACGGCGACCGCCTCATCGAGATCGGGGCGGTGGAACTGTTCAACCACATCCCCACCGGCAAATCCTACCACTGCTACATCAACCCCGAGCGGGCGGTCTCCGAGGGGGCCTTCGGGGTCCACGGGTTGTCCGATGCGTTCCTCGCCGACAAGCCGTTGTTCAAGCAGATCCTGCCCGGGTTCCTTGAGTTCCTCGGCGATGCGCAACTGGTGATCCACAACGCCCCCTTCGATGTGGGCTTCATCAACATGGAGTTCGCGCGGCTGGGGGCCGGCGCGCCGCCGCCCATCGCCCTGGATGACGTGGTCGACACCCTGCCGATGGCCCGGCGCAAGCATCCCGGTGCCGCCAACAACCTCGATGCCCTGTGCTCGCGCTACGGCATCGACAATTCCCGCCGCACCAAGCACGGCGCCCTCCTCGATGCCCAGATCCTGGCGGAGGTGTACGTCGAGTTGCTCGGCGGCAAGCAGACGAGCCTCGGGCTCCTCGTCGCCGAGGCGGCCGCCCCCACGGGGCCCGATCTACCCGGCGCCGTCGCGGCTCCCCCGCGGACCTACCGCAGCCGGTTGAGCGACGCCGAACGGGAGCGGCACGACGTCTTCCGGGCCAGCCTCGGCCCTGCGGCAATCTGGACCGATTACATCCCGCCGGCGGAGGCGAACTGAGCGTCGGGCTCGTCTCGCAACGCAGCAATCCCTGTTGCAATGCGGAAAACGCCAGCTATATGCCATCCACACGGATGGTAAGGGCGGGCGATGGCACAGGTCCAGGGGCTCAACGGCGCACGGATGCCGGAGAGCGAGAAGATCACGATCAACCTCGGCCATGTCGATCTCGGCTATGTCGATCTCCTCGTGGCCGAGGGCGTCTACGCCAACCGCAGCGACTTCATCCGCACGGCGATCCGCAACCAGATCGGCCGCCATGCCGACATCACCAAGCAATCGGTGGAGCGGCGCAGCGTCGAACTCGGCCTCTACCGGATCGGCAGGGCTGAGCTTGAGGCCGCCCGGGCCGAGGGGCGGATGCTCGACATCCGTGTCCTGGGGCTCGCCTCCATCGGCCCCGACGTCACCCCCGAACTCGCCCGCGAGACGATCGGCACGCTGACCGTCCTCGGCAGCCTGCAGGCCAGCCCCGCCGTCCGCGCGGCGCTCGCCGACCGCCTTCGCTGATCCCTCCCCGAGACGAGGCACATTCCATGACCGATTTCCTCGGCAAGCCCGACTCCCACGGCCGCAAGGGGTCCTCCGGCGATCCCTTCGCGGATATGGCCGAGGCCACGCGCCTCACCGGCCTCGGCCGCCTGGATGAGGCCACCGCCCTGATCCAGCGCAGCCTGTCCGGGGGTGCCCCCCTCTCCGGGGCCCGCCCCGGCGGCGAGGCCGGGCCGAACCTGCGCGTCCGGGACGTGGTGGACAGCGTGGTGCGGGGCCTCGCGCCGATCGTGAAGGGCCTCAGCCAGCCGCTGCGCACGCCGTCGGCCCCGTCGCAAACCCCCGGCGGCGGCGCGTTCCTCGCCCTCAGCCATTCCGGCCCCACCGGCGGCCGCGACTACAAGCTGTTCGTGCCGAGCCAGCCCGAGGCTGCCGCCTCCCTGGTGGTGATGCTGCACGGCTGCACCCAGAACCCGGATGACTTCGCCGCCGGCACGGGCATGAACGCGCTGGCCGAGCGCGGCGGCTTCTACGTCGCCTACCCCGCGCAGAACCGCTCGGCCCATCCGCAGAAGTGCTGGAAGTGGTACGATCCCGCCGACCAGGGGCGGGCCTCCGGCGAGGCGGCGATCGTGGCCGGCATCACCCAGGAGGTGCTGGGCGCCTACGGCATCGATCCGGCCCGGGTCTACATCGCCGGCATGTCGGCGGGTGGCGCGGCGGCGATGAACATCGCCCATGCCTATCCCGATCTCTACGCCGCCGTCGGCGTCCATTCCGGCCTCGCGGCGGGCTGCGCCCGGGATCTCGGGTCGGCGCTCATGGCCATGCAGGGCGGCGCGCCGGGCTTCGGAGCGGGCCCGAGCTTCGGCGCGACGGTGGCGCCCAAGCGCATCCCGACGATCATCTTCCACGGGATGGAGGACAACACGGTGAGCGTCCGCAACGCGGACCAGATCCTGGCGCAGGCCGAGGCCTCGGGGCTGACGGCCATCGCCGAGAACGTCGAGGCGACCGATGCCCGCCTGCGCGGCCACCCCTACGTGCGGACGCGCTACGCGGACCGGACCGGCCGGGTGGTGGTCGAGGACTGGCGCATCCGGGGGGCGGGCCATGCCTGGTCCGGCGGCCGGCCGGAGGGCAGCTACACCGACCCCGAGGGACCCGATGCCTCCCGGGCGATGCTCGACTTCTTCGGCGAGCACAGGCTCGCCAAGGCCTGAGACCCTGACTTTCACTGGAACCCCCCGACGATGACCGCACGCATCCCCACCCTCGCCGGGTTCTCCGGCATCGCCGAGGGGTACGATCTCATCCTGTGCGACGTCTGGGGCGTGCTCCATGACGGCCAGAAGGCCCACCCGGCGGCGAGCGAGGCGCTGATCCGCTTCCGCGCCCTGCCGGGGCCGCGCCGTCGCCGGGTCGTTCTGGTCTCGAACGCCCCCCGGCCGGGGGACGGCGTCGGCCGCATCCTCGACCGGTTCGGCGTGCCGCGCGAGGCCTACGACGCCATCCTCACCTCGGGGGACCTCACCCGCGACCTCATCCGGGCCCGGCCGGGGGCGAGGATCCGCCACCTCGGGCCCGAACGGGACCTCGGCGTGTTCCACGGCCTCGACCTGACCCTGGTGCCCGAGGCGGAGGCGGACCTCGTCGTCTGCACCGGCCTGTTCGACGACCGCGCCGAGACGCCGGAGGATTACCGGGAGGAACTCACCCGGCTGGCCGGGCGCGGCCTGCCGATGATCTGCGCCAACCCCGACCTCGTGGTGGAGAGCGGCAACCGCCTCATCCCCTGCGCCGGGCTCCTGGCACAGGCCTATGCGGAGTGCGGCGGCCCGGTGATCTACGCCGGCAAGCCGCACCGGCCGGTCTACGAGGCGGCCGTCGCGGTGGCGGCCTCCCTCGACGGCGGCGGCCCCGACGACCTCGCGCGGGTGATCGCCGTGGGCGACGCCATCCGCACCGACATCACCGGGGCGAGCGGGTTCGGCATCGCGAGCCTCCTCGTCGCCCGGGGCATCCATGCGGAGGAACTGGGCGTCTCCGCCGAGCACCACCGCCTCGGGGACGTGGCGGAATGGCTCGCCCGGCAGCCCGTCCACCCGAGCGCCGTGATCGAGCGGCTGGCCTGGTAGGGACGTTCGCGAAATACGATCATCTCGTCCGATCCCGGGCTCTCCCTCATCCTGGAGAGCCTGACCGAGAAGCCGGCGGCTCTCCCCGTCTCGCCCTCATCCCGAGGTGCCGCCGCGAAG
>JAKONI010000052.1 GCA_022702015.1 Beijerinckiaceae bacterium | reverse complement strand
TGTCGTGCTCGCCCTACCGGGTGCCGATCGCCCGCCTCGCCGCCGCCCAGGCGGCGCTGGGCAACAGCAACGGCGGCGAAGCCGGCTAGCATCCGGCAGGATGAGTTTGGGGTAGTCCGATCCTTCCTCCTCATCCTGACGCCCCGGCCGGCTGAGTGTCTGGCCGGACAGTCAGCTTGTGTCCCACTCTCGCCCTCATCCTGAGGCGCCCGCCTCGGCGGGCCCCCGAAGGTGGCCTTCGGGAAGCTCCCCGATCCCTTGACCCCTCCGCCGCACCTCAGGATGGGGGGCGGGGGATCTCACGAGCCCTTCGTCAGGCCCTCAGTGTGAGGCCAGGGCTGCGACAGGTGCGCCGACGCAGCCGTCATGAGGGATGCCGCGCGCTTCCGAGTCGCGCGGGGGTCTGGGCAGGAAACGACCGATCAACCCTCGCCCCAGGAAAAATGGTGAATCCCCGCGCGGCGGTCCTTGAACCTCTGCCGTTTCCACACGTTGCATGTTAGCGAGGGTCACAACTCGAGGCCGTTGGTCGGATCGTCCGGCCCCGGTTGCCGCCGGTGACACAGCCGCCCATGAGCGATTGCAGTCCGACCCCGCTCCTTCTGACAGATTGCGATGCCGAGGCCATCGTGCCCCGCGCCGCGGTGCGGGCTTGGCTCGCCGTCTCGGCCGGGACCGGAGCCACCATCACCGCCCTGATGCTGATGATGTCGGTGGCCGCCAACAGCGGCGGCGAGGCCGAACGCATCGCCGACACGCAGGACGACGCCTACCTCTCGACGCTGGCCTCGGCGCTGGCCGTCAACCTCGCCAAGCCGCTTCGGTAGACGCTTGCCGTGATCCTTGGATCACGGTGCGCCGGTACCTCGCACACCATGACGTTCCCCGCCGGGGCGGTGCCGTCGCCCTAATCCCCCATGCCCTCGATGGCGACATGGAGATGCTGCGGGCCGCGCAGGGCGGCGCCGGCGCGGTAGGGGGGCGGGTCCTCCACCAGCCGGGGAGAGGTCAGCCTGCGGGCGAGGGCGGTGAGGGCGGATTCGGCCTCGAACCGGGCGAGCGGAGCCCCGAGGCAATAGTGCAGGGAGCCGCCGAATCCGAGGTGCCGGACCCCCTTGCGGTCCGGGTCGAACCGTTCAGGGTCGGGGAACACCGCCGCGTCGCGGTTGCCGGCGGCGAGGAGCAGGAGGATGTCGCCCCCCTCGGGGATGGTGATGCCGGCGATGTCGATGGGGCTGATCGCCCGGCGCAGGCGGAACTGCACCGGCGGCTCGTAGCGCAGCAATTCCTCGATCACCCGTGGGGCGCGGCCGGGATCGGCCCGCAGGCGCTCCATCTCGTCGGGATGGCGCAGAAGCGTCAGCAACCCGTTGGTGATGAGGTTCACCGTCGTCTCGTGCCCGGCGACCAGCATCAGCACCGCCGTGGCGATGAGGTCGTAGTCGCCCATCTTCACGCCGTCGGGGGTCGTGTCGTTGGCGAGCCCGGAGAGCATGTCGTCCCCCCGGTGCTTGCGCTTCTCCTTGATGAGGTCGCCCATGTACCCGGCGATGGCATCGAAGGTGCGGCTGTTCTTCGCCCGGGTCTCGTCGTTGGTGAGGCTATCCGGTTCGAGGGCGGAGGCGAGCTGGGTCGCCCATTCATGGAACTTCGGCTCGTCCTCCCGGGGCACGCCGAACAACTCGCAGATCACGGTGACGGGCAGCGGATAGGCGAGGTCATCGACGACATCGAAGCGGCGGACGTCGCGCTTGGCATCGAGCAACTCTTCCACGAGGCGATCGGAGCGCTCCCGCATCCCCTGCACCCGCTCGCTGGTGAACTGGTGCATCACCGCCGAGCGCAGGGCGTCGTGGTCGGGGGGATCGCGGAAGATGAAGGGGCGATGGTTGTTCACGATCCGGTCGCGGATCGGCTTGATGAGGAAGTCGGTGATCGGGTTGCCGGTCTTCGGACGATCCGCCGGGGGCAGGGTTTCCGAGCTGACCCGGGGGTCGCCGAGCAGGCTGCTGATCGCCCCGTGGGTGGAGGCGACCCACACTCCGTCGGGGGAGCCGTCATCCTGGAGCGAGACCGGGTGCTGCCGCAGGCGGGCATAGAGCGGATAAGGGTTCGGCCGGTTGGCCGGATCCTTGATCTGGTTGAGAAGGGTGTCGTCGGGCATCGCGGGGCGTCCGTAGGGGGTGCCGGGGCTCAGGCGAAGCCTGGGTCGAGGATGTCGATCTTGCGCGAGGGGCGGTCGGTGACGGCCTCGGCCGGGGGGAAGGGTGCGGCCGTCTCGATCAGGTGGCCGTAGGCGGGGAGCCAGCGGGCGCTGTCCACCGAGACGGCGGCGACGCAGCGTCCGGCCCGGCCGTAGAGGGCGACGAACCGGCGCTCGGCGGGATCGCCCTGGACGATGGCGACGGCATCGGCTCCCTCCGTCAGGCCGACGGATTTCACCACCATGTCTCCCTGCGTCGACCAGAAGTTCGGCACGGCCCCGTAGACGGGGCCGCTGGCGTCGCCCGCGAGCAGGCGGCCGGCGTGGCGGGCCTGCGCCACGGCATGCCCCCAATGCTCCAGGGCGATGCGTCGGCCGCCGTAGAGGGGGTGGGGGAACCGGGCCACGTCGCCCGCCGCCGCGATCCGGGGATCGGGTTGGCCGAATGCGTCGGTGACGAAGCCACGCTCGTCGCAATCGATACCCCCGGAATCGGCCGACAGGCCGGAGCCGTCGAGCCATTCGGTGTTGCGCACGGCGCCCAGCGCCACCACCGCCACCTGGGCCTCGATCCGACCGCCGTCCTTCAGGCGCACGCCGACGAAGCGTCCGCCCTTCGCTTCGAGGTGGGCGACCTCCGCCCCGAGGCGCATCTCTACGCCCCAGCCCTCGTGGACGGCACCGATCAATCCGCCGACGGCGGATCCGATGACCCGCCCCAGGGGCGAGGGGCTCGGATCGATGAGGCAGACCGGCAGATCGAGTTCGCGGCAGACGGCGGCAACCTCGCAGCCGATGAACCCGGCACCGATCACCACCACACGCTTCGGCCGAGCCACCAGCGCGGCGCGCAGGGAGGCGGCGTCGTCCCGGCTGCGGATGGAGAAGACACCGGGCAGCCGCTCCTCCTCGGGGTGGATCCACGGCCGCGCCCGCGTCCCGGTTGCGATGAGGAGCGCGTCGTAACGCAGGGTCGTCCCATCGGTGAGGCGCAGCGTCCGCGCCCCCCGGTCGAGGGAGGCGGCTCCGACGCCGAGGCGCCATTCCACGTCACCGTCGAGGTCGCTCGGAAGCCGCGTCACGTCCGGGGGAAGGAGCCCGGTGAGGACGTGCTTCGACAGCGGCGGCCGGTCGTAGGGCCGGTGGGGCTCGTTGCCGACGATTGTCAGGCGGCCTTCAAAGCCAGCGTCGCGCATGGCTTCGGCGCCTCGCAGGCCGGCGAGCCCACCCCCGACGACGACCGCGTGGCTATCCGATGTGAGGGCGGCAACGTCAGACATCGGGGTCCTCGACCCGGATCGCCTGGACGGGGCAGGAGATGCGCGCCCGCTCCATATCCGCCCGGGCGTCCGCCGAGGGTGCCGGATCGTAGAACAGCGCCTCCCGGCCGATGAGCCGGAAATGGCGTGGCGCGGCGTAGCAGCACTGCGCGTAGGCCTGGCACAAGTTGAGGTCGACGCTGACCCGCAGGGGGGTCGGATCGCGGCTATCGTCGGTGGTGGGCATCGGCCAGCCAACCGGGCCGAGGGGCGGGGGTTCCGTCCTGCGGTCTTGCAGCGCGGGAATTCCAAAAACTCCGTCCAGGGACGCACTCACCCAACGACCTCGGAGGTTGAGCCCGTCCTGCCGACGCCCGGGACATTGCCCGGCAAGTTATCGATCGCCGGTGGTTGTTCGATAGGTAGAATCGCCCCGGCGTTGTATAAGCAGTGTCAGCCAAATCGGGTCCGTCGCACCGCTCCAGGAGGGTCATCATGGCGCCCGGCATGCGCAGCAGCCTCATCGCCCTTGCCCTCTGCCTGACGGCGGGTACCGCCCTCGCCGCCGGCCCCGCCTCCACGTGGTCCGATCCGCCCGCCCGCAAAGCCGAGGGCGACCGGCCGGCCGCGACCGTCCCCGATCCTACCCCGAAGCCTGCCACGACGCCCGGAGTCGCCTCCAGGACCAAGGGAACGGAGCCGCCCGCCGGCATGGCGATGTCCCGGCGGCAGCGGATCGCGGCGCGGCCGAAGCGGCACAAGGCTCACGTGGCCGCCCGGCCCGCACCGCGCCGGCAGCCCGTCATCGCCGCCCGCCATCCGGCGCCGATCCTCGCGCCGCGTCGGCCGTTCGTGGCCGGTTCCTATCCGGCGTATCGCGCGGTCGATTTTCCCCATGACTACGAGGATGAGAGGCTCGAACGCCTCGGCACCGCCGTCCGCTCCGGCTATCTCGCGATGGGTCGCCGGTCGGTGGTGTATCCCGACGGGCGCGTGATCCACGTCTACCGCCCCATCGACGCGGGCGAGGACGACTGATCCCCGTCGGCCTTACTGCGACGGGCGCAGGAAGCTCGCGGCCGACCCGGAGAACCGGTCGCCGAGGAGAGCGGTCTCCGGGACGTTGCGGGTGAAGCGCGTCGTCAGCGGCCCCGGCGTCGCCGACACGGCCTTGTCCGGCGCGTTGGCGATGGCGCGCGCCGTGGTGAGGTGGACGGGGGCGTTTCGCCCGGTTCCGGCCCCCGTCGAGGCCGCCTCGAACAACGCCTGAAGCTGCTGCTTGGCGTCGGCATCCGGCTTGACGAGGCGGGCCCGCGCCGCCGGAGCGACAGTGGGAATCGGGGCAGGGAGCATCGGGGTCGGCGCCGCCTTGGGCGCCGGGGCGAGGTGCGCCATCCCGCCGTCGAGGGAGGCCAGCTGCACGGGACGCGGCGGGGGCAGGGGCATCGCCACCGCTGCCGACGCCAGCATCAGCGCGTCCGACGGGCGGCGCGGCGGCAGGGGGGCGACGAC
>JAKONI010000299.1 GCA_022702015.1 Beijerinckiaceae bacterium | reverse complement strand
GGGTCGCATGCGGAATGACCGCTTAAGGTAGGGCGTCAAAGAAGCCGCCATCCCGCTTCCGACCCAACCCAGTCATTCATGCGCGGCCGTGCGGCTCTCAAGAGCGGACGTGTATTTCACTCTCTCTTTCTTATATATGAAAATATCCTGGGGAGACGTGGCCGGCCTTCGCGAGGGGGCATGCGCGGGCCGGCCACTGGTCGCACCGTCACGCGAGGGGGCGGCACGATTCGAACGGGCCTGGGGTCAGTGGGCCTCGATGGGGCCCGCCGTCCGCTGCGGCTTCTTGAGGATGGCGACAACGCCGAGGCTGAGGACCAAGCTGACGCCAACGATGTAGAATCCATCTGCATAGGCCATGACGTAGGCTTCCCGACGGACTTGAGCCGCCAGCATCCCAATGGCGGCGCCCTTGGCCGCCGCCTGGTCGGCGATGTGCCCGTGCAGGTCGGCGGCCAGGGAGGACAGGCGCTCCTGGGTCCGCGTGGCGTTCACCGTGATGGCCTCGGCCAGCACCGAGAAATGCATGTGCTCGCGCCGGTCGATCATCGTCGAGAGCATGGCGATTCCGATGGAGCCGCCGAGGTTGCGCATCATGTTCGACAGCGCCGAGGCGTCGGCCGTGTCCCGCGGGGCGAGGCCCGCCGTCGAGAGCTGAGAGAGCGGGATGGTGAAGAGCGGCTGGCCGATGGCGCGCAGGAGTTGCGGCAGAATGAGCTGGTCGGCGCCGACGTCGTGGGTCAGCCCGACGTTGATCCAGCAACTCGCGATGAAGAACAGCGTGCCGGTTACCACCAGCAGCCGGGCGTCGAACGTCCGCATGATTAGCGGCATCATCGGGAACAACAGCAGCTGCGGCAGCCCCGACCACATCACCACGTAGCCGATCTGCTGGGCGTTGTAGCCCTGGATCTGCGCGCAGTAGACCGGGATGATGTAGATCGAACCGAACGAGACGGCGCCGAGTACCGTCATCAGCACGCATGATCCGCCAACCGAGCGGTGGGCGAGCACCCGCAGGTTGATGAAGGGCCGAGCGGCCATCAATTCGCGGGCGATGAAGCCGGTGATGCCGAAGGCCGCGAGAAGGCTGACCCAGCCGATGACGGGCGAGCCGAACCAATCCTTCCTCTGCCCCTCCTCCAGGACGTAGGTCAGGGCCGGCAGGCCGGTGGCCATGAGGCCTATGCCGATCCAGTCACCCTTGAAGAGTTCGGCCCAGCGCGCCGGCACGTTGTCGAAGGCGCCGAGCTGGATCGCGGCGGCGAGCGGACCGAAGATCAGGTTCAGGTAAAAGATGTAGTGCCAGGACAGGTTGTCGGTGAGCCAGCCGCCCACTGTCGGACCGATGGCCGGTGCGAAGGTGGCGGTCAGCCCGAACATCGCGATACCGATGGGTTGCTGGCTCTTGGACAGGCGCGTGCGCACGATGACGATGGCGGTCGGGATCAGCACGCCGCCGGTGAAGCCCTGGCCGGCGCGGAATAGGATCATCTGCGAGAGCGACGTCGAGAGCGCGCATGCGAGGGAGAAGGCGGTGAACAGCATCGTGTTCACCGACAGGTACCGGCGCAGGCCAACGACCGAGGAGAGCCAGCCGGTAAGCGGGATCACGATGATCTCGGCCATCAGGTAGGCGGTCGAGATCCAGCTCCCCTCCTCGGTGGAGGCGCCGAGCGCGCCCTGGATGTCGGAGAGCGAGGCGTTGGTGATCTGGATGTCGAGGATGGCGGTGAAGGCGCCGAGGATCGCCCCGAATACCGCGAGCCAGTCGCGGGCGCTCGCCTTGACCTCGGGCGCCCCCGCCGCGGCCACCGCGCTCATCGGGGCAGCGCCTCGCTGACAAGGGCGGTCGCCGGCCGACGCGAATGCGGCGTCACGGGCCCAACGGCGTCATGAAGATGGACGGTGGCCTCGACAGAGAGGCCCGGGCGCAGGCGACCGAGCATCGGATCGGCATCGTCGAGGGCGACCCGGACGGGTACGCGCTGCACGACCTTGGTGAAATTGCCGGTGGCGTTCTCGGGGGGCAGCAGGGCGAACTGCGCTCCGGTACCGGGCGAGAAGCTCTCGACCCGGCCCTCGAACTCATGGTCGCCGAGCGCGTCGACTGTGAAGGTCACGTGCTGGCCCTCGACCATGTGCCCGGTCTGCGTCTCCTTGAAGTTCGCCACGAGGTAGATGTCGCGACCCATGGGCACCACCGTGAGCAGGCCCGTGCCCGCCGAGACGAACTGGCCGACGCGCAGCGAGCGGTCGCCGACAGTTCCATCGATGGGCGCCGTGACGGTCGTGTAGGTCAGGTTGAGTTGCGCCTGCTCCACCTTCGCCTGCGCGGCTTCCAGGCTCGCCCGGGCGCTGCCTTCGAGAGCCCTCAGGCTGTCGACCTGCTTGCGGGCGGCGTCGAGGGAGGCGACGGACTTGTCGTGCGCCGCCCGCTTCTGCCTCAGGTCGGCATCCGCCTGCTGCTGGCGCTGCGCCGTGCCGGAGCCGGTCTGCAGCAGGTTCTGGTAGCGGGTGTATTCCTTGCCGGCGAAGTCGAGGGCCGCGTCGGTGTTCTCGACCTCGGCCTTGGCCGAGGCGACCTGTGCCTGTTGCTGCAGGATGGCTGCCGCCGTCCCGAGGAGCTGGGCGCGGCTCTTCCCGACCTCGGCCTCGGCCTGCTTGAGCATGACCCGGTACTCGCGGTCGTCGAGGCGGGCAATGACGTCGCCGGCCCTCACCGGCTGGTTGTCGCCGACCAGCACTTCGGCGACGTGACCGGCGATGCGGGGTGCGACCGTCACCTTGTCGGCCTGCAGATAGGCGTCCTCGGTGGTCTCCAGGAATCGGCCGACAATCCACCAGTGCCAGCCGTAGCTGCAACCGCCGCCGAGGGCGGCGAGGAGGAGGATAGGAAGGATCAGGCGTGTCTTGCGGCGCTTGGCTACTGTTGCACCCACCGGCGGAACCGAGCCGGTTGGCGTAGGACTGGCCCCAATGGCAGCGGTTGCGGCTTGAGCTTCCGGCCTGGGAAGGTCACGCAGTGGAGCGTCCATGGTGGTGGCCAAAATCAATACGATACGGTAGGGTATTGATATCGGACGGCGTGGAACGTGACAAGGAGAATGATGATGGGGGCGACCACAATGGCCGAGCCCGAGTCGACGCCCAAGCGAGGTTCCGGCGGTCGGCCGACGCGTGACGAGGCCGCTCGGCGCGAGGCGCGCATCGTGGAGGTCGCCACCCAGTTGTTCATCGAACGCGGCTTCGACGGCACTTCCATCGACGCGGTGGCGGAAGCCGCCGGCGTCAGCAAGCCGACGCTCTATTCCCGCTATCAGGACAAGCGCGCACTGTTCGAGGCGGTCCTGCAGGATCGCATCCGGGAATGGCTTGCGCCCCTCTCGGCGGCGGCCGAGGCGCAGGCGCTGCGCGCCACACCGACGGATGCCGCGACGGTCCTGGATAAGCTGAGCCGCAATCTCCTCGACCGCTCCCAGGCACCCGGGGCCGCCGCGCTCACCCGCTGCATCGCCGGCCAAGCGATGCAGTTCCCCAACCTTGCCAAGCTCGCCTACGAGGAGGGCTGGCTCCGCGGCGTCAGGGCGGTCGCGGGGCTTCTCGGTGTCATGGCCGAGCAGGGACAGATCGCGGTCGACGATCCCCAGATCGCCGCCGAACTCTTCCTCAATCTCGTGATGGGTCGCAGCTCCAAGCAGGCGCTGTACGGCATCGAGGTGAACCCGGAAGCCCAAGAGAGGCACCGGCGCGCCGCAGTCAGTCTTTTTCTCGCCGGCGTCCGCCCCGTTCCCACCTTGAGGGCGGAACCGTGATGTCGTTCTTGGAGGCGGATCAGCCGTCCTGATAAATCAGCCTGCAAGCGTCCCTTCGCAACTTGCGATTAGGGTCAAAAGTGGGTGCGACGGCAGGGTCCGCGTCCACGTTTCTCCGCCGCGAAGCGTGACGTCTCAAATCCACCCTTGGCGGACGTCCCGCTATCGACCCATGTCAGTCATCCTGACGGCCGCCTACGTGATCCGAAGGCAATCATCTACAAGCCACTCTAAGGAACATTTACGCCAGGGGAGATGGCCCCTGTGGAAGCGCAATGGTTGAAGTTGCTTCGGCAATCTGCTCTGGGCCTCCCTTAGGCGGCCAGACTCCAGCACCATAGGCCCAGGCGCGTAAATCGGCCCGCTCCTTCAAGCTCCTGAAGCCCCAGATGTGTGTGATCCGCGGTGCTCCATCGAGGGCGTACAAATTCGTGACGAGATGCTCGGTATACTCACGTGCCGGTGCAATAGCCGCTTCCCAGCCAGCGAGGGTTGGCGGAAGTCCGCCGGGCTTCAGGTGGTAAGTCCGGATTTCGTACACCCCACCCCGGTCCCCGGTCCGGATCGGCGGCAGAAAGGCAAGTGGCGCGTAGCTGTCCATTTCCAGCGCCGTCACCACGCTCCCCGCATTGAACGGGTTAGCACTCAGAAGCGCCCGGCGGCGCTCGGCAGTCAT
>JAKONI010000288.1 GCA_022702015.1 Beijerinckiaceae bacterium | reverse complement strand
AGGTCGCCCGGCACGCCGTAGCTCGGCGCGGCGGCGGGGTCGAGGGCGCGGGTGACATAGGCGTCGAGTTGCGGCGCGTAGAGGGCCCAGAGGTCGGAGAGCGCCGCGATGGGGCAGGCCTCCGTCCAGTCGACCCGCAGGTCGGCCACGGGCCATTCGACCTCACGTACCAGGAGCAGCCCGGCCGAATGCACCGGCCCGGCCTCGCCCCCCGCCGCGAGCGCAGCCCGCATGGCGCCGATCAGCCGGTCGCCGAGGGGGCCGGTGGAGCCGAGGAAGGCCTCCACCATCGCCTGGGGCACCCCCGGATCCGCGAGCATGTTGCCGCCGCAGGCCACGTTCTCGGCCCTCGCCTCGGCCCAGGTGCCCAGCGCCTTCGGGCCCGAATGGATCGCCGAGCCCCCGGCCGCATCCACCGCGAGCACCTGCCGGTACGCCATCGGCCCACCGGTCCGCCCGAGAACCGCCACCGCCTCGGCGGCACTGGCGCCGAGCGCCATCAGATCGAGGGCCCGGCGGCCCAGGCGAGGGTCGGTGACGTTCTGGCTGGCCACGGCGCCCACCCCCGCCCGCGCATGGGCGCAGCGGGCGGCCACCGCCGGGGAGGAGGACGAGACCGCGACCCCGAACAGGCCGCTCGACGCGCAGCGCGCCACGATGGAGAAGGTCATGGCCCTAGTCCGGGATCACGGCGATGGCGTCGATCTCCACGAGCCATTCCGGCCGGGCCAGCGCCGACACCACGATGCCGGTGGAGACCGGGTGCACGCCCTTCAGCCAGCGCCCGACCGTGCGATAGACGGGCTCCCGGTAGCGCGGATCGATCAGGTAGATCGTGATCTTGCAGACGTGCTCGAGCTTCGAGCCCGCCTCCTCCAGCAGCATGGCGATGTTGGCCATGGCCTTCTCGGCCTGCCCCGCCGCGTCGCCGATGGCCACGCTCTCGCAGGTGTCGAGATCCTGCCCGATCTGGCCCCGGACGAAGACCATCCGCCCCCGCGCCACGACGGTCTGGCAGAGGTCGTTGTCCAGCGCCTGCTCGGGGTAGGTCTCCTTCGTGTTGAAGGGGCGGATCCGGGTATGGACGGGCATCGGGTCCCTCCTCGGGCGCGTCGCGCCGACGCCCCGAGAGTACCCAAGGGACCGATACGGCCAAGAAGCGTTTTTGTGGGTGCTGCTTCGGAAAAACCGAAGCAGCGGGATGGGGAAATGCGCGTCGCGCCGGCGGCGGTTTCCGCCATGATGCCGGCCTGGATCTCACGGGAAAGGGTCGTCATGGCCGTCACGGCACCACAGGCGCTCATCGAGACGCTGGAGCGGCTCGTTGCCTTCGACACGGTGAGCGCCGCGAGCAACCTCGCCCTCGTCGATTACGTGGAGGATCTCGCCCGGACGGCCGGTGCGGTGACGGACCGGATCACCCCCGAGGAGGGCAAGGCGGCCCTGTGGATCACCCTCGGGCCGCCGGAGGGGAGGGGCTACGTCCTCTCGGGTCATAGCGACGTGGTTCCCGCCCGGGGCCAGCCCTGGACGAGCGAGCCGTTCCGGCTGGCCGCCCGCGACGGACGCCTCTACGGGCGGGGCACCTCGGACATGAAGGGCTTCGTCGCCGTCTGCCTCGCGCTGATGCCCGAGATGGCGGCGGCCCGGCTCGCCCGGCCGATCCACATCGCCCTCTCCTACGACGAGGAGGTCGGCTGCCTCGGAGTACGGCCGCTGATCGCCCGGATGCGGGAGCGGGGAATCCAGCCGCTGGGGTGCTTCGTCGGCGAGCCGACGGGGATGGAGGTGGTGGTCGGTCACAAGGGCAAGGCGGCGGCGCGGGTGACGTTCCGGGGCCGGGCCTGCCACTCGGCGCTGGCACCGCAGGGCGTGAACGCCGTCGAGTACGCCGCCCGCTTCATCGACCATGTCCGCCTCACCGCCGAGGCCCTGGCGCGGGACGGGGCGCGGGATTCCCTCTACGACGTGCCGCACACCACGGGTCTGTGCAGCGTCGTCCGGGGCGGGAGCGCCCTCAATATCGTGCCGGACCGGTGCGACGTGGAGTTCGAGTACCGCGCCATCGCCGCCGACGACGCGGGCGGGCTCGCGGCGGCGGCCATCGCCTTCGCGACCGACGTGCTGGGGGCCGAGATGGCCTCCCGCGATCCGGCCTGCGGCGTCGCGGTGAAGCCGCTGATCGACTATCCCGGCCTCGAACGCGACCCGGCCTCGGATCTGGCGGTCCTGGCCAAGCGGCTCGCCGGGGGCGAGGGCCACGGCAAGGTCTCGTTCGGGACCGAGGCGGGCCTGTTCGAGGCGATGGGCGGGGTGCCCTCGGTGGTGGTCGGCCCTGGCTCCATCGCCCGGGCGCACCGGGCGGACGAGTATATCGAGCCGGCCGAACTCGACGCCTGCGCCGACTTCGTGCGGGGTCTGATCGCCGCCTCGCGCTGACCCCCCCGGCGGAACGGGGGAGGGGAGGGGGCCCGCGCGTGCCCGTGCCTCACTCCGGCGGGAACGCCACGAGACCCCCCTGGGGTACGGCGAGGCCGATGGCGGTGCCGGGGGCATGGGTGGCGAGCGCCCCCTGGCCGGGCACCCGCACCACCACCCGCTCCCCCGTGGCGAGGTCGGCGTGCAGGTCGATATGCGAGCCCTGGTAGACCAGGGCCGCCACCCGCGCGGGGAGGGTGCCGCCCTCGCCGGCGGGGCGGACGCCCAGGTGATCGGGGCGCACGAACACGTCCACCGGGCTCCCCGGGGGACGATCCCGCAGGGCCGCCGCCTCCACCTCCCGGCGCAGGTCGCCGAGCGCCACCGTGGCCCGCACGCCCGACAGGGTCTCCAGCCGGGCGGGGAGGGTGTTCACGTCGCCGATGAAGCCGGCCACGAACCGGTCCTGCGGGTGGCGGTACACCTCGTCCGGGGTACCGACCTGACGGATGCGCCCCGCCGACATCACCACGATCCGGTCGGACAGGCTCAGCGCCTCACCCTGGTCGTGGGTGACGAAGACCGTCGTGACCCCGAGGCGGCGCTGGATCTCCTTCAGTTCCACCTGCATCGCCCCGCGCAGGTTCTTGTCGAGGGCGGAGAACGGCTCGTCGAGGAGCAGCACCCTCGGCCGGATGACCAGGGCGCGGGCCAGCGCCACCCGCTGCTGCTGCCCACCGGAGAGTTGCCGGGGCGAGCGGTCGGCGAAGCCCTGGAGCTTCACCAGGGCCAGGGTCTCCTCCACCCGCGCGGCGATCTCGCGCTTCGGCACCCCGCGCATCCGCAGGCCGTAGCCGACGTTTCTGGCCACGCTCATGTGCGGGAACAGGGCGTAGTTCTGAAAGACGATGCCGATCTGGCGCTCGTAGGGCGGGGTGGCGGTGACCTGCTCGCCGCCGATGAGGATCTCCCCCGCATCCGCCTCCAGGAACCCCGCCATGAGGTTGAGCAGGGTGGTCTTGCCGCAACCGGAAGGACCGAGCAGGGTCAGGAACTCGCCCTGCTCGACCCGGAGCCGCGTCTCCTCCAGGGCGGTGACGGTGCCGAAGCGCTTGAGCACGCCGTCGAGGAGGACGGCGGCAGCTCCCCGCCGGGCCGTCCGCGCGGCGGGGAGGTCCGAAGTGGCGAGGTCCGGGGTGGGACGATCCGGGCTTCGACGATCCGCGGCTGGGATCACGTCAGCGGCTCTGCTCGACATTCAGCACCCTGCCCAATCCGAGGACCATGTTGGCGAAGGTCAGCAGGGCCGCCGTCACCGCGATGTAGATCACCGAGACCGCCGCCAGCGTCGGGTCCGCGAATTCGCGGACGTAGCCGTACATCGCCACGGGCAGGGTCTGCGTCGCCTGGCTCGTCACGAACAGCGAGGCGGTGAATTCGTTGAAGGACAGGATCGCCGCGAACAGCCACCCGCTGACGAGCCCCGGCGCCAGCAGCGGCAGGGTGATGGTGGCGAGCACCGCGCCCGGCCGTGCCCCGAGGCTGGCGGCGGCGAGTTCCAGCCGCCCGTCGATGTTCTGCAGCGAGATGAAGACGGAGCGGATCACGAAGGGCAGCACCACGATCACGTGGGTCAGCACCAGCACCGGGAAGCCCTGGCCGGCGGCGATCCCCGTCGCCAGCATCAGGAGGCCGAGGCCGATGGTGAAGTGGGGCACGATCAGCGGCGAGAGCAGCACGCCCTCCAAGGTCCCCTTGAACCGGAAGGCGTAGCGCTTGAGGGCGATGGCGAAGCCGGTGCCGACGAGGAGCGCGAGGGTCGAGGACCACGCCGTCACGACGAGGCTGTTCCACAGGCCGGTCTGGAAGTCGCGGTAGGTGAGGGCGCGGGTGAACCAGCGGGTGGAATAGCCCGTCGGCGGGAAGCTGAGGATGGCCCGCTCGTTGAAGGCCGCGATGGTGACGACCACCGCCGGCAGCACGATGAAGGCGAGGATCAGCCCGACCAGGAGACGGCCCGAGACCCGGAGCAGGCGGGTGGAGAGGCGGCGGCCCATCAATGGCCTCCCATCGCTTCCAGCGGCCGGGCGGCCCGGCGCACGGCCCACATCGTGCCCAGCGCCAGCCCGAGTCCGGCGAGGCTGAGGGAGGCCGCCACGGGGAAATTGAAGGAGGAGAGGCCGAGCTGGTAGACCAGCGTCGAGACCACCCCGACCTTGCCGCCGCCGATCACCTGCGGCGTGGCGAAGGCGCTGAAGGTCCAGGCGAAGGCGGTGGTGAAGCCCGCCACCACCCCCGGCATCGATAGGGGCAAGGTCACGGTGAGGAAGGCCCGCACCGGCCCGGCCCCAAGACTCTGGGCGGCCTTCTCGTAGTCGCGGTCGATATGGGCGAGCGCGGCGGCCAGCATGATCACCATCACAGGCAGGGTGACGTGGACCAGGGCAACGACCACTCCGAACTCGGTGAACATGAACTGGATCGGCCGGTCGATCAGCCCGAACTGCCGCAGCGTCGCGTTGATGAAGCCCGAATTGCCGAGCACCACCGTCCAGGCATAGGTCCGCACGACCTCGCCGAGGAACAGGGGCGTCACGGCGGTGACGAGAATCACCGACTTCAGCAGCGCCGAGCGGGTCCGCACCAGGGCGTAGGCGACGGGGTAGCCGAGGATCAGGGTGGCGAGCGCGGTCTCGAAACAGATCAGCACCGTATCGCGCATCGCCCGCAGGACGATGGGCCGGGCGAGGTCGGCGAAGTTGTCGAGGGTGAAGCCGCCGACATCGAGGGAGCCCGGCACGTAGGCGTGCAGGCTGAAGCGCAGGATCGCCGCCAAGCCGGCGGTGATCGCGATGGCGACCAGCGCCGCCGGCACGACGAAGAGCGGCAGGAACGGCCGTCGGCGGATCGCGGGCGTCATCGCATGACCCTCACACGGGGTGTCCGGAGGGCGAGTCCTCTAGCGGGCGCGGGGCGGAGCCCTGCGATGTTTCCAGGGGCCTTACCCCTGGACCCCGCCAAAGGATGTGTCCTTTGGGATCCCATGATTTCAGCGCGCCATGATGTTTTCGGCGAACCACTTGCGCCAGAGGGCGGTCTTCTCCGCGCGCAGTTTCGGATCGATGTTGATCGCCTGCGTGGTCCACTGCTCGGGCGTGGTGAACACGCCGGGGAGCTTGGCGGTCTCGGGATCGACCTTGGCGTTGGTGACGGTGGGGCTGCCCTTCTTGAGGGCGGCGATCTTGGCCTGCACCTCCGGGTCGAGGGCGATGTTGATGAACTTGTAGGCCAGATCCGCCTTCTTCGATCCCTTGTTGATGGCAACGGTGTCGATGCCGAGGACGCCACCCTCCTTCGGGATCACCACCGTGATCGGCACGTCCTGACCCTTCATGTAGTAGGCGTTCATGGTCAGCACGACCTGAACCGGGGTCTCGCCCGTGGCGATGAGCTGCTGGCTGTTGGCGTCGTTGGTGTAGAAGGCCCGGAAGTTCGGCTTCAGCGCCTCCAGCTTGGCCTGTCCCTTCTCCCAGGTGGCCGGATCGCCGCCGGACAGGATCGCCGACACGGCGATGATGTGGCTCGGGTCGAAATCCGGCGCGGCGAGGCTGTTGTTCAGCCTCGGGTCCCAGAGGTCGGCCCAGGACCCGAAGGTCATGCCCTTCGGGACAAGGTCCTCCCGGTAGCCGATCGTGTAGACGTAGCCCCAGGTGCCGAGATGGTAGGGGCTGACCTTCGCCTGCTCCACGAGGTTCCTGGCATTCGGAATCTTGTCGAGGTCGAGCGTCTGGTAGAGCCCGTCGTTGACGTAGAGCCAGCCCACATGCGCCGTGGTGAAGGTGACGTCCGTCTCCGGGGTGTCCTTGGCGAGCTTGGCCTTGTTGAGCCGGTCGATGGTGCCGCCCGTGACGTACTGCACGTCGGCCCCGGTCTCGGCCTTGAACTTCGTGGCGATGGCCTCGTCGATCAGGTCGCGGAAGCTGCCGCCCCAGGTGCTGACCACGAGGGTCTCCCCCGCCTGCCCCGGCGCGGTCGCCGCGATGATGGCCGAGAGGGCGAGGACGGGGACCAGGTGGCGCATCACGGTGACGGTTCCTTTCGCTTCGGGTTCGCCCATGGGCCGGCGGGGTCCGCGCGGGCGTCATGCATGTCCGGTGCCGCGACGCCGACGTGATCGCCCGTAGGGGGCGAACATCGGTGGCGCGCCGGCCAGTGACTTGCGAAGACTTGATGTGTTCCCGAACGCCACGCCCCAGATCGCGATATCAGCGCGGTTCGACTTGTCGTCTTCCCCTCGCCACCCGGGAAACGTGGACCGGCCGAGCGGGGCGATAAAGTACGATTTCAGGAGGCCGCTGGATCGGAATTCTTGAGGCAGACCCTCGCGCGCCACGAAGGGCGTGGAGGGGGAGGGATCGGAAATCGAACCAATCGACAGCTTAGGCGTTTCTGGCGGAACGGGAGATACCGATGAAGTCGACGATCAAGAGTCTGGTCCTGGGCCTTTCCATCCTCGGCGCGGCGGCTCCGGCCCTTGCCCAGCCCTACGGCTACGGCAGGGATCGCGATTACGGCTACGACCGGGGCCGGGATTACGACGACCGCCGCCCGCGCGCGCGCGACTACGACGACGAGGACCGTCGCGGCGGCTACGGCCGGGGAGGGGGCTTCGATGCCGCCGAGTACCTGCGCTGCAATCCCGACGTGCGCCGCGCCCTGCGCAACGGCCAGATCACCTCGGCGGCGGACCACTACCGCGTCTTCGGGCGCCGCGAGGGCCGTCGGCTGAGCTGCTGAGCCGGACGCCCGGCGGTCAGGTCCGGCGCGTCACCGTCCGGGCCGGGTCGCCGCCCGGCGCAGGGCCTCGGCCAGGGCGCCCTCCGCCTCCTCGCGGGGCGCGGGCTTTGCGGGAGCGGGCTTGACCGGGGCGGACTTGATCGGCGCGGGCTTGCCCTCCGGCCGGGCACCGGGGCGCTGGCTGGGGGAGGGGGCCTGGCGGTCGATCGGATCGTCGAGGCGCATCGACAGCGCGATGCGCTTGCGCGGGACATCCACCGACAGGACCAGCACCCGCACCACATCGCCGGCCTTCACCACCTCGGAGGGGGCCGCGATCCGCCGCCGCGCCATCGCCGAGATGTGGACCAGCCCATCCTGGTGGACGCCGATATCGACGAAGGCGCCGAAGGCGGCCACGTTCGTCACCACGCCCTCCAATTGCATCCCGGGCTTGAGGTCGCCGATCGTCTCGACGCCGTCTTGGAAGGTCGCCGTCTTGAAGGCCGGGCGTGGGTCGCGGCCGGGCTTCTCCAGTTCCGCGATGATGTCCCGCACGGTGGGCACGCCGAACCGCTCGTCCGCGAAGGCGGCGGGCTGGAGCGTCTTGAGAACCGCCCCATCGCCGATCAACCGCCGGATGTCGCTCTTCGTCGCCTCCAGGATGCGCTTCACCACCGGATAGGCCTCCGGATGGACGCCGGAGCTGTCGAGGGGGTTCTCGCCCCCCTGGATGCGCAGGAACCCGGCGGCGAGTTCGAAGGTCTTGGGTCCCAGGCCCGGCACCTTCTTGAGCGCCGTGCGGCTGCGGAACGGCCCGTGACCGTCGCGGTGGGCCACGATGTTGGCCGCCAGCGACGCCCCGAGCCCCGAGACCTGGGCCAGCAGGGCAGGGGAGGCGGTGTTCACGTCGACGCCCACGGCGTTGACCGCGTCCTCCACCACCGCCGAGAGGGAGCGCGACAGCTTCGCGTCCCCGACATCGTGCTGGTACTGGCCGACGCCGATCGACTTCGGGTCGATCTTCACGAGTTCGGCGAGCGGGTCCTGCAACCGGCGGGCGATCGACACCGCCCCCCGGTGCGACACGTCCAGGTCCGGCAGTTCCCGGCTCGCAATCTCCGAGGCCGAATAGACCGAGGCGCCCGCCTCGGAGACCGTCACCTTGGTCATCCTGAGGTCGGGGTTGGCCGCCAGCACCTCGGTGGCGAGCCGGTCGGTCTCGCGGGAGGCGGTGCCGTTGCCGATCGCCAGCAACTCCACCTTGTGCTGTCGGCAGAGGCGCGACAGGGTCTGCACGGTATCCTGCCAGCGGCGCTGCGGCTCGTGGGGATAGGTGGTGTCCACGGCGACCACCTTGCCGGTGGCGTCCACCACCGCGACCTTCACCCCGTTGCGGTAGCCGGGGTCGAGCCCCAGCGTCGCCCGGCCCCCGGCGGGGGCGGCCAGGAGCAGGTCCTTGAGGTTGCCGGCGAAGACCTTCACCGCCTCGACCTCGGCCCGCTCGAACAGACGGGCGCGCAGATCCTGCTTGATCCCGGTGCGGATCTTCGTGCGCCACGCCCCGCGCACGGTGTCGAGGAGCCACGCATCGCCGGGGCGGCCCCGGTCGGCGACGCCGTGGCGGTGGCAGATCGCCCGCTCGAACGGCCCAGGCTGGCCCACGGGGCTGTCCTCCCCCTCGGCGGCGAGGTCAAGATCGAGCACCTCCTCCTTCTCCCCCCGGAACAGGGCGAGGATGCGGTGGGAGGGCATCCGCTCGAGCCGCTCGCTCCAGTCGAAATAGTCGGCGAACTTGGCGCCGGCCGCCTCCTTGCCCTTCCGCACCCGGGACACCGCTTGTCCCCCGCGCCAGAAATCCTCGCGGAGGCGCCCCACGAGGTCCGCGTCCTCGGCGAAGCGCTCGGTCAGGATGTGGCGGGCGCCGTCCAGGGCCGCCTCGGGGGCGGGCACACCCTTGTCCGGGGCGACGTAGGCGGCCGCCGCCTTGGCGGGATCGAGGGAGGGGTTGGCGAGCAGGGCCTCGGCCAGGGGGGCGAGCCCCGCCTCCCGGGCGATCTGCGCCTTGGTCCGGCGCTTGGTCTTGAAGGGGAGGTAGATGTCTTCCAGCCGCGCCTTGGTCTCGGCGGCGGCGATGGCGGCCTCCAGCGCCGGGGTGAGCTTGCCCTGCGCGCGGATGCTCTCCAGCACCACGGCGCGCCGGTCCCGGAGGTCGCGCAAGTAGCCGAGGCGCTCCTCCAGCAGCCGGAGCTGCGCGTCGTCGAGGGAGCCGGTCGCCTCCTTGCGGTAGCGGGCGATGAACGGCACCGTGGCACCCCCGTCGAGGAGGGCGACGGCGGCCTCCACCTGAGCCTCCCGCACGCCGAGTTCCCCGGCGATCAGCCGATTCACGGACGTCATGCTGCCCCTCCCGTGCCGCCGGCCCCGCGCTGGCGGGGGCATGTACCGCCCGGCGCCGGTGCGAGCCAAGCCCTGTCGGCCGAGGCCTGCTGGCCAGCCCTATTCGGACGGGGTCCCGGCGGGCCTCAGGCCTCGATCTTCGGGGCCGCGATGGGGGAGCGGCTGAGGCTCGCGATCGCCCGGGCGGGGCGACCGCTCTTGCGGGCGATCTCCTCGTCCTGCGCGGCGATGAGTTCCCGGGCGGGCTCGTCGCCGTCCAGCCCCCCGAGGATCTCCACCGGGACGCGCCGGTTCGAGGCACGGCTCCCATCCTCGTAGAAGACGTCGAACAGAACGGAGCCCTGCACCTTGGGCAGGGATTTGATGCGCTTGGCCATGCGCGCTGATAGCGGCTTCCGCTCCCCGGCGACACCCACTGCGGCGCATGGCCCGCCCCGCCCGCGCGACGGGGCGGCACCGCGCCCGCGCGACGAAGCGGCGCCGCGCCCGTCCGGAGGCGCACTTGCCGGGTGCGGGGCGAAAGGGGATAAAACGTCGCAGGTCGCGACGAAAACCGCGTACCGTGGACGGACGGTCATGGGACGCGCGCCCGCGCCCCCCGCCGGGCGATGCCCCCCGCCCGAACCCGACGAACGGACCCGAGACCGCCGTGAACCGCCCTTCCGCCCCGCCCCGGGAACTCACGGCCTCCCTCGCCCGGCGCTGGGGCGAGGTCAACGCCGCGTTCATCGCCGCCCACCAGCGGGTCGCCGACATCGCCGGGGGGTTCGGCGCCGCCGCCAAGGTGTTCCGCGCGATGCTGCAATCGGGGGTCCTGTCGCTGGGCGCGTCGCTCGTGATCCGGGGCGAGGCGAGCCCGGGGGCGATCATCGCCTCCTCCATCCTCGTCTCCCGGGCGCTCGCCCCCGCCGAACTCGCAGTGGCCCACTGGAAGGGTTTCGTGGCGACGCGGCAGGCGTGGCACCGACTCTCCGACCTGCTGGCCCGCCTGCCCGCCGAGGCGCAGCCGCACGGGTTGCCCGCCCCCACCCGTACGGTGACGGTGGAAGGGCTCGGGATCGCCCCGCCCGGCACGGCGCGCCTCGTGGTGCGCGACCTCACCCTCGGGATCCACGCCGGACAGGCGCTGGGGGTGATCGGGCCCGGTTCGCTCGTGGAAGATTCGCAAGTCGAGAAGGTCCAGCACCCCACCGGCGGCGTGGTCGGCGCACTCCTCGTCCGCGAGGGGCGCGGGTTAAGGCCGGGGACGTACTCATCCGGCTCGACGCGACCCAGGCGCGGGCCAGTCTCGCCACCATCCGCAAGGCGCTGGACGAGCTCGTCGTCCGCCGGGCTCGGGTGGAGGCGCAGCTTCAGATCGGGGAGCGGACCGTGGTGAGCTACCTCACCCGGCCCCTGACCGACCAGATCGCCAAGGCATGGCGGGAGCGGTAGCGCCTCCCCCGCCGCCGGCCTACTTCCTGTCGCCGGGCAGGACGGAACTCAGCATCTGCCGGGCTGTGTCGACGAGGAGGTGGCGCTCGCGCGAATCCCCCTTGCCGAGCATCGACATGAAGGCCTTCACCTGATCGAAGGTGAAGAACGGCGGCAGGGGCGGCACCTCGGGGTCGGTCTTCACCTCCAGCACCACCGGCACGGGGCTCGACAGGGCCTCGTCCCAGGCCTCGCCCATCCGGGCGGGATCGTCGACGTAGATCCCCCTGAGGCCGATCAGCTCCGCGAACTTGTGGTAGGCGACGTTCGGGATGGTCTGGCTCGCCTCGAACTTCGGGTTGCCCTCCATCACCCGCTGCTCCCAGGTGACTTGGTTCAGGTCCTCGTTGTTGAACACGCAGCACACGAAGGTCTTGTTCGACCAGCGGTGCATGTACTTCGCCACGGTGATCAACTCGGCCATGTTGTTCATCTGCATGGCGCCGTCCCCGACCAGGGCGATGACCGGCCGGTCGGGATGGGCGACCTTGGCGGCGATGGCGTAGGGCACGGCCGCGCCCATGCAGGCGAGGCTGCCGGAGAGGGAGGCCATCTGGCCCCGGCGCATCTTCACGTCCCGGGCGAACCAGTTCACGCAGGAGCCGGAATCCGAGGTGACGATCGCCCGCTCGGGCAGGCGGGGGGACAGTTCCCACGTCACCCGCTGCGGGTTGACCGGGTTGGCCTTGGCCATGGCCCGATTCTCCGCCTCCTTCCACCAGGAGGCGACGCCCTTCTCGATGCCCTTGCGCCAGGAGCCGCCCTCCTTCTTCGGCTCCAGCAGGGGGAGCAGGGCGGTGAGGGTCTCGGCGGCTTCCCCGCAGAGGGGCACCTCCATCGGGTAGCGCAGCGACAGCATCGCGGGGGCGATGTCGATCTGCACCCCGCGGGCTTGGCCCTCCTCGGGGAGGAACTCGGCCCAGGGGAAGCCGGAGCCGATCATCAGGAGGGTGTCGCACCCGGCCATCATGTCGGAGGAGGGCTTGGTGCCGAGCAAGCCGATGGTGCCGGTGACGAAGGGCAGGTCGTCGGGGAGCGCGGCCTTGCCCAGCAGCGCCTTGGCGACGCCGGCCTGGAGCCTGTTCGCCACCGCGATCACCTCGTCGGTGGCGTGCAGGGCCCCGGCGCCGACGAGGATCGCGACCTTCTTGCCGGCATTGAGCACGTCGGCGGCCCGGCGCAGGTCGATGTCGAAGGGCACGACCCTCGGCGCGGTGTAGCCGACGCCGGAGAAGGTGTTGCCGTGCTTGTGCACCGGCCCCTCGTAGGGAACGTCCTGCAGGTCGTTGGGCAGGATGATTGTCGAGACCTTCCGCTCGGCCTTGGCGATGCGCATGGCGCGGTCGACGATGTGCCGGACCTGGGCCGGGGAGGAGGCCTGCTGCACGTAGCCGGAGACGTCCTTGAAGACGCTCGTGAGGTCGAATTCCTGCTGGTAGTGGGCGCCGTTGACGTTGCGCGCCTGCTGGCCGCAGACGGCGAGCATCGGCACATGATCGAGGTGCGCGTCGTACATCCCGGTGAGCAGGTGCGTCGCGCCGGGCCCGGAGGTCGCGAGGCAGACGGCGATCTCGCCGGAGAACTTCGCGTAGGCCGTGGCCATGAAGGCGGCCATCTCCTCGTGGCGGACTTGGATGAACTCGAAGGGCAGGTCGCCGCGCTGGAGGGCGCCGAGGAGGCCGTTGATGCCGTCGCCGGGGTAGCCGAAGATCTTCGTCACGCCCCACTCGGCCAAGCGCTTCCAGAAGAAGTCGGCGACGGAGTCGGCCATGTCGGATCCTTGGGATGGGGGGCGGCACGGGGAGGCGCGGCGAAACCGGTGCTCGTCCCCTCTCGCCACGGCTAACCCGGGGCCGGAACCCCGGTTCCAAACCCCATTGCGCGCGATCTTTCGCGGGGGAAGCGCGGGGAGGGGGCTCCTCCCGGGGCTCCAAACGGGAGCGTGTCCCGGGGATGACAGAGCACGCTCTTGCGGCGCAGCCGTTTGCCGCAGCCGTTTGCCGCAGCCGTGGGGTGGGATGAGACGGCCCCCGGCGCACGTCCT
>JAKONI010000042.1 GCA_022702015.1 Beijerinckiaceae bacterium | reverse complement strand
GTCTCCCGGGCGGAGGCCTGGCTCGGGGCCTGAGGGGTCCCTCCCCCCGCCGGGCGGGGGGAGGAGCCAAAAGCCTTACGCGGCGGCGCCGACGGTGGCCTTCACGATCTTGTCCGGCGAGCGCGGCGGCTCGCCCTTGTTGATCGTGTCGACCACGTCCATGCCTTCCACGACCTTGCCCCACACGGTGTACTGCTTGTCGAGGAAGCGGGCGTCCTCGAAGCAGATGAAGAACTGCGAGTTCGCCGAGTGCGGGAAGTTCGTGCGGGCCATGGAGCAGGTGCCGCGCACGTGCGGCTCGGCGTTGAACTCGGCCTTCAGGTCGGGGAGGTCGGAGCCGCCCGAGCCGGTGCCGGTCGGGTCGCCGGTCTGGGCCATGAAGCCGTCGATGACGCGGTGGAACAGCACGCCGTCGTAGAAGCCCTGGGAGGCGAGCGCCTTGATCCGCTCGACGTGGTTCGGCGCGAGGTCGGGGCGCAGGCCGATGACGACGCGGCCCTTGGTGGTCTCGAGGACGATGGTTTCGTTGTCCGCCATGATCGGTTCTCCGTTGGTCGGGTGGGGGATGGGGGTCGCCGGCCGGTCAGGCCGGGGGATGGTAGACGAAGCGCAGGGCCAGCGGGCGGCCGGCGATGGCCCGGCCGAGGCCGGGGGTGAGGTGCGCCGGGGTGCAGCGCCCGAGGGCCGCGAGGGTGGCGCGGGTGAGCGTGGTGCGGTCCCCGCCCGAGACGCCCGCCGCGTAGGTGATGCGCGGGGTGCCGATCACGCTGCCGTCGCGCCGCAGCGAGAACCGCGCCGTCACCTGCACGTCCGGCCCCTGCGGGGTGGCGGCGAAGTGGGGCGGTCTCCAGCAGGCGGCCAGCGCCGGGAAGAGCTGCCGCAGCGTGTCCGCCGCGCCCGGAGGCCGGTCCGCCATCGGCACGGCGATCGTCGCCGCCAGGGTCTCCGGCAGGGCCAGGGCATAGCCGCCGCCGGGTTGGTAGACATAGCCCGAGAAGAGATGCCCGCCGTCATAGGCGCGCGCCGGCAGCGCCGCGCCGAGGACGAGGGCGCCCCAGAGGACGGGCCGGAAGGCCCGCCTCACTGAGCCTTCCCGGCCAGCGTCATGCGCACGATCTTGTCGGGATCCTGCACCGCGCCGCCGGAGGCGCCGGGGGCCGCCTTCTTGATCTTGTCGAGGACGTCGAGCCCGTCCGTGACGTTGCCGACGACCGTGTACTGGCCGTTCAGGAACGGCGCGTCGCCGAGGCAGATGAAGAACTGCGAGTTCGCCGAGTTCGGGCTCTGCGAGCGGGCCATGCCCACCGTGCCGCGCTTGAACTGGGCGCTCTGCGAGAACTCGGCCGGGATGTCGGGCAGGTCCGAGCCGCCGGTGCCGTTGCCCTTCGGGTCGCCGGTCTGGGCCATGAAGCCGTCGATCACCCGGTGGAACTTCAGGCCGTCGTAGAAGCCGCGCGCGACCAGCGTCTTGATCTGCTTGACGTGCTTGGGCGCGAGGTCGGGGCGCAGTTCGATGGTGATGCGGCCGTCCTTGGTCTGCAGGTAGACGGTGTTCGAATCGGCGGCGAAGGCCGGCGCGGTGAGCCCGAGGGAGAGGGCGAGCGCGAGGAGCGTGCGGCGTTTCATGGCTCGTGTCGGATCCTTCTGGTCTGTCGGATGTCAGGCCGGCGCGAAGCGCGCCTTGAGCCGGGCGGCGACCTCGGCGGGCACGAAGGGCGAGACGTCGCCCCCCATGCCGGCGATCTGCCGCACCAGGGTCGCGGTGATGGGCCGCGCGCTGGTCGAAGCGGGGAGGAACACCGTCTGGACCTCGGGGGCCATGGTGCCGTTCATGCCGGCGAGTTGCATCTCGTAGTCGAGGTCGGTGCCGTCCCGCAGGCCTCGGATGAACAGTCCGGCGCCGCAACGCCGCGCCGCCGAGACGGCGAGGTCGTCGAAGGTCACGACGTCGAGGATGGCCCCCTCGGCTTGCGCCACCGGCCCGCAGGTCTCCCGCAGGAGTTCGGAACGCTCCTCGGCCGAGAAGAGCGGCGCCTTGCCGGGATGCACACCGATGGCGAGCACGAGCCGGTCCACCAGGCGGCAGGCCTGTCGCACGACATCGAGATGGCCGTTCGTGACCGGGTCGAACGAGCCTGCATAGAGGGCAGTACGGGTCATCGCCGGTTGAACTAGCCTGTTTTCAGTCAGGACGGAACCTGCACGATCTTTTTCCCTCCTCCCCTCCCTCTGCGGGGGAGGGAGGGCGCGGCCTTACGGAACCGCCGCCTCCCCGTGGTGTGAGTCGAGCACGGTGTCGCTCGACGGCACGGTCTCGGCCACCGCGTCGGCCCGGCGGCGGTCGGGGCTGGTGGCCTCGTCGACGAAGGCGGCGATGGCCTCGGCCAGCGGCAGGGTGCGGGTCTGCTGGCTCCCGAGGCGGCGGATCGAGACCGTGCCCTCCTCTGCCTCGCGCTTGCCGAGCGCCAGCAGCACCGGCACCTTGGCCAGGGAGTGCTCGCGGACCTTGTAGTTGATCTTCTCGTTGCGCAGATCCGCCTCGACCCGCAAGCCCGCCCGCTCCAGCGCCCGGATCACCGTGGCGGCGTAGGCGTCCGCCTCGCCGGTGATGGTGGCCACCACCACCTGCACCGGGGCGATCCAGAGGGGGAAGTGCCCGGCGAAATGCTCGATCAGGATGCCGGTGAACCGCTCCATCGAGCCGCAGATCGCCCGGTGGACCATCACCGGCGGCTTCTTCTGCCCGTCGGCGTCGATGTAGAAGGCGCCGAACCGCTCGGGCAGGTTGAAGTCCACCTGCGTCGTCCCGCACTGCCAGTCGCGGCCGATGGCGTCGCGGAGCACGTACTCGAATTTCGGGCCGTAGAAGGCGCCCTCCCCCGGGTTCACGGCCGTCTTGATCCGCCCGCCCGATTGCTCCTCGATCTGCGCGAGCACGCGGGTCATCACGGCTTCCGCGTGGTCCCACAGGGCGTCGGACCCGACGCGCTTCTCGGGCCGGGTCGAGAGCTTCACGACGATCTGGTCGAAGCCGAAATCGGCGTAGGTCGAAAGGATCAGGTCGTTGATCTTCAGGCACTCGTCGGCGAGCTGGTCCTCGGTGCAGAAGATGTGCGCGTCGTCCTGGGTGAAGCCGCGCACCCGCATCAGACCGTGCATGGCGCCCGACGGTTCGTAGCGGTGCACCACGCCGAATTCCGCCATGCGCAGAGGCAGATCGCGGTAGCTCTTCAGGCCGTGCTTGAAGATCTGGACGTGGCCGGGGCAGTTCATCGGCTTGAGGGCGAACCAGCGCTTGTCCTCGGCCTCGTCGCCGGCGGACTGGGCCGCGAACATGTTCTCCCGGTACCAGCCCCAGTGGCCGGAGGTCTCCCACAGGGCCTTATCGAGGATCTGCGGCGCGTTCACCTCGGCGTAGTCCCCCCGCAGGCGGCGGCGCATGTAGGCGATCAGCTCCTGGAAGACGGTCCAGCCCTTGGCGTGCCAGAAGACGACGCCCGGCCCCTCCTCCTGGAAGTGGAA
>JAKONI010000255.1 GCA_022702015.1 Beijerinckiaceae bacterium | reverse complement strand
TCGTGCCCACTCCTCCGAAAGGCCGTTTGCACTGACGGGATCGACGGGGGCCGGAACCCTGCCTTGCCGGCCCCCGTTCCCGCAGCACGACGCAACGGCATGGATCGATGGCGGAACACGATCGCTTCTCCCGACGCAGCCTCCTCGCGGCGGGCAGTGCCCTGGCCGGCGCGGCCCTTGGCGGGGGCACCGCGACGGCGGCCCCGGCGGGTCCTTCGGTTCCCGCCGACACCGGAGCGGTGCAGGGCAACCGGGTGCTGTTTCCCAACTGGCGCGGCGCCGGCGACCCGGCCCCCGCCCCCAGCCCGGCTCCCCAGCCCCCCGGCCAGCGGGTCGGCTACTGCATCGTCGGATTGGGCCGGCTGAGTCTCGATGAGATCATCCCCGCCTTCGGTGAGGCCAAGCGCTCGCGGCTCGCGGCGGTGATGTCGGGCTCGCCGGACAAGGCGAAACTCCTGGCCAAGCAGTACGGGCTGCCCGAGAGCGCGGTCTATGGCTATGACGAGTGGGATCGCCTCAGGCAGAACCCGGAGGTGCAGGCGGTCTACGTGGTCACGCCGAACGCCGTTCACCGGGAGAACGTGCAGGCGGCGGCCGGCGCCGGCAAGCACGTGCTCTGCGAGAAGCCGATGGCGGTCGCCTCGGCCGAGTGCCGCGAGATGATCGATGCCTGCGCCAGGGCCGGCGTGAAGCTGATGATCGCCTATCGTTGCCAGTACGAGCCCTACAACCGCGCCCTCGTGAAGGCCGTCCGGGGCGGGAGCCTCGGCAAGCCGCGACTGATCCAGGCATTCAACGGCCAGACCACCGGCCTGCCGGAACAATGGCGGCTGAAGAAGGCGCTGGCCGGGGGCGGCTCCCTGCCGGATATCGGCCTCTACTGCCTCAACGGTACCCGGGCGCTGCTGGGGGAGGAGCCCGATCAGGTCCAGGCGCAGATCCACTCGCCCGAGGACGATCCGAAGTTCCGCGAGGTGGAGGAGACCGTCGTCTTTACGATGCGATTCCCCTCGGGGGTGATCGCTCAGTGCACGGCGAGCTACGGGGTCCACGAATCGCGCAGCCTCGCGGTCCATACCAGCGCCGGCGCCTTCGATCTGCAGAACGCCTTCGCCTATCGCGGCCAACGGCTGTTCGTGGGCCGGGCCGAGGGTAAGAGCGAGGCCCGGGACGAGAAAATCCTCGCGCCGAAAAACCAGTTCGCCCTGGAGATGGATCACTTCTCCCGCTGCATCCAGGAGAACCTCCGCCCCCGTACGCCGGGTGAGGAGGGCCTTCAGGATCAGATCCTCATGGAGGCGATCTACGAGGCCGCCCGGTCCGGCGCCCCGGTCAAGACCGGCCCTTTGCCCGGCACCGCCGGGCTCGACGCCACCCGGGGGCCGGAGCCCGAGGATCCGGCGTAAACGGCCCGTGGGGCCCAGGTTCCTAGTGCACTGACGCAGTCACTTCGTTCATGCGCCAGAGCACTAGCCTTTTGTTTTTGCATCAATTTTTCCGGACACGGCTGAAGCCTCTGTCTGGATCGATGCCCTAGAACGGCAGCAGGATGTCGACGATCTGCTGGCCGTAGCGCGGCTGCTGCACGTCGGTGATCTGGCCCCGTCCGCCATAGGCGATGCGGGCCTCGGCGATCTTGGCGGAGTCGATGGTGTTGTCGGCCGCGATATCCTCGGGGCGGACGACGCCGGCGACGATCAGTTCGCGCACCTCGTAGTTGATGCGGATCTCCTGCTTGCCCTCCACCACGAGGTTGCCGTTCGGCAGCACCTGGGTGACGACGGCGGCGACGTTCGTCGTCACGGTCTCGGCCCGCTGGACGGATCCGGCGCCGTCGTTGGACGTGGCGGAGGTCGCGTTGAGGAGGGCGCTGCCGCCGACCCCCGCCGCCTTGCCGAGGGTGGAGTTCTCCAGGCCCACGGCGTTCGGCAGGCCGAAGCTCTCGGTGTTCGCGCGGCTGCGCTTGGTCTCGTTGCTGATGTTGGCCTGATCGGTCACGGCGACGTTGACCGTGAGGAGATCGCCGACCTTGGCCGCGCGCTGATCCTTGAAGAAGGCCCGCGAGCCGGTGCGCCACAGGGAGTTCGGCGCGTAGGAGACCGGCTGGACGTCCGGCATCGGCATCCGCACCGGCTTGTAGCCCGGCTGGGCGGTGGGGTCCTGAATCGCCGAGAGGGCCGGCGTCGCCCCGACATTGGCGAGCCGGTCGGCGGTGTTGCAGGCACCGAGCGCCAGGGGCACGACGATGGCGGAGAGGCGGACGATGGGACGCATCGGCTCAGGACCCTGACGCTGAACGGAACGGGCGGATCACCGCACCTGGGCGCTGGCCTGGAGTTGCGGTCCACCCGACGGGCCGACCGAGACCCGGCCGGGACCCACAACCGTTGTTTGCAGCACCTTCTTTGACGCCACGTTAACCACGTTGACGACGGCGCCCATCTTGCCGCTGTCGTTGGCCAGGCCGCGCATGGAAAGGCTGATGCCGGGGGTGGAATAGATGATCGTGACCGTCTCACCCCGGGCTACGAGGTCCGGCGGGGCGGTGTCACCCTCGCGCAGGATCGTACCGGCGGTCAGGCCGTGCTGGGCGACTTCGCCGAGCGCCGCCGTGGCGCCGACCTGGACATCGCCGGGCAGGCCGTCACGGGGGCGACGCTCGGTGGTCACGTCGCCCTCACGCAGGGGCTCGCCCCGGCCGACGTTGCGGGCGAGGACGGCGACCTCCCGCATCTCCACCACCACGCCGGAAACCCGCAGGGAGGCCTGCCGCTCGCCCAGGCTGACGAGAGCGGACACCCGGTGCGAACGCGGATCGTACACCATGTCGATGGCGCTCGCCTGGCCCGCGAGGTCCACGGGGGCGAGCATCAGGGGGGCCTCGCCGTCGAGGCGGATGGTGGTCAGCGCCGTATCGAGGCCGTAGCCGGTCTCCAGGCTGCGCTTGAGCGCCGCCTCGATCTCGGAGGGTCCGACCCGCCGGGCTGCCCGCTGCACGGCGATCTGCATCCGCCCGCCGGTCTCCACCCCGGCGAGGCCCAGCGCCGAGGCGGCCTCGGCGATACGCCGCGTCTGGATGGTCCCGGTGGAGCCCAGGGCCGGCGCCCGGAACAGGGGGCGGTCGGCCAGCGCCGATGGGATGTTCTCCACGAGGTCGCCGAGGGTCAGCACGTCCCGGCGGGCGGTGATGTCGCCCCGCAGGCGGGGCGCCGTCCCCTCGGCCATGGCCGGGACCGCCACCGCCCCGAGGATCATGAAGACCATGAGCGCCAGCACGGCGCGGAGCAGCATCCCCGGCGCCGGGGGGGCCACCCGGGGACGGTGCTCGCGCACGATCGGGGCGAGGCGCGTCTCGGCGGGGGTGTCGAAAAGGGTGAGGGCGGGAGCGGTCATCAGGGCGGGTCCGGTGATCAGCCGCGGAACATCTGCGAGGTGGTGGAGAGCATCTGGTCGGCGGCGGTAACGACCTTGGAGTTCATCTCGTAGGCACGCTGGGCTGCGATCAGGGACGAGATTTCGGTGACGGCGTTGACGTTGGCCTCCTCGAGGTAGCTCTGCTGGAGATTGCCGAAGCCCTCGCCGCCGGGCAGTCCGCTGATCGCCTGGCCCGAGGCGGCGGTCTCCACGAACAGGTTGTCGCCGATCGATTCGAGGCCGACCTTGTTGACGAAGCGCGAAAGCTGCATCTGGCCCAGCGCCTGCGGCGCCGTCTGGCCCGGCAGGGTCGCCTGCACCGCGCCGGTGGCGCTGATCGTCACCGAGGTCGCGGTGTTCGGCACGGTGATCGCCGGATCCACGAGGTAGCCGTCGCGGGTCACGAGCTGGCCCGAGGCCGACAGGTCGAAGGAGCCGTCGCGGCTGTAGGCGGTGCGGCCGTCCGGCATGGTGACGCGGAAGAAGCCCTCCCCCCGGATGGCGACGTCGTAGTCCTTCTCCGTCGAGGTCAGCGTCCCCTGCGACATCACCCGGGCGGTGGAGGTGGTCTTCACGCCCGAGCCGAGGGCGAGGCCCGCCGGAAGCTGGGTGTTCTGCTCCGAGGTCGAGGAGCCGGCCCGGCGCAGGTTTTGGTAGAGCAAATCCTGGAAATGCACCTGCTGGCGCTTGTAGCCGGTGGTGCGCAGGTTCGCGATGTTGTTGGAGATGACCTGGACGTTCAGTTCCTGGGCCGCCATGCCGGTGGCGGCGGAGTAGAGGGCACGCATCGGACTCTAGCCTCAGGCCACGTTGGCAAGTTTCGAGATGGCCGAGCCGCGCAGCTCGTCCATCCGCGAGATCACGCTGGCGATCATCGTGTAGGAGCGGTTTACGTCCATCAGGCGGGTCATCTCGAGGACCGGGCTGACGTTCGAGCGTTCGAGGGCACCCGTCTCCAGGCGGCCGTCGAGGCCGGCGGGGCGGGCGGGGGTGGGCGACGAGTAGAGGTTCGCCCCATCGTTGATGAGCGCCCCGGGGTTGGCGAAGGTCACGAGCTTGATCCGCCCGCGGATGCCGAGATTCGTCGAGACGGTCCCGTCGGTGCCGATGGCCAGCCCCGTCTCCTGCGGGTTGACGGTGATCGGCCCGCCCTCCCCCGCGACGGGGTATCCGTCGCTCGTCACGAGCTGCCCGCGATTGTCGACACTGAGGGCGCCGTTACGGGTGTAGCGCTCGCCCCCCGGTGCCCGGACGGCGATGAAGGCGTTGCCCTTCACCGCCACGTCGAGGGGGTTGCCGGTCTGCTCGATCGGCCCCTGGTTGAGGTCAAGCGTCGTGCCCTGGTCGATGACGTAGGACAGGCGCCGGTCGGGGCCGGAGAAGCTGTCGGCGCTCGCCACCGGCATCAGGTACTCCTGGAAGCGGGTGGCGCGGCCCTTGAAGCCGGTGGTCGAGACGTTGGCCATGTTGTTCGCGATCACGTCGAGTTCGCGCTGAAGAGCGACCTGACTCGAGACGCCGACGAAGAGGGCATTCTGCATCGTGAACCCTGGCGCCACCGACCGCCGGGGCGACGGGATTACAGCATCCCCCGTGCCAGGCCGAGCCGCCGGAAATTCGCGAGCGGAGTGAAGCCTTTACCATGACGGGGCGCCGAACCGGGCCCGGCCATCCGGGGCCCGGCGGCAAAGCCGGCCCGGCAGATTTTGCCTCCTTAACGGAGCGTTAACCGCAACCTTCGATAGGTGAAGCCTCGCTTCGAGCAATCATTCCGTGAGTCCGGCCCCATGGCCAAGAAGCCCAAGAAGGCGAGTGCCGAGCCGGGTGAGGGCGCCGAAGGCGCCCCCAAGAGCAAGAAGAAGCTCATCATGATCGCGGCGGCGGGCGTGCTGCTGGTCGGCGGCGGCGCGGGCTTCTTCCTGATGAAGGGCGGCCACGGGGACGAGAAGGGCGAGGGCGGCCACGGGGAGGCGGCGGCGCACGATTCCTCCCATGGCACCGGCACCGGGGAGCCGAAGAAGACGGTGGCCTTCCTCGAGTTGCGGGAAATGGTCATCAACCTCAGCCCCGATCCCGGCCAGGACAAGGGGCGGTTCGCCAAGTTCCGCGTCACCCTCGAGATGCGGGATCCGAAGGTGGAGGAGGAGGTGAAACCCCTCGCCCCCCGGATCGAGGACACGCTGCAGGTCTACATGCGCGAGGTCCGGGGCGGCGACCTCTCCGGCTCTGTCGGCCTGTACCGGCTGCGCGAGGAGCTGTTGAAGCGCGTCAACGTGGCGGTCTACCCCGCCAAGGTCGACGCGGTGCTGTTCAAGGATCTGATCGTCCAGTGAGGCGCTGATGGACCCCGAGGATCAGGTTTCGGAGGACGACTGGTCGGCGGCCCTCATGGAGCAGGGGGCCGAGGGCGGCGACACGTCGCTGGCCGAGGAATGGGGCGCGGCCCTCGCCGAGCAGGGCACCACGCGCAACGCCAGCGACGTCGCCGCCGAGTGGGCGACGATGATCGAGGACGGGGAGAGCGACCACCTCCCCGAACTGGCCGGCAACGATCGCATCCTCAACCAGGACGAGATCGACGGCGTCCTCGGCTTCTCCATGCGCGAACTCTCGGCCTCCGGGGCCGGGGGCGTGCGCGCCATCGTCGATTCCGGCGTCGTCCAGTACGAACGCCTGCCGATGCTGGAGATCGTCTTCGACCGGATGATCCGGTTGCTGTCGACCTCCCTGCGCAACCTGTTCCAGGACAACGTCGAGGTGACGCTCGACAACATCACCTCGGTGCGCTTCGGCGACTACCTCAACGCTATCCCGTTGCCGACGCTGCTCGGGGTGTTCCGCGCCGAGCAATGGGAGAATTCCGGCGTCGTCACGGTCGACACCAACCTCGCCTACGCGACCTTCGACCTGCTCCTCGGGGGCAAGCGGGGCGGCACGTCGAGCCGCCTCGACGGGCGCCCCTTCACGGCCATCGAGATGACGCTGGTGCGCCGGCTGGTGGAGATCATCCTCTCCGACCTCCAGCTGTCGTTCCAGCCGCTCTCGCCGGTGAACTTCTCCATCGACCGGATCGAGACCAACCCGCGCTTCGCCACCATCACCCGCCCCGGCAACGCCGCGATCCTCATCGGCCTGCGCCTCGATGTGGACGGGCGCGGCGGGCAGATGCAGATCCTGTTTCCCTACGCCACGATCGAGCCCATCCGCGAACTGCTCACCCAGAGCTTCATGGGCGAGAAGCTCGGGCGCGATCAGGTCTGGGAGGGCCACCTCGCCACCGAGATCTGGCAGGCCGACGTGGCGATGCAGGCGGTGCTGCACGAAATGATGCTGCCCCTGAAGCGCGTGATGCGCCTCAAGGTCGGCGACACGCTGATGTTCGACGCGAAGCCCACCGACCTGGTGACCGTTCGCTGTGGCGACTGGGCCCTCACCCAAGGGCGGATCGGCCGGGTCGACGGCAACATCGCCGTGCAGGTGACGCGGCCGCTGCGCCAGTCGCGCACCACCCTCCTGGCCTACGAGGCCTCCATGAACAGCCGCACGGACGGGTAGGCCACCATGAGTCTCTTCGTCACCCTCTTCGCCGACATCCTCGTCGCGGTGCTGCTCGCCGCGACCATCGCGACGTCCCTGCGCCTCTCGAAGCGCATCAGCCAGCTCAAGGGTGACGAGGCCGCCCTCCGCGCGACCATCGGCGACCTCATGGTGGCCACCCACAGCGCCGAGCGGGCGATCACCGGCCTGCGCACCGCCCTCGACGAGTGCGACCGCACCCTCGATCAGCGCATCCAGGCGGCGCAATCCTGCGCGGCCACCCTCGCCGGGGGGATCGACGCGGGGGAGAACGTGCTTGCGCGGATCGCCGCCATCGTCTCCGGCGCCAAGGCCGCCCCCGCCGCGCCCCGGCCGGTCGATCCGGCGCCGGTGGCCCCCCGTCCGGTGGCGCCCCGGCCGGTCCCGCCGGTCCCCGCCACCGCCGACGGCCCCAACGGCGAGCGCCTCGGGGTCGCCGCCGCCGCCGCCCTGGCCATGACCGAGCGCGCCCTGGCCCGCGTCCGGGCCCGTGCCGCCTGATGCGCAGACCCCTCGTCATCAAGGATGCCCCGCCGCCGGGCCCGGTCCAGGCGACCGCGCCGGTCGCGCCGGCGCCAGTGAGCGCCTCCGGCCGCGCCGCGACCGCCCCGCGCCGCCGGCGGTTCAAGCCGATCCGCCCCCTCAAGCTGCGCCTCGTCGATGCCGTCGCCCTGGCGGCCGGGGGCTTGCTGGTCCTCAAGGCCCTGACCCTCACCCAGGTGGGCCTGCCCGAGGCGAGCCTGCCCGCCCTCGGCCGGGCCATCGCCAAGGCGCGGACGGGCTACGAGCTCCTCGACCCCGAGACGACGGGCTCCGTGGGCACCAAGGACAAGGCCGAGGCCAAGCCCGCGACGGCCCCGGAGCCGCCCTTGGCGCAGGCTCCCCCCGTACCGGAGCCGGTGTCGTCGAGCGAGAAGGCCTTGCTTGAAAAGCTCGGCGCCCGGCGGGACGTGCTCAAGCAGCGCAGCGACGAACTCGACCTGCGCGAGAGGATGCTCGACGACGCCGAGAAGAAGATCGAGACCGGCATCGGCGATCTCAAGAAGGCCGAGGACAAGGTCGATGCCGCCGCCAAGGCGAAGGACGAGGCCGAGAAGCAGGGCCTGAAGAGCATCGTCACGATGTACGAGACGATGAAGCCGAAGGACGCCGCGCGGGTCTTCGACCGGCTCGGCCACGATGTGCTCGTGCCCATCGTGGTGTCCATGAACCCGCGCAAGATGGCCGAAGTCCTCGCCGTGATGAACCCGGAGGCCGCCGAGCGCCTGACCGTGGCCCTGGCCAACAGGGCCAGGGGCGGCGGGGGCGCGCAGGCGCAGGCCGGGCCGGCCCTGCCCCCGGGCGAGTTGCCGGCGATCGACCCCGGCCCGGCCCGCTGAGGCGTCCTCAGAGTCCGACCGGAAAGTCCCTGCTTCCCGCCCTCGCCCTCGTCCTGAGGTGCGGCGAGAGCCGCCTCGAAGGATGGTTCCAGGGATCGCGGCGCCTTCTGGAGGCCTCCTTCGAGGCCACCGCTTCGCGGCGGCACCTCAGGATGAGGGCAAGGGTAGGAGGAAAGGGGACTTTCCGGCCAGATTCTCAGGCCGCCAGCACTTCCGCCACCTCCCTCAGGCGGGGGCGAGCCGAGGGGTGCGACGCGGAACAGGCCTGCTTGAGGTCGCGCAACTCGGGGGGCGGCGCCTCGCATCGGTCCAGAAGCTCCCCGAGCAGGATCCCGAAGGCGAGGGTCTCGATCCGTGCGAAGGCGCCCCCCGCCGCCCCGGCGGGCAGGGTGGAGGCCGCCCCGAAATCGCCGAGGGTCGCCGCGCCGCGCGCACCATCCCACAGGATGTTGTGCCCGTAGACGTCGCCGTGCATCAGCCCCCTGCCATGCAGGTGCGCGAGGGCTCCGGCGATGCACCCGGCGAGGGTGCGGACGGTCTGAGGGCCGACGCGCAGGGCCGGGTCGTAGACGTCCCGGCTGCAGCTCGCGAGGCTCGGCGGCCCGGCCAGGACAGGCCAGTCCGCCGGCACGAGGGGCAGGAGCAGGCCCGGCGTGCCGTCCGGGTGGCCGCCGATGGCGCCAAGCGCCCCGATGACCGCCGGATGTCGTCCCGCCGTAAGGCTGGCGGCGATCTCCCGGTCCGGCAACCCGTCGCTGCCGACCGCGCCCTTGAACAGTTTCAGGGCCACGTCCCCCGGCCCCGGCCACGTCGCCCGATGGACCCGGCCCGAACTGCCCTCCCCCAGGAGTTCGCCCACGCCGACCTCGGACCAGGGGACGACGGGGGCGGACATCGGCGCGGCCGCCGGCTCGGCGGGGTTGCTGGCATAGGAGATCCAGGCAAGGCGCGGCAGGTGCGCCAGCCAGGGCGGAAGCCGCTCGAGGCGATTGTCGGCGGCGCGGAGGAGTTCGAGACTATCCGCGCCGGCGAGGCTCTCCGGCAGGGCGGCGAGGCGGTTGCCCGACAGCATTAGTTTCTGCAGCAGCGGGCGCTGCCCCAGGGCCTCCGGCAGGGTGGCGATCCTGTTGTCGGTGAGCGTCAGCCACCGCAGCGATGGCGGCAGGGAGTCCGGCGGGACCTCGGCGATGCCGCAACCCCGGAAGCCGACCTGCCCGAGGGCCGGGCATTCCCCGAGGACGGGGGGCAGGCGCGGGAACGGCGTGCCCGAGCAGAACAGGACGCGGAGCCTTCGGAACCGTCCGAGATCGTCGGGCAGGGCATAGGTGCCGCGCCCGAGGTCGAGGAGTTCGAGGCTGTCGGTCAGCCCGTGGAGGTCGGACGGGAAGGCGTCGAGCCCATCCGGCAGCCGGATCTCCCTTGCGCCGGCGAGATCGCCCCGGTGCAGGGCGGCGAGCGTTCCGGCCCGGTCCATCTCAGCCGCGCTTGAAGAAGCTGTCGGCGGAATCCTGCGCGGCGGCCTTGGCGGCGCGCGCGGCCTCGATCCGGGCGATCTCCCCCCGCAGGAGCGCGATGCGCTCGTCGAGATCGGACAGGGAGAGGGTATCGAGGGGTTGCCCGATCTCGTGCGTGGCGGGTTTGCGCGGTCGGTCGTCGTCCCACATGGTGGCCTCCTACAGAAATGGCGTGCCCGCGCCGTCCCAGGGCAAGCCGAGATGGCGGGCGAGCGACGCCCCGAGGTCGGCGAAGCTGTCCCGCCGGCCGAGCGAAGCCCCCCGGAGGCCGGGGCCGAAGGCGAGGACGGGGACCTGCTCGCGGGTATGCTCGGTGCCGGTCCAGGTCGGATCGTTGCCGTGGTCGGCGGTGACGAGGGCGATGTCGCCGGGTTCGAGGGCCGCCAGGATATCGGGCACCCGGGCATCGAAGGCTTCGAGGGCGGCGGCGTAGCCCGGCACGTCCCGGCGGTGGCCGTGTTCCGTGTCGAAATCCACGAGGTTGGCGAAGACCAGCCCGCCCTCCGGGAGGGTCTGGAAGGCGGCGAGCGCCGCATCCAGGCAGGCTGTGTTGCCGCTCGCCTTGACCTCCCGGCCGGTGGCGCGGTGGGCGAAGATGTCCCCAATTTTACCGATGCTGACGACCGCCCGCCCCGCCTCGTCCAGCCGGTCGAGGAGCGTCGGGCCGGGGGGTGTCACGGCGAAGTCCTTGCGGTTGCCGGTGCGCCGGAACCCGCCTTCGGCCGACCCGGTGAAGGGCCGGGCGATGACCCGGCCGACCCGGTAGGCATCGCAGAGGTCCCGCGCCGTGCGACAGAGGGCGTAGAGGCGTTCCAGGCCGAAGCTTTCCTCGTGCGCGGCGATCTGGAAGACGCTGTCGGCGGAGGTGTAGCAGATCGGCTTGCCCGTGCGGACGTGCTCGGCGCCCAGCGCCTCGATGATCGGCACGCCGGAGGCGTGGCGGTCCCCGAGGATGCCCGGCAGGCCCCCCCGCGCGACGAGGGCGGCGGTCAGGGCCGCCGGGAAGGCCGGGCGGGTGTCGGGGAAGGTGCCCCAGGGCTCCGGCAGGGGCAGGCCGGCGATCTCCCAATGGCCCGAGGGCGTGTCCTTGCCGGCGGCGGTCTCGACGGCGTGGCCATGGAGCCCGGTCGGCTCACCCGCCGGGGCGAGGCCGGGGGGAATGCGCCCCGTGGCCCCCGCCGCGGCGAGGCCGATCCCGAGCCCCGTCAGGTGCGGCAGGCGGAGGGGGCCCTGGCGCAGGCCTGGCCGGTCCCCCCGGCCCCCGGCACAGGCCTCGGCGATATGGCCGAGGGTGTCGGCCCCGGCATCGCCGTAGGAGGCCGCATCCGGCGCGCCGCCGATCCCGACGGAATCGAGCACGATGAGAAGGGCGCGGGCCACGGCTCAGGCGGGCTCCAACTCGGTCGGCGCGTCGCTGTCGAGGGCGAAGGCCGCCTTGAACAGGGTGCGGGTGTATTCCGTGCGCGGGTTGGCGAAGATCGCCTCCGCCGGCCCCTCCTCCACGACCTGTCCGTTCTGCATGACCACCACGTGGTTGGCGAGCGCCCGCACCACCTTGAGGTCGTGGCTGATGAACAGGTAGGCGAGGCCGCGCTCGCGCTGGAGGTCTCGCAGGAGGTTGACGATTTGCGCCTGCACCGATCGGTCCAGCGCCGAGGTCGGCTCGTCGAGGACCACGAATTTGGGCCCGAGCACGATGGCACGGGCGATGGCGATGCGCTGCCGCTGGCCACCGGAGAACTCGTGCGGATAGCGGTCCATGGTCGAGGGATCGAGGCCGACGTCGCGCAGGGCCTTGGCCACCACGGCCCGGCGTTCCGCCCGGCCCCGGACGGCGCCCTGCACCACCAACCCCTCCGCCACGATGTCGGCCACCGACATGCGCGGGGACAGGGAGCCGTAGGGATCCTGGAAGACCACCTGCATGTCCCGGCGAAGCGGCCGCATCTCCGCCGCCCCGTGATTCTCGATGTTCTGGCCCAGGAACACGATCGGACCCTCGGATGCGGTGAGCCGCAGGATGGCGAGGCCGAGGGTGGTCTTGCCCGAGCCCGACTCGCCCACGACGCCCACCGTCTCCCCCGCCCGCACGCGGACCGACACGCCGTCCACCGCCTTCACGAAGCCGCTCGTCCGGCGCAGGAACCCGGTCTTGATCGGGAACCACACCTTCAGGGGGCCCGCCTCCACCAGCGGCGGGGCGTCGGCGGCGACGGGGTTGCCCCGCCCCTTCGGCTCGGAGGCGATGAGGCGGCGGGTGTACTCGTGGCGCGGGGCGCGGAACACCTCCGCCGTCGCCCCGGCCTCGACGATCTTGCCTTTCAGCATCACGCAGACCCGGTCGGCGATGCGCTCCACGATGCCGAGATCGTGGGTGATGAAGAGCATGGCCATGCCGAGCCGCTGGCGAAGCTCGGCGAGCAGGGCGAGGATCTGCGCCTGCACGGTCACGTCGAGCGCGGTGGTCGGCTCGTCGGCCACCAGCAGATCGGGCTCGCAGGCGAGCGCCATGGCGATCATCACCCGCTGCCGCTGGCCGCCGGACAATTCGTGCGGATAGGCCCCCATCCGCGAGCGCGCATCGCGCAGGCCCACCAGTTCGAGCAATTCGAGGATCCGTGCCCGCGCCGCCTTGCCCGTGAGCCCCCGGTGCAGGGCCAGCACCTCGCCGATCTGCCGCTCGATGGTGTGGAGCGGATTGAGGGAGGTCATGGGTTCCTGGAACACCATGGTGATGTCGGCACCGCGCACCTCGCGCATCTCCCGCTCCGGCAGGGCGGCGAGGTCGCGCCCCTTGAAGACGATGCGGCCTTCTTGCGACGCCGCGCTGTCGAGGAGGCGCAGGATCGCCAGGGCGGAGACGGACTTGCCCGAGCCGGACTCGCCCACCAGCGCGAGGGTCTCGCCCCGGTCGATGGTGAAGGCGATGTCGTCCACGGCGACCGTATCCCCCTCCCGCGAGCGGAAGGTGACGGACAGGTTCTCGACGGAAAGGAGCGGTGAATGCGGATCCGGCATGGGCTCTTATAGCGCGGTCGCGCCCGCGCTACAGGGCCCCCGCATCGGACTCGATGGCGCCCCAGGATGTCGCGTGCATTGAACGGCGGTTTCGCGACCCTAGCTTCCGGCCCGGTGACCGAGGCTGGCGGGCCGGATCCGGCGGAACGTCTTTGTAAGGCGTTGGCGGATACACTCGCGGGCACGGCCCACCCCGTGTTTCAGAAGTCCCGCGTGCCCGTTCGCTTTCCCGTCGCGCGACCGGTCCTGGCCGCCTTGGTGGCCGCCGGCCTCGCCTCCCCCGCCCGCGCCATCCCCTCCGAGGGGGCGACGGAGACCGTCGAGCAGGCCTTGTGCCGGCTGATCGACGATTCCGCCAAGTCCCGCGACCTGCCGGTGTCGTTCCTCACCCGGCTGATCTGGCGGGAATCCAGCTTCCGCGTCGGCGTCGTGAGCCCGGCCGGCGCGCAGGGCGTGGCGCAGTTCATGCCGGGCACCGCCCGCGAGCGCGGCCTTCTCGACCCGTTCGACCCTGAACAGGCGATTCCCCATGCGGCCCACCTTCTGTCCGATCTGAAGCGCCAGTTCGGCAACGTCGGACTCGCCGCGGCCGCCTATAACGGCGGGCCCACCCGGGTGCAGAACTGGCTCGCCGGCAGCGGGGGCCTCCCCGCCGAGACGCGGGCCTACGTGACCGCGATCACCGGGCGGACCCCCGAGGAATGGCGCGGCCCCAGCGGCCAGTCGGTCGAGTTTCCCGAGGGCGGCGCCCCCGCCCCCGCCGCGAAGGCCGAGCCGGCCAAGCCCCAGACCTGCCTTCAGGTGACGGCCACCCTGCGGATGCCCAACCGGGGCGACCGCTTCGCGCTGGGCCCGAACGAGGGGCCGGCGGCCCCCTGGGGCATCCAGCTCGCGGGCAACTTCTCCAAGGCGCTGGCCCTCCAGAGCTTCTCCCGGGCACGGACCTCCTATGCCGGCCTGATCGGTGAGGTCCGCCCGATGATCATCGGCACGCGGCTGCGCAATCGCGGCACCCGCGCGTTCTATCGCATCCGCATCCCGGCGCAGAGCCGGCAGGCGGCCGACACCTTGTGCGGCAAGATCCGGCACGTCGGCGGCGCCTGTATCGTGCTGCGGACCTGACTTGTCTCCCCGACGCCACGCCCCCGTCATCAATCCGCCCCGAGCGGGATGGTTATGGGCGGGATCGGCGCAACCGGACAGGATATGACACGGCTCTTCATCGGCTTCGCCAGTCTCATCGTCGTCGGCCTCGCGGCGCTCGGCATCTCCCGCGCCTCGCCCTTGTCGCTGTTCGACGCCATCGGCCCCCGGGATTCCGGCGGACGCCTCGCGGCCCGCGACCTGCCCTTCGGAACGGGGCCGCGCCAGCGCCTGGACGTCTACGTCCCCAAGGGGTTGGAAGGGACCGCCCCGGTGCTGGTCTTCTTCTACGGCGGCTCCTGGCAGAGCGGCTCGAAGGAGGATTACGCCTTCGTGGGTCAAGCGCTCGCCGCCCAGGGTTTCGTGACGGTGCTCCCCGATTATCGCCTCTATCCCCAGGCCCGCTTCCCGGATTTCCTGAAGGACGGGGCGTCGGCCATCGCCTGGATCCGCGACAACGTCGCCGCCTATGGGGGCGACCCGCGCCGGATCGTCCTGGCGGGTCACTCGGCCGGCGCCTACAACGCGGTGATGCTGGGTCTCGACCCACGCTACCTCGAAGAGGCCGGGGTCGATCCGAAATCCATACGGGCCGTCGCCGGCCTGTCCGGCCCCTACGACTTCCTGCCCCTCGATCAGGACACGACGATCAAGGTCTTCGGGCAGGCTCCGAACCTCGCCGAGACACAGCCGCTCACCTTCGTCGGCCCGCTCTCGCCGCCGGCCTTCCTCGCCACCGGGGATTCCGACGAGACCGTGAAGCCCCGGCACACCGCGCAACTCGCCAAGCGGCTGCGGGCGGCCAACATCCCCGTGCAGGAGCGGAACTACAAGGGCCTCGACCACAAGGACACGTTGCTGGCCCTCTCCGTGACCTTCCGCTCCAAGGCGCCGGAACTGGCCGAGATGTCGTCCTTCCTGATGCGGCAGGCGGCGGGGCGGACACAGGTGACGATGCGCGCCCCCGAGGGCCAGCTCACGAAGTTTCAACCATGACGGGCAATTGCTGGGGGCTTCCCCCCGGCCGTTAGCCCCGGGGGCCATAGCCCCTCGCTAGGGTCGCGAACCACCGGTGGGCCGATCCCGCCGGATTTCGCGAGCGAACCTTTGCGCACGCTGACCGACACCATCTCCCCCGCAGGCGCCACCGCCCGCCCGGTCCGGGACATCCCGGACGTGGCACGCCTGTCCTACCTGACCTTCGTCCTCGTGGCGCTCCTGAACCATGCCTGGTTCGTGGACTTGAGCGATCCGACGCCGCTGGAAGCCTTCGAGGGCGGCAGCCTCGCCACGCAATTGCTGTTCGGTTCGATGCTGCTGGCCGGGCTGCCGATGGTCTGGCACCTCGGGCTCGCCCGGCTGCGGCCGCTGGCGAGCCGCCCGGTCCTGTTCTTCGGGGCGTGGCTCGGCTTCACGGCGCTCATCTCCGCCGACCCGATGCTGTCCCTGCGGCGGCTAGCCCTCTACGTGATCGCCGGTTTCCTGTCGGTCAGCCTCATCCTGGTCGCCCGCAGCGCCCGCCAGCTCGCGGAGGCCTTCGCCATGGCCGGGGGGACGATCCTCGCCGCGAGCTATCTCGGCCTCGTGCTGGCCCCCGGCCTCACGATGCATTCCGCCTACGACCTCACCGGCGAGATCGGCCATAACGGCCTGTGGCGGGGCATCTTTCCGCACAAGAACGAGGCCGGCATGGCGATGACGCTCATCGTCATCATGGGCCTGTTCGTCGCGGCGATCCGCGACCGCTGGCTCGGCTGGACGATGGCCGGGGCGGCGGCGGTGTTCCTCGTCGGCAGCGGCTCGAAGACGCCCCTCTTCACCCTCGCGATGGTCCTCGGGATCACGTGGCTGTGCGGCGTCATCCGGTCCCGGTGGCTGCGCGCCCTCCTCCTCGTGGGGCCGGTCTGCCTGATGATGACGATGACCATCGGGTCGATCATCTTCCCGCCCATCCGCGCCCTGCTCGACGCGGTGATGGTCGACGCGACCTTCACCGCGCGCAACGAGATCTGGACCTTCGCGATCGACAACATCGCGCAGCGGCCCCTCACCGGCTTCGGCTTCGGCGCCTTCTGGCTGACGGAGCGCACCGTCTACGGCTCGGTGGTCGATCCCGACTCGAATTGGGTGCAGACGGCGACCCAGGCCCACAACTCGTTCCTCGACGCCGCCATCGCCATGGGCCTGCCCGGCTTCGTTCTGACCCTCCTGGTCTTCATCCTGATGCCGACGCGGGACTTCCTGTCCCGGGACGCCGATCTCATGTCCGATCCCCCGCGCCTGCTGTTCCTGCGCCTGTGGCAGCTCGTGCTCCTCTCCGCGTCCTTCGAGACGATCCTCTTCAATCCGAACACTCCCGCCTTCGGCATGATCGTCATGGCCATCGCCGGGATGCGGATGCTCACCGTCCGCCCGGTCGTCGCCTGACGAGACGCACGACCACGCCGGCCCGATCGATTTCGTGAAGGACGGATGATCTGGTCATACTGGCGAACACTGGACGAGATGTCCGGGTATTCCATCCATGGGTGGAGAAGGCGCTCTGAACGCGGCGAGTGTTGGCCGAAACGGTATGTTTACGACATCAGGCAGCCGATTTATTCAGAAAGACCGATCACCCTGGCGTTCCCGAGGCTTTCGTCGGCGCAGGATCCCGGTCCGGTGCCGCCCGCGCCGACCCGGATCGTCCCCGCCATGCTCGACCCCCGCTCGACCCCCGCCGTGAAGGCTCATCCAAAGGTCGATCCGCTGCCGGCCCTCACGTCCCTGCGCTTCCTCGCGGCGGCCTACGTGATGATCTACCACTACGCGCCGATCTTCTTTCCGAAGACCAGTGAGGGGATGGTCGTACCCCTCGGCTACACGGGGGTGACGTTCTTCTTCCTGCTGTCGGGGTTCATCCTCGCCTACAATTACCGGGGGGCGGACCTCGCCGCGCCGCAGCGGCGGAGCTTCTTCTACCGGGCGCGGTTCGCGCGGATCTGGCCGACGCTCCTGCTCGGCCTGGCCATGCACCTGCCCTGGCTGTTCAACTGGGCGTCGCAGGAGCCCGAGCCGCTGCGCTCGCTGATGCATTCCGGCATCGTGCTGGCGCCGCTGGGCATCCACGCCTGGGTGCCCGGGGCCGCCTGCTCCCTCGATTGCCCGAGCTGGTCGGTCTCGGCGGAAGTCTTCTTCTACGCCCTGTTCCCGATCCTGCTGCCCCTCACCCTGCGCGATCCGGCCCGGGTGGGCGTGGCGACGCTCGCCTTCTGGACGGCCTCCGTCGCCCTCTGCACCCTGCTCTGGCAGGCCTATGGGGCGGGCGTCCCGTTCAGCGCGCCGGAGCCTGGGGGAGTGGGGCCTGTCCTGCTGGCCCAATTCATCAAGTACTTCCCCGTGCTGCATCTGCCGACCTTCGTCGCCGGATTGCTGCTGTTCGCCTTCTGGGAGCGGAGCCGCTGGCCGGTGGGCTTCCTGCTCGCCGGGGCGTCGGCCTTCGCGATCCTCATCGTGGTGCTGGCGCCGGTCATCCCCGGACCGATCCTGCACAACGGCATGACGATGGCGGCCTGGGCGCCGCTGATCCTCGCCTGCGCCGCCATGCGCCGGGGTCCGCTCTGCACGGCGCCGATGATCTTCCTCGGCAAGATCTCCTTCGCCCTTTACCTGCTGCACATCCCCGTCTTCGCGGTTCTGAACACGGTCGACCGGGTGGCGCTGCACGGCTGGCTGATGGGACATCCGTGGGTGGGCGTAGCGGTGAACGGCCTCGTCAGCCTCGCGGCGGCCAGCCTCGTCCACCTCGTCGTCGAGGAGCCCGCCCGGCGCTGGATCCTCCGGCGCGGGGCGCCCCCGATCCGGGGGCCGGTCGCCACGGCCTGAACCGGGGCCTCGCCCCGGACCCGACCATCGGTCCGACGCCCTCCGGGCCTCGCTCAGTCCGGCAGGGCGAAGACGACGAGGGCGTCGCCCGTGCCGAAGCCGGCCGATTGCGTGTAGGAGGCGCCCCCCGCCGCGACCGCGACGTACTGCCGGCCATCGAGGGCGTAGGTCATCGCCGGCCCGCTGATCCCCGCGCCGCACTGGAAGCGCCACAGCACCTTGCCGCTGGCGGCATCGTGGGCATCCAGGTGGCCGTCCTCCTCGCCGGAGAAGACGAGGCCGCCGGCCGTGGCCAGCGTTCCCCCCGACAGGCGGCTCTCTCCGCGCACCGACCACGCGATCTTGCCCCCGCCGGCGAGATCGACGGCGGTGAGGGTCGAGAACGAGGGCTCACCCTTCGCCGCACTGGTCTCGGTGAAGCGGATCTCCGGCCGCCCCGGCCCGGCGGGCACCGCGTTCACGGTGTAGGTCGTCGCCCCGTGCCGTACCTGCACGTAGGCGAGGTGCCCATCGTAGGCGGTGGGCGGCCAGGAGACCGCGCCGAGGGGCCCCGGCGCGACGACGGTGCCCTCCGCGCTCGGGGGGACGAACAGGTTCTTCTGCGCGAGCAAGGGCTCCGAGCGGGTGAGGAGCTGACCGGTCGCCCGGTCATGCACATAGATCCAGCCGGTCTTGCTCGCGGAGGCCACCGCCTTGGTGCCGTTCGGCCCGTCGAGCAGGAAGGGCGGCGCGGCGACGTCGTAGCCCCATTCGTCGTGGGGGACCTGCTGGTAGTACCAGCGCAACCGGCCGGTGTGCACGTCGAGGGCGACGAGACACATCGTGTAGAGGTTGTCGCCGGGCCGGGTCAGTCCGAAATTCTGTGGCGCCGGGTTGCCGGTGCCGAGGAAGATAAGGCCGAGGGCCGGATCGTAGGCCGGGGTCATCCAAAGGGAGCCGCCACCGACCCGCCACGCCTCCCGGTTGGCGGGGGCCGCCGCCTTCTCGGCGGCGATGTCGCGGTGGAGCGGCTCACCGTCGGCGGTCTTCTCGACGAACTGCCCCTCCCACCCCTCCGGCGGGGTGACATACCAGCGCCAGCGCTCCTCGCCAGTCTTGGCGTCGTAGGCCGCCAGCCAGCCCCGCCGGCCGTAACCCCCCTCGATGCCGACGACCGCCCCACCATCGAGCCCGCCGGTGGGGTCCTCCACATGCAGGCCGTAGCCGGCCCCGGTGACGCCGACGATCACCAGCCCCTCGGCGACGAGGGGCGGCATCTTGAAGCCGAGGCGGCTCGACCCCTGCACCGGCTTTCCGCCGAGCTTGTCCGCGAGGCCGGAGGCGGTCTCCGTCTCGCCCTCCTCCGGGCGCACCGCTTCCTTGTCCCACACGACCTTGCCGGTGCCGGCGTCGAGGGCGATCAGCCGCCCGTCCATGGTCGCCTCGTAGACCAGCCCGTTCGCCACCGCGACGCCCCGGTTCGAGGGCGGTCCGAAGATCTTGTCGGTGCGCGCCTTGTGGGCGTAGGTCCACTTCACCTTGCCGCTGCGGGCATCGAGGGCCGCGACGTTGTTCTGGGTGGTGGACAGATAGAGCACCCCATCGACCATGACCGGCTGCGCCTGGAAGTAGCCGGTGACGCCGGTCTGGAACATCCAGGCCGGCCGCAGCCGGGCGACGTTGCCCCGGTCGATCTGCGTCAGCCCGGAGAAATTGCGATTGCTGGAATCGTGCCCGAAGGCCGGCCAATCGGTTTCGGCTGCGAGGGCGGGCGCGGCCATGGCCAGCAACACGCCCGACAATCCTATCAGCTTCGACACCGCGTTTCCCCGATCACCCGTCGTTGCGGGCTCAATTCGGGCAGGCGGCCGGGAGGACAAGGGCGGGGATCGGCAGGACCGCCTCAGCCCGCCTTGCGCGGCGCCCGATCCAACTGATCCGGCGTGGCTTGCGCGCCCATGGCACGGGCCATGTCGGCGGCGGACTTGTCGGTGCCGTCGCGGAGATCCGGGTCGGCGCCATGGGCGAGGAGCAGGTCCACCATCTCCGTCCGGTCGAACATCGCCGCCGTCATCAGGGCGGTGCGGGTGCCGTCGCCGATCCCATCGACCCGCGCCCCATGGTCGAGCAGCAACTTGGCGATGGCGGCGTCGCCCTTGAAGGCCGCGCCGGCGAGGGGGGTCTGGCCCCGGTCGTTGGCGAGTTCGGGGTCGCCCCCGGCTTCGAGGATCACCCGCGCGGTTTCCGCCTGCCCGTTATAGGCGGCGAGCATCAGCAGGCTGTCGCCCTTGTCGTTGCGGAGGTTGGCGGGCAGCCCCTGTCCGAACAGGTCCGCCAGTTCCCCGGCATGGCCCATCCGCGCGTACTGGAAGACGCGGCCGGCGAAGGCGAGGGTGTCGGCATCGAGTTCAGGCTTGGGCTCGCTCATCGACCATCATCACTCCAAGAAGGGGATCCCAAAGGACGAGTCCTTTGGCGGGGTCCAGGGGCAAAGCCCCTGGGAAGACGCAGGGCTCCGCCCAGCACCCGCCAGAGGGCTCGCCCTCTGGACACCCCGTTTTAGCCGCGCTTGCGGCCGCCGCCACCCTTGTACTTCGGCTTCTGGCCGCCGAGCCCCTGGGTGGAGCGGGGCTTCGGCCGCTCCTGCCAGAGGGGCGTGCCGACCGGAAGCTCCCGGTCGGTGCCCGGGCCCATGTTGTCGAGGTCGGGCTTGCTGATCCGGCTGCCCCCACGGGGTCCCTTGGACCCGAAGCGGCCCGCCCCCTGCTCGATGTCGCCCTGCCGCGCCATCGGATCGTCGGAGACCAGGAGTTCCGTCGCCTGGAGACGCTTCAGCTCGTCGCGCAGACGAGCGGCCTCTTCGAAGTCGAGGTCGGCGGCGGCGGCCCGCATCCGCTTCTCCAGGTCGGCGAGCACCGCCTTGAGGTTGTGCCCAACGGTGATCGCATCCTTGGCGAGCCCGGTATCGACCTGCACGTGGTCGCGCTCGTAGACGCTGTTCAGGATATCGGAGATGCCGCGCTTCACGCTCTGGGGGGTGATGCCGTGCTCCTCGTTGTAGGCGAGTTGCTTGGTGCGGCGGCGCTCCGTCTCGGCCATCGCCCGCTCCATCGAGCCGGTGATGTTGTCCGCATAGAGAATGCAGCGCGCGTCGGCGTTGCGGGCGGCACGGCCGATCGTCTGCACGAGGGAGGTCTCCGAGCGAAGGAACCCTTCCTTGTCCGCGTCGAGGATGGCCACCAGGGCGCATTCCGGGATGTCGAGCCCCTCGCGCAGCAGGTTGATGCCGATCAGCACGTCGAAGGCACCGAGCCGCAAGTCGCGGATGATCTCGATGCGCTCCAACGTGTCGATGTCGGAGTGCATGTAGCGGACCCGCACGCTGTTCTCGTGCAGGTACTCCGTGAGGTCCTCGGCCATGCGCTTCGTGAGGGTGGTCACGAGGGTCCGGTAGCCGGCCTGGGCCACGGCCTTCACCTCCCCCAACAGGTCGTCCACCTGGGTGCGGGCGGGGCGGATCTCGATGACCGGATCCACGAGGCCGGTGGGGCGGATCACCTGCTCGGCGAAGACGCCGCCGGTCTGCTCCATCTCCCACTTGCCCGGCGTCGCCGAGACGTGGACCGTGATCGGGCGCATCGCGTCCCACTCCTCGAACCGCAACGGGCGGTTGTCGAGGCAGGAGGGCAGGCGGAAGCCGTATTCGGCCAGCGTCGCCTTGCGGCGGAAGTCGCCCCGGTACATGCCGCCGATCTGCGGAACGGTGACGTGGCTCTCGTCGGTGAAGACGATGGCGTTGTCGGGCAGGTATTCGAACAGGGTCGGCGGCGGTTCGCCGGGCTTCCGGCCAGTGAGATAGCGGGAATAGTTCTCGATACCGTTGCAGGAGCCGGTGGCCTCGATCATCTCGATGTCGAAGGTGCAGCGCTGGTCGATGCGCTGCGCCTCGATCAGCCGACCCATCCGGGTCAACTCCTCGATCCGGCCGTTGAGCTCGTTCTTGATGCCCTTGATCGCCTGCTGGAGCGTGGGGCGCGGAGTCACGTAGTGCGAGTTCGCGTAGACCTTCACGAACTTCAGGTCGCTGAGTTTCTTGCCGGTCAGCGGGTCGAACTCGACGATAGACTCCACCTCGTCGCCGAACAGGCCGATCCGCCAGCCGCGATCCTCCAAGTGGGCGGGCCAGAGTTCGATCACGTCGCCGCGCACCCGGAAGGTGCCGCGGGCGAAATCCGACTGGATGCGCTTGTACTGAAGCGCCACGAGGTCGGCCACGAGCTGCCGCTGCTCGATCCTCTCGCCGAGGCTCACGGTGAACGACATCGCCGTGTAGGTCTCGACCGAGCCGATACCGTAGATGCACGAGACGGAGGCAACGATGATCACGTCGTCCCGCTCCAACAGGGCGCGGGTGGCGGCGTGGCGCATCCGGTCGATCTGTTCGTTGATCGAGGATTCCTTCTCGATGAAGGTATCCGAGCGCGGCACATAGGCCTCGGGCTGGTAGTAATCGTAGTACGAAACGAAATATTCCACCGCGTTATCAGGAAAAAACGACTTGAACTCGCCGTAAAGCTGCGCCGCCAGGGTCTTGTTCGGGGCGAGGATGAGCGCGGGGCGCTGCGTCTCCTCGATGATCTTGGCCATCGTGAAGGTCTTGCCGGAGCCGGTGACGCCGAGCAGGACCTGATCGCGCTCCAGGGCCTTCACGCCACCGACAAGCTCCGCGATGGCGGTCGGCTGGTCGCCCGCCGGAGAGAACTCCGACTTCAGGGTGAAGCGGACGCCGCCCTCGGATTTCTGCGGACGGTCCGGCCGGTGGGGCCGCCACATCTCGCCGTCCTTGAACAGCGGATTGCCCTCGGTGAGGAGCTTTTCCAGGGCCGTCACGGTGGCGGAGGCGCCGCCATCGGCCACGGCCTCCCCGTCGGCGGCGCCGGCCGGAACAGGCCCATCCTCCGGCCCGGCGAGGCCGAGGGCCTGCGCGAGCTTCGGATCGATCTCCGCCGCTCCGCCGACCGTGTACCCCGCCTGCGGCGCCTCGCTCAGGCCGGAAGCCTTCTTCCGGCCCGCCGGCTTGCCCGGCCGCTCCCCGCCCACATCCGGTGACTTGGGGCGGGTGCGGTTCAGGGCGGGGTTCAGCAGCGCGGCGAGGTGCGTATCGAGGGGCTGAAGCGCCGGCTTGTCGGCCTTCGCGGTGCTACGGGTTTTCCGGGGAGTCGCCATGGGACGAATATGGGCCGTGGGTGCGGGCGGGCAAAGGCCCCGAGGCTCGGGATCGGCGGGCGCCGGGCGATTCCCGACGCACGGAGGTGCCGGCGCTTTCCCGGTATTTCGAAAAATACGACCTCAGATCTCGTTCGCCGCTTGCGACCCGGGGGTCCGCGGGATACTTGGCGGTACAAAGCGAATATCCGAGCGAGGGGCTGAGGCCGATGCACGACCTCGACAGGGCGCTGGCCGATATCGTCGCGATACGGTCGCAGATCGCCCGCGATACGGCCTTCCGGGGCCTCGGCGCCGCGACGGTGGCGGCCACGGGGGGAATCGCCCTCGCGACCGCCGCCGGACAGGCCCTGTTCCTCGACGAGGGGGCGAAGCATCCGGCCCTGTTCTTCGGCATCTGGATCGCGGCGGCGCTCATCGCCTTCGCGCTGATCGGTATCGAGGTGATGCGGCGGACCCGCCGCCTCCATTCCGGCCTCGCCGACGCGATGGTGTGGAGCGCCATCGAGGGGTTTCTCCCCGCCGCCGGCGCCGGGGCCTGCCTCGGGCTGGTCATCGCCCGCTTCGCCCCGGAGGAGATCTGGATGCTTCCGGGCCTGTGGCAGGTGATGGCGGGCCTCGGGCTGTTCGCCTCGTCGCGGATCCTGCCCCGCAGCGTCCAGTTCGCCGGGGCGTGGTATCTCCTCGCGGGCCTCGCGGTCCTCGCTGCCGGCGCCGGGTCCCACGGCCTGTCCCCATGGACGATGGGCCTGCCCTTCGTCATCGGGCAGGCGGGTCTCGCTGCGATCATTCACCGCGCCGGAGGCACCGCCGATGGCGAGATCTGATCGGACGGTCGGCCGCTTCTCCTACGAGGGGCTGGACCGCATCATCCACGAGCGGGCGCGCCTCAGCGTGCTGACCTCCCTCGTCGCCCACCCCAAGGGCCTGCCGTTCCCGGACCTGAAACGGCTTTGTGGACTCACCGATGGCAACCTCAGCCGGCACTTGTCCGTTCTGAGCGAGGCCGATCTCGTCAGCCTGGAGAAGGGTGTGTTCCAGAACAGGCCCCAGACGATCTGCCGCCTCACGGCGGTGGGCCGCGAACGGTTCCTCGGGTACCTCACGGTGCTGGAACGGGTCGTCCGCGATGCCGCCCGCGCCGCCGGACCCGATCCAGCCCGGCCCGGCCTCGAACCCGCCTGACTCCCACGTCCTGACTCCCACGTATCGATCAGCCCGCGTTAATCCTAGGTCGTATAATCACTTGGCGGCCGCCGCCACGTCCGGAGACTTTACGATGCAAAGCGAAGCGGAGCCCCACGCCCTGCACGCCGCGATCATCATGGACGGCAACGGCCGCTGGGCCACGTCCCGGGGGTTGCCCCGAATCGCCGGGCACCGCCGGGGCGTCGAAGCCATCCGGCGCACCGCCGAGGCCTGCCCGGATCTCGGCATCGGCACTTTGACCCTCTACGCGTTCTCGGCCGACAACTGGCAACGCCCCGCCGACGAGGTGGGCGGTCTGATGCGCCTGCTGCGCAGCTACCTCCGCAACGAGACCCAGCGCCTCGCCCGCACGGGGACGCGGCTCTCCGTCGTCGGCCGTCGGGACCGGCTTCCGGCCGGGATCCCGGAGGCGATCGTGGCGGCCGAGGCGGCCACCGTCGAGGGGCGCCGCCTGCACCTGCGGATCTGCGTCGATTATTCGGCCCGCGACGCGATCATCGCCGCCGCCCGGCGCCTCGAGGGCGGCGAGGCCACCCGCGAGAGCTTCGGCCAGATGGTGGCGGGCGAGATGCACGGCTCCCCCGTGGAGGTGGACCTGCTGATTCGCACCGGCGGGGAAAAGCGTCTCTCCGACTTCCTCCTGTGGGAGGCGGCCTATGCCGAACTGCATTTCACCGATCGGATGTGGCCCGAATTCGGTGAGGAGGACCTCGCCGCGGCCATGACCGACTTCGCCGCCCGCGACCGGCGCTTCGGCGGCCTCAAGTCGTCGCGGGTGATGGTGGCGGCCTGAGCCCCGCCACGGCCGCCCCGGGATCCCTGCGGACAGCCCCGCCCGCTTGACGCTGCCGCGTTCCCGGGCAGAGGCTCGCCCCCATGAGCCAGCCCCTCGCCCGCCGCCGGATCCTCCTCGTCATCGGGGGCGGCATCGCCGCCTACAAGGCCCTCGACCTCATCCGGCGCCTCCGGGAGCGGGGGGCCACCGTCTGCCCGGTGCTGACGGCCGGAGCGCAGGAATTCGTGACGCCGCTGGCCGCCGCCGCCCTGGCGGGGGAGCGGGCTCATACCGACCTGTTCGACCGGGCCACCGAGGCCGAGATCGGCCATATCAAGCTGGCGCGTCAGGCGGATGCGGTGGTGGTCGCCCCCGCCACCGCCGACCTGATGGCGCGGATGGCCCACGGACACGCCCCGGACCTCGCCTGCACCATCCTTCTTGCCACGACCCTGCCAATCCTCATCGCCCCGGCGATGAACGTGCAGATGTGGGCTCACCCCGCCACGAAGCGGAATCTCGCAACCTTGCAGGGGGATGGCGTCCGGGTCGTCGGCCCGAATGCCGGAGCGATGGCCGAGGCCGAATCGGGGCCGGGGCGCATGGCCGAGCCCGTCGAGATCGCGGAGGCCGTGGTGCGGATGCTCGACGATTCCGTCCGGGACCGACCGGGCCTCGGCTTCCTCGCCGGCCGCCCGGCCCCGGCCGAGGCCCGGCCCCTCGAAGGGCGGCGGGTGCTCGTGACCTCGGGCCCGACGCACGAGCCGATCGATCCGGTCCGCTACCTCGCCAACCGTTCCTCGGGGCGGCAGGGACATGCCCTGGCCGAGGCGGCCGCCAAGGCGGGGGCGATCGTCATCCTCGTCTCCGGGCCGGTGGCTCTCCCAGACCCGCCGGGCGTGGTTGTGGTGCGGGTGGAGACCGCCCGGGAGATGCTGGCGGCGGTGGAGGCGGCGCTTCCCGCCGACATCGCGATCTTCGCCGCCGCCGTGGCCGATTGGCGGCCGGAGGTGGAGGCCACCGCCAAGAAGATGAAGAAGGACGGCACGGGCCCCGCCCCCCTGGCCCTCGCCGAGAACCCGGATATTCTGGCCACCATCGCCCATCGGACCGAAGGACGGCCCCGCCTCGTCGTCGGCTTCGCGGCGGAAACCGAGACGGTGGTGGCACACGCTCAGATCAAGATCGCCCGGAAGGGCTGCGATCTCATCGTCGCCAACGATGTCTCTGCGGAGGGAGCGGTGATGGGCGGCGCGGACAACACCGTCCACCTCATAGGGCGGGACGGGGCGGTGGAATCCTGGCCGAAGGCGACCAAGGAGGAGGTCGCCCGGCGACTGGTGGCGCGGTTCGCGGAACTGATCGGTTAGGGCGTCGCCGTCGGCCGAATACCCCCGGGCCGACACGGATCGTGCACGGCCAGTCCCGCCTCGGCCTCATCTTGAAGGGTTCGGTTGGCCGGGCGTCGAGGGAGGCCCCCGAAACTCTCCGCGATCCCTGGAAAATCCCATCGAGGCGGCGATCGCCGCATCGCAGGATGAAGGGTTGGAAGGACTTGTTGCTCAGGCTCACAGGATGAGTGGGTGGCTGGGATCAGTGGCGATGTTCGTCCTGTGAGGCGATCCCGTCGAGGGTTTGGCGCGACATCACGCGGCTTCCAGAAAACCGAATTCGGCCTCCGCCGGCGCTTCGTCGAGCAAGGCGGCGAGCCTTTCCACCAAAGTCGCGATGGCATCGGGGAACAGCACGGCCGGCTCCAGCCCGAAGGCGGTGTCCAGGGCCGGCATGAGGCTCGCCAGAACCGGGTGGCGGGGATGCGCCGGCGTGGGGATCGGCGGGACGAGGGCGGGAAAAGCCCGGAGGGGGAGCATGGGGGGATCGTCCGCAAGAGCGCCCCGCGTTCAGGGCGCACGGTCAAGCTAAACGGTGCCGTTTGAACGGTGGCTGAAGGGTCGCGCGCCGTATCCCGCTATCCCCACCCCGCCGCGACGGGATTTGCTCCGGCGGGGCGGCGGCACTAGAAGCCCCCCGACAGCCGGCGCCTCAATGCTGGCTGAGGGAGGTTTCATGCCCCGCCTGTCCCTCGTCGCCGGAGCCGCATTGATCGCCATGACCGCATCCGCCCACGCCGCCGAGACCGTCACCACGCCCTCCGGGCTCAAGTATCAGGACGAGGTGGTGGGCACCGGCCCGGCGCCCAAGGCCGGCCAGCAGGTCACCGTCCAGTACACGGGCTGGCTCGATGAGGCCGGCAAGAAAGGGAAGAAGTTCGATTCCTCCCGCGACCGCAACCAGCCCTTCTCCTTCACCATCGGCGCCGGCCAGGTGATCCAGGGCTGGGACCAGGGCGTGATGACCATGAAGACGGGCGGCAAGCGCACCCTCATCATCCCGCCGGAGCTGGGCTACGGCGCCCGTGGCGCGGGCGGCGTCATCCCCCCGAACGCCACGCTGATCTTCGACGTCGAGCTGCTCGGCGCCAAGTAAGGCGTGATGGCTGCGCGGGCGTAGGGAACGCGTTTCGATGCTGTTCGCGCAGCTGTCCGACGACCTCTTCCGGCCCCTGGCCTCGCCGAGCCGCGCCTTCAACGCGGCTCTGCTCCTCCACCTCCACCGCCGGGTCCTCGGCGCCGAGCCGGTGCGCAAGGCCGAGCTTCTGGCCGAGATCGGCGATTTCACCGCCGGCTGGAGCGAGCCCGACGTCCATGGCGACGAGCCCGTTCCGCCGGATCCGGTCGAGCGCCGGGCCGTGCCCTATCGGCGCCTCCTCGATGCCGGCTGGCTGATCGAGCGCCGCGAGCGCTACGTCCCCGTGGTCGAGTTCGACCCGGAGGCGCGCCTTCTCCTCGAAGAACTCTCCCGCCTCGAAAGGGGCGAGACGCGCTCCTATGGCGGCGCCGTGCTCGACGTGCTCGGCGGCCTCGAATCGGCCCTGGCCGACCCGGTGAACCGCTCGGAATCGCTCGCCAACGCCGCCCGCGCGGCGGACGGCTTCCTCGCCCATGTCCGCGGCCTCGCGGCGGGGATGCGCAA
>JAKONI010000232.1 GCA_022702015.1 Beijerinckiaceae bacterium | reverse complement strand
TAATGGTCGGAGTGGCAGGATTTGAACCTGCGACCCCCACGTCCCGAACGTGGTGCGCTACCAGACTGCGCTACACTCCGAAGGCCGGCGGGCGATACGTCTCCAACCGGCGAGGCGGCTTATAGCGGTGCCGTTCCCCGACCGCAAGCGCCTCGTTCGGTCATTTCGCCGGGAAATGGTCCGGCCAGCCCGTCGGGAGATGCTCAACGAGGATGGCGGCGTTCGGCGCGGTGACGGCGACGGTCGCGGCGGTGCCGGGGCCTGCTTCGATCTCGGCGAGGGTCCAGCCGTCGGGGCCCGACGCGCCGGCCAGCAGGCGTGGGGGGTCCGGGGGTACGGTCACTTGGAAAGCCGCCAGCGGCAGCGACAGTCCCGCCCCCAGGGCCTTCACCACCGCCTCCTTCCGCGTCCAGAGGTCGAAGAAGGCCGCCTCCCGGGTTTCGGGCGGGAGGGCGGCCAGCGCCCGCGTCTCGCCGGGGGCGAAATGGGCGCGGGCGATGCGCAGCGCGTCCGGGAGCGGGCGCCGGACCTCCACGTCCACCCCGATCCGGGCATCCCGCGCGAGACCGATCAGGGCGCGGTCGCCGGAATGGGAGAGGTTGAAGTCGAGTCCCCCGGACGGCAGGGCCAGCGCGGGGCGCCCGGTGGTCTCGGCGCGGAACGCCACACCTGCCGGATCCGTGGAAAGCGCCCGCCCAAGGACGACGCGCAACGCGGCGTGGCTCGCGATGAAGCGGGCCCGGTCCTCGCCGCGCAGGAAGCGGTCGGCGCGGGCGGCCTCCCCGGCATCGAGGAGCGCGGCGCAACGCTCCAACCGGGGCGGGTCGAGCCGCAGGGCGACGACGACGACGGTGGCGTCCTTCATGGGCGAGCTATGCGGGTGGGGGCGCACCGCGTCCAGGCGGATCCGACGCGGCGGGAAAGGGAATGGAATCTGGGCGGCTTCGCCATCCTCCCCGGCGGGCCGGGATGCGCTAGAAGCCCGGTATGAGCGCCGCCCAGACCGATCCGTCACCCTTGAATGCCGAGGAGGCCCGCGCCGAGCACGCGCGCCTCTCGGAGGCCATCGCCGAGGCCGACCGGCTCTACCATCAGGAGGATGCGCCGGAGATCTCCGATGCGGAGTACGATCGCCTGCGCCGCCGCCTGGAGGCCGTCGAGGCGGCCTTCCCCGATCTCGCGGGCACCGGGGCCGCCAGCGCCTCGGTGGGCGCCAAGCCCTCGGAGAAGTTCGCCAAGGTCCGGCACGCGGTGCCGATGCTCTCGCTGGGCAACGCCTTCGCCCCGGAGGAGGTGAGCGAGTTCGTCGCCCGGGTGCGGCGCTTCCTCGCCTGGCCCGAGGACAAGCCGCTGGCCTTCACCGCCGAACCGAAGATCGACGGCCTGTCCCTCTCCCTGCGCTACGAGGACGGCGCCCTCGTCACTGCCGCCACCCGGGGCGACGGCGAGGTGGGCGAGAACGTCACCGCCAACGCCGCCACCGTCCACGACATCCCACAGCGGTTGCGGGGGGCGGGCTGGCCGGCGGTCTGCGAGGTCCGGGGCGAGGTCTACCTGTCGCACGAGGATTTCGCCGCCATCAATGCGCGGCAGGAGGCGGCCGGCAAGCCGCTCTTCGCCAACCCGCGCAATGCCGCGGCGGGGTCGCTGCGCCAGCTCGATCCGGCGATCACCGCCTCGCGGCCGCTGCGGTTCTTCGCCTATGCCTGGGGGGAGATCTCCGCCCCCATCGCCGACACGCAGACGGGCGTGCTGGAGGCGTTCCGCGCCTGGGGGCTGCCCGTGAACCCCCGCACCCGCACCTTCACCGGGACGGAGGCGATGCTCGCCCACTACGCCGCCATCGCGGAGGACCGGGCGAGCCTCGGCTACGACATCGACGGCGTCGTCTACAAGGTCGATGACATCGCCCTGCAGAAGCGCCTGGGCTTCGTCTCCCGCTCGCCCCGCTGGGCGCTGGCCCACAAGTTCGCCGCCGAGGAGGCGACGACGGTGCTGGAGGACATCGTCATCAACGTCGGCCGCACCGGCTCCCTCAACCCGCTGGCGAAGCTCCGGCCGGTGACGGTGGGCGGCGTCGTGGTCTCGAACGCGACGCTCCACAACGAGGGCTACGTGAAAGGGGTCGGAGCCGACGGCGAGCCGATCCGCGATGGCCGGGACATCCGTCGAGGCGACACGGTCACGGTAGTCCGGGCCGGGGACGTGATCCCGAAGGTGATGGACGTCGATCCCGCCAAGCGGCCGGCGGATTCCACGCCCTTCGAGTTCCCGGACCATTGCCCCGCCTGCGGTAGCCGGGCGGTGCGGGCGATCAACCCTCGCACCGGCAAGCCCGACGCGGTGCGCCGCTGCACCGGCGGGCTCATCTGCCCGGCGCAGGGGGTGGAGCGGCTGAAGCACTTCGTCTCGCGCAACGGCTTCGACATCGAGGGCTTCGGGGAGACCTATATCGAGGTCTTGTTCGACGCGGGGCTGGTGCGCCAGCCGGCGGACCTGTTCCGGCTCGATTTCGACGCCTTGAAGGCCGCCGTGGTCGCCCGCCGGGAGGCGCTCTCGGCCGAGCGGCGGGCCGGGGCCGAGCCCCCGAAGAAGGCCGCCAAGAAGAAGGGCGACGACGAGGACAAGGCGATCAAGAACCTCCTCGCGGGCGTCGAGGCCCGGAGGGCGATTCCCCTCAATCGCCTGCTGTTCGCCCTGGGCATCCCGCAGATCGGCGAGGCCACCGCCAAGGCGTTGGCCAAGCGCTTCCCCGACATGCCGGCCCTCGTCGAGGGGATCCGGGCGGCGACGGAGGCCCAGGGCGGCGCCGACTGGATCGAATTCACCGCCGTCCCCCGCATCGGCCCCACCACCCGCGAGCGTCTCCTCGATGCGGGCCTGCCCGCCGAGGCGGGGGAGACGCCCGGCGAACGGGTGCGGCTCACGACGACCCAGCGGGAGAGCCTGATCGCCCATTACGGGGACGAGGAGGCCGTTCGGGCGGCGATCGCCCTGGCGGCGGGCCAGCGCCCCGGCGACGCCTACCGCGCCTTCGCCGACGACGGCGAGATCGGCCCGGTGGCGACCGACGCCCTGATCCAGTTCTTCGCCGAGCCGCACAACGCCGACGCGGTGGGCGAACTCATGAAGGAGGTCCGCACCGAGCCGATGGAGCAGGCCGGCGCCTCGACGGCCTTCGCCGGAAAGACGGTAGTGTTCACCGGTTCCCTCGAACGGATGACCCGCAACGAGGCCAAGGCCATCGCCGAGCGGCTCGGGGCGAAGGTCTCCGGGTCGGTCTCGGCCAAGACCGACCTCGTGGTGGCGGGGCCCGGCGCGGGCTCCAAGCTGAAGGATGCGGAGAAGCACGGTGTCCGCGTGGTGAGCGAGGCGGATTGGCTCACGATGGTCGAGCAGGGTTGAAGGATGAGTCCCGGGGGGCTTACATCGGAGAACGTTCCGTGACTCCCTGCCCATGATCACCCTCGCCCTCGACTTCGAGACGGCCAACGAACGGCGCGACAGCGCCTGCGCGGTGGGCCTCGCCTGGATCGAGGGCGGCCGGATCGCGCGACGGGAGAGCCACCTCATCCGGCCGCCGGAGATGCGGTTCTCCCCGGGCAACATCCGCGTCCACGGGATCCTGCCGGCGGATGTGGCGGACAAGCCGGGCTTCGCGGAGGTGATGGCCCCCTACCTGCCGGATCTGGCGGGTGGGGTGATCCTCGCGCACAACGCCACCTTCGACATCGGCGTGCTCCGTGCCGGCCTGCGCCGGGCGAGCCTCGCCGTGCCGGACCTCGCCTACCTCTGCACCGTGCAGATCGCCAGGAAGGTCTTCCCCGACCCGGAGGGCTGCGGGCTGGGCAAGGTCGCCCGGCGCCTCGGGATCACGTTCGAGCACCACGATGCCGGCGAGGACGCCTATGCCTGCGCCCGGATCGCGCTGGCGGCCATGGCCGAGACCGCCTCGGCGGACGTGCATGGGCTGGCCGACGCCATCGGCGTGCCGGTGACGCCGGTGCCGGGCTGGCTTGCCCGCCCGACCCCGCCGGAGGGGGCGATCAGCA
>JAKONI010000029.1 GCA_022702015.1 Beijerinckiaceae bacterium | reverse complement strand
CGTCCCAGATCGTCACGCCGTTCTGGCGCAGGTAGGCGACGTTGGTGTCGCCCGCCAGGAACCACAGCAATTCATGGATGATCGAACGCAGGTGCAGCCGCTTCGTCGTCACCAGGGGGAAGCCCTGGCTTAGATCGAACCGCATCTGATGGCCGAAGACCGACAGGGTCCCGGTCCCGGTGCGGTCCTCCTTGGCCACCCCCTCATCGAGGATTTTTCGAAGAAGGCTAAGATACGCGTCCATGGGTACTCCTGTCCGCAAGCTTGGCGGCAGGGCCGTTAATCCATTGAGGCCAGACTGATTTCGACCTCGTACCGATCCGGTACGCTTAAGAAAGATTCGTGCCGGAGAGTCCAGCGTCACTAGTCGGAAACGCTCGCTCCAAGATGTCGAGGAAAGGCTGACTCAGGCGCCTCCGTTCCCGCGCCGCAGGTCGCATGGTGGAGTAGGTCACCGGGGCCAAAGCAGGTAAACAACCAGGGCGAGGTTCGACCAGCCGTGCAAGGCGATACCCGGCCAGAGGCGCCCCGTCTTCCAGCGCAGCAGACCCAGGGCGACCGCCAGCGGCAGCAGCGAGACAGGCCGGGCGAGGCCGAAGGACGACAGATGGGCGGCGGCGAAGACGAAGGCCGTCACCGCCACCGCCCAGGCCGGGCCGAGGACCCGGTTCGCCCGGTGGAACATCTCGCCGCGGACCAGAAGCTCCTCCGCCAGGGGCGCCAGCACGCTGAGGTAGACGAGCCACGCCACCACGGCGGTGCGGTCCATGAAGGGCGACAGGCGCACGCCCTTGCCGACGCTGGCGCCGAACAGGTCCCCCGTACCCGTGACCCAAGCGATGTGCAGCACCGGCCAGAACAGGAGGATCGCGAGGAGGACGACGGGTCGCAGGCCGTTCGGCCGCTCCCGGTCCAGGGCGAGCCGGCGGCGCCAGCTCCGGGGGTCCCGCCAGCACGCCCAGGCGATCACGAAGGCCGCGAGGAAGACCTGCCGCAGGGCGTCCACCGCGAAGGCCCGGTGGGCGAGTTGCACCACCCCGATGAAGGGGCGTCGCGACGGGGGCAGGAAAGGATCGATGCCGTACCAGAGATCGAAGCCGACCCGCACCACCGCGAGCGATATCAGGCTCGCGGCGCCGAGGCAGACGAGGCCGACCCACAACATGCCGCATAGACCCAGCATGGCCGCGACCGCCCCGCCAGGGCGCGACGGCGCATCCGGAGCCACGCTCGCCGGTTCGCCCTCCCCCCTGGGCACGGTGACGGCGCGATCGGGCTTCAAAACCGGGCCGATCCCCTCTATATTCGTTGGTGCAGGCCGCGAGGCCGGCTATGGCGATAAACGTTCTTCGGAATAAACCGATCGGACCCGGGGACGGTACCCGGCGCCTCCACCCAAACCCAGGACCGATGGCCGCAAGGCCGCGGACACCACCACTGGGCTTGGGCGGAGGCGAGCGAGGATCGACGAAGGCGTAAAGGTTGAGCTTTCGCCCGGCATGGTTCCGCCGTGATCGAGCCTTTGCAAGAGTTGCCGACGACTTTGCGCGGGTCGCGTAAGCGGTCCACGGTATCGGTCGGTAGTCCTGGCGGGTCGCACCGCACGGGCGGGGTTCGGAAGCACCCGGCACCAGAAGCGTCCACTTCGAATTTCCACGGCCCCCCGCACCGGGCCGGGGTGGCGGACCGGTCGGGTAAAGCGAACGCAGAATGGCAGACGACCTGATCCGCTACGACCTTCTGGTCCAGGACGCCCTCCGGGGCGTCGTCCGGAAAGTCCTCACCGACGCCGCCCAGAACGGCTTGATGGGTGAGCATCACTTCTACGTCTCGTTCCGAACCGAGGCGCCCGGCGTGCGGATCTCGCAGGCCCTGCGGGACAAGTATCCGCAGGACATGACGATCGTCCTCCAGCACCAGTTCTGGGACCTCGCCGTCACCGAGCACGCCTTCGAGGTGGGCCTGTCCTTCTCGGGCGTGCCGGAGCGGCTGCTCGTGCCCTTCGACGCCCTGTCGGGCTTCTTCGACCCCTCTGTGCAGTTCGGCCTGAAGTTCGACCTCGGCGAGACGGCTCAGGACAGCGCGGGCGAGCCCGTCTCCGCCAACGCGAAGGCCGGCCCGCGCGGGGCGGGTTCCGAGCCGGGAGAGGTGAAGCCCAAGACCGGTACCGGTCTCGCGGCCATCGGCGGCGGCACCGCCCCGACGGTTCTCCCCGCGCCGGCGGCTCAGGCCAAGGGTGATGGGAAGGGCGACGACAAGGCACCCCGTCCCGCCGCCAAGAAGGACGGCGAGGAAGGTTCGGCGGAAGTCGTCAGCCTGGATGCGTTCCGCAAGAAGAGCTGAGACCGGTCGTTCGATCGGGCGTCATGAGACGCGCGTCGGGGGGGCATGGCACGACGTGATGCCCCCCACAGTCGGAGTCTCATCCCGTGCCCGGGGTGGCCTTACCCCCTGACCGTCGCATCCATCCTGAGCCCGTGCTCCGGCCGCAGCGTCACCCGATGCAGGGGCGTCATCGGCGGATGGTCGTCGGGCAGGCGGAAGCGCACGGCGCGGACGATGTGGGCGAGCAGGATCGCCGCCTCCTGCACCGAGAAGCTCTGGCCGATGCAGACTCGCTGCCCCGCTCCGAACGGCAGGTAGGTGAAGCGGGCGATCTTGTCCCGGTTCTCCGGGAGGAACCGCTCCGGCACGAAGGCCTCCGGGTCGTCCCAGATCAGCCGATGGCGGTGCAGCACCCACGGGGCGATCAGCACCAGCGACCCCTGCGGCACCTTGATCCGGCCGAACCGGTCGCCCCTTATCGCCTGGCGGCTGAGGAACGGAACCGGCGGGAACAGCCGCATCCCCTCCTCCACCACGGCCCGGGTGAAGGGCAGCGCCTCGACGGTGAACGCCTCCCCCGCCGCATCGACCTCGGCCTCGACCCGCTCCTGCGCCGCCTCGTCCTGCGACAGGCAGTAGAGCGCCCAGGTCAGGGCGTTGGCGGTGGTCTCGTGTCCGGCGGCGATGAAGGTGACGATGTTGGCCCGCACCGCGAGATCGGAGAGGCCGTTGCCGGTCTCCGGGTCCTGCGCCGCCAGCAGCAGGGTCAGGAGATCCTGGGGCGCCTCCCCCGACTCCATCAGTGTCCGCCGCCGCGTGATGAGCTCATCGACGACCTCGGCGAAGAACCGCCCGGCGGGCCGCGCCCGCCACCGCCCGATCCTCGGCACGAAATCGGGGACGCCGAACACGTCCAGCGGGTCGATGGGCCCCACGGCTTCGAGGAAGCGGGTGATCGCCCGGCCGAGGGCGTCGGGGTCCCCAGGCAACCCTTGCGTGAAGATCGTCCGCTCCAGCACATCGAGGGTGGCGCGGGTCATCTCCAGGGCGACATCGACCCGCATCCCGTCCCGCCGCCGGAGACGCTTGGCGAGGCGGGCGCCGGCGACGTTCATCGGCGCCTCGAAGCTGCGCACGGTGCGGGCGGAGAAGATCGGCGCCAGGGTCCGCCGTTGCAGGCGCCACTCGTCGCCCTCGGCGCTGAGGAGGCCGTTGCCGAGGCCTGGGGCGAGCACCCGGCGCTGGAGGTCGTCCTTGCGGTAGGCGTCGGCGTTGTCGATCAGCACCTGCCGGATGAGAGAGGGCTCGCTCACCACGGTGATGCGCCCCATCACGCCGTCGGCGGCCACGACGGGCAGGTTGAAATGCGCGTCGGCCCAGGTGGTGATCGGGTTGCGGCGGGCCGCCCGCAGGAAATCGAGCAGGCCCAGCGGCTGGGTGAGCCGAGGCGGGACCGCCGGACGGAATCGGTTCGCGGTCGCGAGATCCCCCATGGGGGCCGTCAGATCGATGCTCAGGCTCGTCGCTCCTCGCGTCGGGGGCGGTGGCGTTTGCCGTGGACAGAGCGGCACCGATGTCGGGCGGCCCGGACCTTGCGGCATCGCGCTCGCGCCATGTCTCCGTTAAGTAGGCGCCGCACCGCACCAACGTAGAGGCCACGATGTCGCCCACCGAAACCGCGACCCGCACCGAGTCCGATACCTTCGGCCCGATCGAGGTTCCGGCCCATCGCTACTGGGGCGCGCAGACCCAGCGCTCGATCCAGAACTTCAAGATCGGCACCGAGCGCATGCCCGCGCCGCTGGTCCACGCGCTCGGCCTCGTGAAGCAGGCGGCGGCGCTGGTGAACAAGGACCTCGGCGTCCTCGAGCCGCCGCTCGCGGACGCCATCGCCGCCTCGGCCGCCACCGTGGTGGCCGGCGAGCACGACGACGAGTTCCCCCTGGTGGTCTGGCAGACCGGCTCGGGCACCCAGTCGAACATGAACGCCAACGAGGTGATCGCCAGCCTCGCCAACGAATCGCTCGGCGGCCAGCGGGGCGGCAAGAGCCCGATCCACCCCAACGACCACTGCAACCGCGGCCAGTCCTCGAACGACACCTTCCCCACCGCCATGCACATCGCGGTCGCCCGGGAGATCGAGGGCCGCCTGATGCCGGCGCTGACGCACCTGCATTCCGCCCTCGACGCCAAGGCGAAGTCCTTCGAGGGCATCGTCAAGATCGGCCGCACGCACCTCCAGGACGCGACCCCGGTCTCCCTCGGCCAGGAATTCTCCGGCTACGCCGCCCAGGTGGCGCTCGGCGGCGCCCGCGTCGCCGCGACCCTGCCGGGGGTGCTGGCGCTGGCGCAGGGCGGCACGGCGGTGGGCACGGGCCTCAACGCCCACCCGGAATTCGCCGACCGATTCGCCGCCAAGGTCGCGGAGCTGACCGGGCTGCCCTTCACCTCGGCGCAGAACAAGTTCGAGGCGCTGGCCACCCACGACGCCCTGGTCTTCACGCAGGGCGCCCTCTCGGCCCTGGCCGCCGGCCTGTTCAAGATCGCCCAGGACATCCGGCTCCTCGGCTCGGGCCCCCGGTCGGGGCTCGGCGAACTGTCCCTGCCGGAGAACGAGCCGGGCTCCTCGATCATGCCGGGCAAGGTCAACCCGACCCAGTGCGAGGCCCTGACGATGGTCTGCGCCCAGGTGATCGGCAACGGCACGACGGTGAGCTTCGCCGGCTCGCAGGGCAACTTCGAGTTGAACGTGTTCAAGCCGGTCATCGCCAACGCGGTGCTGCAATCGGTGCGGCTGCTCGCCGACGCGGCGGTGAGCTTCACCGACAACTGCGTCGTCGGCATCAAGGCCAACGAGGACAAGATCGCCGACCTGATGAGCCGCTCGCTCATGCTGGTGACGGCGCTCGCCCCCTCGATCGGCTACGACAAGGCGGCCACCATCGCCAAGACGGCGCACAAGAACGGCACGACCCTCAAGGAGGAGGCCCT
>JAKONI010000198.1 GCA_022702015.1 Beijerinckiaceae bacterium | reverse complement strand
GGATGATGCCCATCTCGAAGGGCAGGCCGGTCTCCTGGGCGAAGCCGAGGGCAGCGGGCACGCCGGAATCCGGCACCGGGATCACCACGTCGGCGGAGGCCGCCGATTCACGGGCGAGCTCGTGACCGATGTTCTTGCGGACCGCGTAGACGCTCTTGCCGTTCACCACGGAATCGGGGCGGGCGAAGTAGATGTACTCGAAGATGCACGGGCGCATGGGCCGGGCCGGGGCGAACCGGATCGATTCGATGCCCTCCTCGGAGATCACCACGATCTCGCCGTTCTCGATGTCGCGGACGTAGCGGGCGCCGATGATGTCCAGCGCGCAGGTCTCGGAGGCCAGCAGGTAGCGCCCGTCGAGTTCGCCCAGCACCAGCGGGCGGATGCCCAGCGGATCGCGGGCGCCGATCAGCTTCTTGTTGGTGAGCGCCACGATGGCGTAGGCCCCCTGGATCGCCTGAAGCGCATCGATGAAGCGCTGGATGATCCGGGGTTTGCGCGAGCGGGCGGCGAGGTGGAGGATCACCTCCGTGTCCGAAGTCGATTGCGTGATCGCCCCGTCGCGCACGAGGTCCCGGCGGATCGACAGGGCGTTGGTGAGGTTGCCGTTATGGGCCACCGCCAGCCCGCCACCGGCGAGTTCCGCGAACAGCGGCTGGACGTTGCGCAGGATCGTCCCGCCCGTGGTGGAGTAGCGGACATGGCCGATGGCGGACCGTCCCTTCAGGCGCTCGATCGTCGCCCCGTCCGAGAAGGAATCGCCGACGAGACCCGGTCGCCGCTCGGAATGGAAGACGTTGCCGTCGAAGGAGACGATGCCCGCCGCCTCCTGGCCCCGGTGCTGCAAGGCGTGGAGCCCGAGGGCCACGATGGCCGAGGCATCCGGGTGGCCGAAGATGCCGAAGACCCCGCATTCCTCGCGCAGGGTATCGCCATCGAGATCGAAATCGGCTGACGTGTCGGCGTGGGCTCGCGACATGCTCGGGCTCGGTCACTTCCTGGGGGGCGACGGCCGTGCGGCATGAGGGCCACACGTCATGCCGCCGTCATGTAGTCGGTTCCGCCTCCCAGGCCAACGGCGCGGAGCGCAGGGCTGTAGCCCATACAACTCAGCGCTTCGGCGCCGTCTCCGTGCGCTTCTGGACTGCCGCGTCGTCCGCCGGGGCGTCGGCGGCCTCGTTCGGCGGGCTCTGGGGCTTGGGCTTCTTGAACTGCTTGAGGAACCCCTCCGGGTTCTCGGGAAGCTGCGCCACCAGGGCGTCGCCGGACTTCTCGAGCATCGGGCGGGAGCGGGCCTGGGCCGCCCAATCCGGCACCTTGCCCTGCACCAGCCACGCCAGGAACACCCAGCCGATCACGCAGATGAGGAACCCGCGAGCCGCGCCGAACAGGAAGCCCAGCGACCGATCGACCGCGCCGATGCGCGAATCGAGCACCACGTCGGACAGCTTCACGGTGATGATCGACACCACGATCAGCGTCACGAGGAAGATGGCGGCGATGGACGCGACGAGGGCCACCGTGTCGCTGTTCACGTGCTGCTTCACCGTGGGCAGGAGCAGCGGGTAGAACGACCACGCCACCGCCGCGGCCACGACCCAGGCCACGATCGCCAGCACCTCACGGGTGACGCCGCGAACGGCCGCCAGAAGCGCGGACACCGCCACGATGCCGAGGACGACGAGATCAAGGACAGTGAACGGCATCGCCTGACTTCAACAACGCACGGGAGACGCCGACGAGGCCCGTGCGGCTCCCCCGACGACCCGCTCAGTATATCCTGCGGAACCTCGGCCGTCACCCTGGCCCCGCCAGGGGAGCGCCCCCTGTATCACCGATGCATCACGCCGGGGGGCGGAACCTCAGTCGCAGCCGGCGGCCACGCCGAGGCCGCACGGGTCGTTGGACGCGGCGGCGCCGACGAGGCCCCCGCCGCCCCCGCCCCCGCCGCCCCCGGTCGCGACCGGTTGCGGCGTGATGCGATCCGCGGCCGAGCCGGTGGAGATGCCCGCCCCCGAGCCGCCTCCGCCACCGCCGGCCTGGAGGGTCGGGATCCCGGCACGGGCGGTCGTGCCTGTCCCGGCGAAGCCCGCCGTCACGCTGCCAAGGCCGGGGGTGGTGAGGGTGTTGAAGGTCGAGCCCACGTAGCCCCCCGCCCCCACGGCACCGACTCCCGCCGCGGAGATGCCGCCCGCCGAGGAGAAGCCCCGCGCCGTCCCGAGCCCTCCCGTGAAGGACGAGTTCCCCGAGGCGCCCAGACCGCCGAGGGCGGAGCCCCCGGAGCCGGAGCCACCGAGGGTGGAGGAGGAGCCACCGATCCCCGTCGCCGACAATCCCAGGCCGCCGGTGGCGCCGATGGCGAGCCCCGTCCCGGTGGCGAAGCCGTTCCCCGACGAGATCCGACCGACGGAGATCCCGGAGCCGAAGCTCAAGCCCCCGGCATTGACGATTCCCCCCGTCTGGCCGGAAATGGTGGGGAACGCCCCGGCGGTGGCCGAGGAGCCGCCGAGGCTCAGGCCGCCGGGGTTGGCGATGGAGGATTGCGGCACGGCGAACGCCTGCTGCGTCGTGACGCCGGTGGCCGCCGGGGCGACGTTGATCGAGGCTATGGAGGTGGTCCCCGCGCCGACCGGCACCGTCTGGGCGAGGGCCGGGGCGGCGCCGGACAAGAGCGCCGCCGCGAGAAGGGCGGTCCGCATGGCGTGCCTCCTGCGTGATGTGTCGGGGGCAATCGACCGGCGCGGCGGCGGTTCCCCCGGCCGCCGGGACGGTTCGGCGCACGCCAGATCCCCGCCCGGTGGGCTGGCGCGGCGGGGCGGGCTCGTGCATCCGGTCGGAGGATGCGTGCGGGAGCGGTGACGTGACGGGCGACGGACATCCCGGGCCGGAGGGTCCCCACGGGGCACGGCTGACGGTCGACCTCGGCGCCCTGGCCGCCAACTGGGGGCGGCTCGCGGCGCGGGCGCCGGGGGCGGAATGCGGGGCGGTGATCAAGGCGGACGGCTACGGCTGCGGCATCCGCCGCGTCGGCCCGGCGCTCTGGACGGCGGGCTGCCGGACCTTCTTCGTGGCGCATCTTTCCGAGGGGCTCGCCGCCCGCGCGGCCCTGCCCGAGGCGACGATCTACGTATTGAACGGCCTGCCCCCCGGCGCGGCGGGCGCCTATGCCGCCCCGCGCCTGCGCCCGGTCCTCTGTAGCCTTGAGGAACTCAGCGAGTGGGCGGCCCTCTCGCGGGGTCGCCACCCCGCCGCGCTGCATGTCGATACCGGCATGAACCGCCTCGGCCTGTCCGTCCCCGAGGCCCTGGCACTCGGCGGCGATCCCCGGATCGCCGGGGCGGGGATCGACCTCGTGATGAGCCATTTCGTCAGCGCCGAGCGGCCGGAGGACCCGGTCAACGCCCGGCAGATCGCCGACTTCGCCACGATCCGGGCGGCCCTGCCCGGCCTGCGCGGGTCACTCGCCAACTCCTCCGGGATCTTCCTCGACGGCGCCCGGCACGACCTGCTGCGGCCGGGCTACGCCCTGTTCGGAGGCAACCCGACCCCCGGCCGGGATAACCCCATGCGGCCGGTGGTGCGGCTTCGGGCGAGGATCGTCCAGACCCGTCAGGTGGAGGCGGGGACGAGCGCCGGCTATAACGGCCTGTGGACCGCCCCCGGACCGCGCCGCCTCGCCACCCTGTCGCTGGGCTACGCCGACGGCCTGCCCCGGGCCTTGAGCGGGCGCGGTCACGCCCTCGTCGGCGGGGTCCCCTGCCCGATCCTCGGCCTCGTCTCGATGGATCTCATCATCCTCGACGTGACGGGCGCCCCCGCCGCCCGCCGGGGCGCCGACGCGGTGCTCATCGGCGACGCCCTCGACATCGACGCGGTGGGGCGCGCCGCCGGGACGATCGGCTACGAGATTCTGACGAGGTTGGGTTCTCGTTATGTTCGAGATTATGTAGGATAGTCAGGCGTCTCTCCCGGCGGTCCCGACAGAATGGCCAAGATTCACCAGACCTTCGTCTGCCAATCCTGCGGGGCGGTCTACAACCGCTGGCGCGGGCGCTGCGAGGCCTGCAACGGCTGGAATACGATCCAGGAGGAGACCGGCGCCGCCCCGGGGCAGTCCGGCCCCGCCTCCACCCGGCCGTCCCGCGCCAGGGGGCGGATCTTCCCCCTCGAAGGGCTGACCGGGGAAGCCAAGGAGGCGCCGCGCTCCGCCTCCGGCATCGGCGAGCTCGACCGCGTGACCGGCGGCGGCTTCGTGCGCGGCTCGGTGATCCTGCTCGGGGGGGACCCCGGCATCGGCAAGTCGACCCTGTTGATGCAGGCCGCCGCCGCCATGGCCAAGCAGGGGGCGGGCGTCGCCTACATCTCCGGCGAGGAGGCGGTGGGGCAGGTGCGCCTGCGGGCCGAGCGCCTCGGCCTCGCCCAGGCCGAGGTGCAGCTCGCCGCGCAGACCAACGTCGAGGATATCGTCGAGACCCTGAGCCAGGGCCGCCCCCCGGCGCTGGCGGTGATCGATTCGATCCAGACCATGTGGACCGAGACCGTCGAATCGGCCCCCGGCACGGTCACGCAGGTGCGCTCCTCCGCCCAGGCGCTGATCCGTTTCGCCAAGACCACCGGCACGGCGGTGATCCTCGTGGGCCACGTCACCAAGGACGGGCAGATCGCCGGTCCCCGCGTCGTGGAGCACATGGTCGATGCGGTGGCCTCCTTTGAGGGCGACCAGGGCCACCATTTCCGCATCCTCCGCGCCGTGAAGAACCGCTTCGGGCCCACCGACGAGATCGGCGTGTTCGAGATGACCGATGCCGGCCTCGCGGAGGTGCCCAACCCCTCCGCCCTGTTCCTCGCGGGCCGGGACCAGCAGGCGGCGGGCACCGCCGTCTTCGCCGGGATGGAGGGGACGCGCCCGCTCCTCGTGGAGATCCAGGCCCTGGTGGCCCCCTCGTCGCTGGGCATGCCCCGTCGCGCCGTGGTGGGATGGGACCCGAACCGCCTCTCCATGGTGCTCGCCGTGCTGGAGGCCCATGCGGGCATCCGCCTGGGCGCCCACGATGTCTACCTCAACGTCGCGGGCGGCCTGCGGGTGGTGGAGCCGGCGGCCGACCTCGCGGTGGCCGCCGCCCTCGTCTCGTCGCTTTCGGGCGCGGTGCTGCCGGCCGAGACGGTCTATTTCGGCGAGATCGGCCTGTCCGGCGCCATCCGCCCAGTCGCCCAGGCGGGGGCCCGGCTGAAGGAGGCCCAGAAGCTCGGCTTCGCCAAGGCCCTCATCCCGCAGGGGCGGGGCGAGGGCGAGAAGGTGCTCTCCGTCGAGACGCTCCGCCACATCGCCGACCTCGTGGCCGGCATCGGCGCGGGCTCCGCGCGGCGCGGCGGGCGGGGGCGAGCGTCGGCGCGGGAGATGGAGGACGAGTATTGAGGGGCGGCTGGCTGTTCCCCTGATCCTCGCCCTCACTCGCCAGCGACGCAAGGCGGTGACGGCGAGGGTGGAACGGGCGCTCGGAGGCCCTCGTGCCGGAACGGTTTTTGTGTCTCTTATCCGGCCTCCGTCCGGGCGCCGGACGCGGACGTCGTCATGCTGTTCGAAGACCGCCTTGCCCACCTGCCCGCCCACAAGCGCCGCGATCTCGCGCGTGCCGCGCAAATCCTGTTCGAGGAATGCGACGAGGCGCAGAAGGGCAAGCTCACCGAGGCGCGCAAGCGCGGGCGCATCCTCAAGCTGATCCTGTTCGGGTCGCACGCCCGCGGCGGCTGGGTCGAGGATCGGCGATCGGGCTATTTCTCGGATTACGACCTGCTGCTCGTCGTCAACGACGAGCGCCTCGCCGGGGATTTCGACGTCTGGGACAAGGCCAGGGACCGCTTCATCCAGCACCAGATGACCGAGCGGGTCCAGACGGCTCCGGTCAGCGTCATCGTCCACAGCCTTCAGGACGTGAACGATCAACTGGCCCGGGGCCGCCCGTTCTTCGTGGACATCGTGCGTGAGGGCATCGTGCTCTTCGAGGCCGAGGGGCATCCGTTCGCGGAGCCCGGACCTCTCACCGAGGCAGATCGGAAGATCGAAGCCTGGAACAACTTCGAGGAGTGGTCCTCGGAAGCGGGAAAGCGCTTCAAGATCGCAAAGTTTGCACTGTCTGAGGACTTCCGGCGCCAAGCTGCCTTCGATCTGCATCAAGTGACCGAAGAACTCTTCCACTGCACCTTGCTGACGCTGACGCTTTACAGCCCGAAGCTCCACGCCCTGCGGCGGCTGCGACCCATCGCCGAGGGCGTCGCCCCGCGACTGGTCGAGGCATGGCCGCGCCACACGCGGTTCTCCCGCCGCTGCTTCAACCTCCTGCACGAGGCCTACGTGAAGGCCCGGTACTCACCCCATTACGCCATCAGCCGGGAGGAGCTGGCGTGGCTGGTGGAGCGGATCGAAATCATGAGCCGCCTCGTCGGCGAGATCTGTCTCGATCATCTCGGCCGGCGGCCAGACGGGCTGGAATGAGCGCATCCCCCGGACGGCCCACCGAGCCGGAGACGAGCCGGATCCGTGGGCGAGCCCCCTTCGTCCAGGCCCCCGGCCGCCTGCGGGCCTTCGTCCGCCGGAGCGAGGGCGGGCTGGTGTTGCTCGCCACCTTCGTGGGCGGACTCTCGGGCCTGACGGTGTCGGGCATGACCGCCCTCACCCAGGGCCTGCGCGAGATCCTGTACGCGCTCCCCGCAGGAAGCCGACTCAGCGCCGCCGACACGGTGGTGCCGATTCTGCTGCTCGCCGGCCCCTGCCTCGGGGGGGCGGCGCTGGGCCTGCTCATCACCGTCGTCGGCTACGTCCGGGGTCCGCGCAAACGCCCGGCCATCGATCCGATCGAGGCGAACGCCCTGCATGGCGGGCGGATGTCGCTGCGGGACAGCGTTTACCTCGCCCTCCAGAACATCATCTCGAACGGCTGCGGTGCCTCCGTGGGGCTGGAGGCGGGCTACACCCAGCTCTGTTCCGGCCTCGCCTCGCGCCTGGGCATCGCCTTCGAGATGCGCCGGGGGGACCTGCGGACGCTCGTGGGCTGCGGCGCGGCGGCGGCCATCGCGGCGGCCTTCGGCGCCCCGCTGACGGGGGCGTTCTACGCCTTCGAGCTCATCATCGGCACCTATTCCATCGCCACCCTGACCCCCGTCGTCGCCGCCGCCCTCAGCGGCAGCCTCGTCTCGCAGGCGATCCTCGGCACCCAGCCGCTGGTGGCCTTCGATACCATCTCGGCGGTCACGACCTCCCACGTGACCAGCCTCGAGATCGTCCCGAGCCTCGCCCTGGGGTTGTTTTGCGCGGCGCTCGGGATCGCGGTGATGCGCGGCGTCACCCTGGTGGAGCAGGCGGTGCAGGCCTCGCGGATCCCCCGGGCCGCCGCCCCCGTGCTCGGGGGGCTGTGCGTCGGGGCGCTGGCGCTGGCCGGCACGCCGCAGGTGCTCTCGGGCGGCCACGGCGCCCTCCACCTCCATTTCGCGGAGGCCGGACAGGGTTATCCGGTGCTGGCGCTGGCCGGGCTGTTCGCGGCCAAGGCGATGGCCTCGGCCATCTCCATCGGGTCCGGCTTCCGGGGGGGCCTGTTCTTCGCCTCCCTGTTCCTCGGGGCGATCGCGGGGAAGTTCTTCGCCGCCGCCGCGCCCCTCGTGGTGCCGGGGATGGCCGTCTTCGGCCTGACGCCGCTGGCCTACGCGGTGATCGGCATGAGTGCCCTGGCGGTGGCCGTCATCGGCGGCCCCCTGACGATGACCTTCCTGGCGTTGGAGGCCACCGGGAGCCTGCCGATCACCGGGCTCGTTCTGGCGGCGGTGATCGCCTCCTCGCTCACCGTGCGCAAGACCTTCGGCTACTCCTTCGCCACCTGGCGCTTCCACCTGCGCGGCGAGAGCATCCGCAGCGCCCACGACATCGGCTGGATCCGCTCCCTCACCGTCGGGCGGCTGATGCGGCGGGACGTCCACACCGTCCCCGTGGAGACGCCGCTCGCCACCTTCCTGCGGGCGCATCCCCTCGGCTCGCCCTCGCGGGTGGTGGTGGTGGACGGGCAGAACCGCTACGCCGGCATCGTCTCCGTGCCGGAGGCCCACGCGCTGGCCCGGGAGGCGGCCTCCGGCGAGCAGCCGACGCTCGCCGACCTGCTGCGCTCCCCGGGCGACTTCCTCACGCCGGAGATGAACGCCAAGGAGGCCGCCGCCGCCTTCGACCGGACGGAGAGCGAGGCGCTCGCCGTCCTCGACGCCTCGCGGACGGTCATCGGGCTGCTGACCGAAAGCCACACCCTCAAACGCTACAGCGAGGAACTCGACCGGCAGCGCCGGGCGATGGCGGGCGAATCGGTCTGAGGGCGCGGGCAACGGGCCGTCCACCGCGGTCTCTCCATGCCGCAGTTCGCCAAAGGGGCGCCCTTGTGTTAGGCGCACGGCCTTCACCGATCGCAAGGTGGTCCGGCGCGCACCGCCGGCCGGGATACGATGGCCGAAAACAAAGAATTCATCCGCGAGGTCGACGAGGATTACCGCCGCGAGCAGATCCTCCAGATCTGGCGCCGGTACAGCGGCGTGATCATCGCCGTCGCCGTGCTCGTCGTGGCGGGCGTCGCCGGGTGGCGCTACTGGCAGAGCCAACAGCTTGCCGCCGCCGAGGCCGCTTCCGTGCAATACGACGAGGCGAACCACCTCGCCCGCGAGGGCAAGGTCCCCGAGGCCGACAAGGTCTTCACGACCCTGGAGGAACAGGGTCCGGCGGGCTACCGGATCCTCTCGCGCTTCCGCTCCGCCGCCGAGACCGCCAAGGCCGACCCGGCCAAGGGCGCCACGGAGTTCGACGGCTTGGCGGGCGACACCGGCCTCGGCGACGGCCTGCGGGACCTCGCCCGGCTGCGCGCCGCCCTGATCCGCATGGATGGGCCGAACCCGGACGCGGCGTTGACCAACCTCCAGGGGCTCGCCGCCGGCAGCGCCTACCGCCACACGGCACGGGAGATGCTGGGCCTCGCCTCCCTCAGGAAGGGCGACTACGAGGAGGCCAGCCGGTGGTTCGACCAGATCGTCACCGACCCGGACACGCCCCGCTCGCTGCGCGAGCGCATCGAGGTCTACGCGGCGATCGTCGCCGGCGGCCCCGTCACGACGACGGAGGCCAAGCCCGAGCCCGCCGCGCCGCCCCCGCCCACCATCCGCTAGAGCATTTCTCGCCGAAGTGGATGCCGGTTCGGCGAGAGAAAATGCCTCAAAAACAATGGACTAGAGCGCTTTCTGTGATCCAAGAATCACAGAAAGCGCTCTGACCACCCCCCGCTCCTGACGTAACCGAGACTGACGATGGATATGCCGACCGTCGCGATCGTCGGCCGGCCGAATGTCGGCAAGTCGACGCTTTTCAACCGCCTCGTGGGCAAGAAGCTCGCCCTCGTGGACGACCGCCCCGGCGTGACCCGTGACCGGCGCGAGGGCGACGTCGCCTTCGGCGGCCTGCACTTCCGGGTCATCGACACCGCGGGCCTGGAGGAGGCGGACGCCGACAGCCTCACCGGGCGGATGCGGATGCAGACCGAGGCGGCGATCCTCGCCGCCGACGTGGTGCTGTTCGTCATCGATGCCCGCGCCGGGGTGCTGCCCGCCGACCACCCCTTCGCCGAGCAGGTCCGCCGGGCGGGCGTGCCGGTGATCCTCATCGCCAACAAGGCCGAGGGTGGCACGGGGCTGGCCGGCGCCTACGAGGCCTTCTCCCTGGGCCTCGGGGATCCGATTCCCTTCTCGGCCGAACACGGCGAGGGGCTGGGCGAACTGCACACCGCGCTGATGGAAGCCCTGCCGAAGGGCGATCCCGACGACGAGGACGACGGCGGCGACCCCGCCGACCGGGCCCTGCGGGTGGCCATCGTCGGCCGCCCCAATGCCGGCAAGTCGACGCTGATCAACACCATGCTCGGCGAGGACCGGCTCCTCGTTGGCCCCGAGGCGGGCATCACCCGCGATTCGATCTCCCTGGACTGGGAATGGCGGGGGCGGCGGATCAAGCTGCACGACACCGCCGGGATGCGCCGCCGCGCCCGGATCGACGACAAGCTGGAAAAGCTCGCCGTGTCGGACGGCCTGCGCGCCGTGCGTTTCGCCGAGGTGGTGGTGATGCTCCTCGACGCGACGATCCCCTTCGAGAAGCAGGATCTGACCATCGTCGACCTCGTGGAGAGCGAGGGGCGTGCCCTGGTGATCGGCCTCAACAAGTGGGACCTCGTGGCGGACCAGCCGGGGCTGCTGAAGCAGTTGCGCGAGGATTGCACCCGCCTGCTGCCGCAGGTGCGCGGGGTGGCGGTGGTGCCCCTGTCGGGCCTCGCCGGGCAGGGGGTCGACAAACTGATGCAGGCGGTGATGACCGCCGCCGAGGTCTGGGACCGCCGGGTCTCGACCTCCCGCATCAACGACTGGCTGGGGAATGCCCTCGCCCGCAATCCGCCGCCGGCCGTCTCGGGCCGGCGGATCAAGATCCGCTACGCCACGCAGGTGAAGAGCCGCCCGCCGCACTTCGCCCTGTTCGGCAACCAGCTCGACGCCCTGCCGAAATCCTACACCCGCTACCTCGTGAACGCCCTGCGTGAGGCCTTCGACCTGCCGGGCACGCCGATCCGCTTGAGCTTGCGGACCTCTCAGAACCCGTTCGACAAGAACTGAGGCGGCGGAAGCCCTCCGTCAGCGTTCACTCTCCCGCCTGCGGAGATCATTGCGAGATCCGTTCCCTGCGCCCGATCCCACCCTCAACCTCATCCTGAGGTGCGGTGGAGCCGCCTCGAAGGAGGCCTCCAGGGATCGCGGCGCCATCTGGAAGCCTCCTTCGAGGCCCGCCGAGGCGGGCACCTCGGGATGAGGTCGAGGATGGGACAAGTTTCGCAACGACTCCTTCCCGGCGGGGAGAGGGGATGCCTCGGCGCCCTACCGCCATTCCGAACCGCTAGTGCGCCTCCTGCCAGTTCAGGGCGGCCTTGGCCTCGACCACCAGCGGCACCTTCAGCGTCAGGGCCGGGGCGGGGGCCTCCTCCATCACCGAGGCGATGATCGGAATCGCCTTCTCCACCTCGTCCTCGCGCGCCTCGAACACCAGTTCGTCGTGGACCTGGAGGAGCATCGTCACGCCCAGGCGCTTGGCCGCCAGCGCCTCCTCCATCCGCGCCATGGCCCGACGGATGATGTCGGCGGCGCTGCCCTGGATCGGGGCGTTGATCGCCTGCCGCTCGACGCTCGCCCGCTCCGAGGGGTTGTTGGACCGGATCTGCGGGTAGTGGCACACCCGGCCGAACAGCGTCGTGACATAGCCCTTGTCGCGGCAACTGCGCTTCGTCGTGTCGATGTAGTCGCGGATGCCGGGGAACTGCTCGAAGTATTGCTTGATGAAGGCGGAAGCCTCCTCGCGCCCGATGCCGAGGCGATCGGCCAGGCCGAAGGCCGAGATGCCGTAAATGATGCCGAAGTTGATGGTCTTCGCCCGCCGCCGCAGGTCCGGCGTCATCTCCTTGAGCGGCACGCCGAACATCGCGGAGGCGGTCGCCGCGTGGATGTCGATCCCGTCCTCGAAAGCTTTGCGCAGTTCGGGGATGTCGGCCATGTGGGCGAGCAGCCGCAACTCGATCTGTGAATAGTCCGCCGAGATCAGCTTCATGCCGGGGGCGGCCACGAAGGCCCGGCGGATGCGCCGGCCCTCCTCGGTGCGCACGGGGATGTTCTGCAGGTTCGGCTCGGAGGAGGAGAGCCGCCCCGTGGTCGTCGCGGCCAGCGAGAACGAGGTGTGGACCCGCTGCGTCTCCCGGTCCGCATGGGTTTGCAGCGAATCGGTATAGGTCGACTTCAGCTTGGAGAGCTGGCGCCATTCAAGGATCTTCTTGGGGAGCTCGTGGCCCGCCTGGGCCAACTCCTCCAGCAGGGTCGCGGGGGTCGCCCACTGCCCGGAGGGCGTCTTCTTGGCGCCGGGCAGACCCATCTTGCCGAACAGGATGTCGCCGATCTGCTTGGGCGAGCCGACGGAGAATTTCTCGCCGGCATCCTCCTGGATCTCTTCCTCGAGGCGCACGAGGATCTGCGAGAAGTCGCCCGAGAGCCGGCTCAGCATGTCCCGGTCGACCCGGATGCCGGCCATCTCCATGCGGGCGATGATCGGCAGCAGGGGCCGCTCCAAGGTCTCGTAGACGGCGACCCGCCGCTCGGCCACGAGACGCGGCTTCATCATCCGCCACAGGCGCAGGGTCACGTCCGCGTCCTCGGCAGCGTAGGCGGTGGCCTTGTCGAGGGCGACCCGGTCGAACGTCACCTTGGCCCGGCCGGTGCCGGCGACATCCGAGAAGGTGATCGGCTGGTGGCCGAGGTGGCGGCGGGCGAGTTCGTCCATCCCGTGCCCGCCCTTGCCGGCATCGAGCACGTAGGAGATCAGCATCGTGTCGTCGAAGGGCGCGACCTCGATGCCGTAACGGGAGAAGACCACCCAGTCGTATTTCAGGTTCTGGCCGACCTTGAGCACGCCGGGGTTTTCGAGCAGCGGCTTCAGCCGCGCGATCGCCGCATCGAGGGGGATCTGGTCCGCGACCAGCTCCGCCACGTCGGAGGAGGTGGCCCCCTGGCCGAACAGGTCGCCGGCATCGGGCTGCGCCGTCACCGCCCGCACATGCGTGAGCGGGATGTAGCAGGCCCGCCCCGGCGCCACCGCCAGCGACACGCCGACGAGGCCCGCCCGGTAGGAATCGAGGGAATCCGTCTCGGTGTCCACCGCGATGACCCCCGCCTCCACCGCCTCGGCGATCCAGGCGTCGAGGTGTTCGAGGGTCATCACCGTCTCGTAGGCCGCCGTGTCGAACGGCTTCACCGACTCGCCGGCCCGGGCCGCCACGAGGGCGCCCGGCGTGGCCTCGGCCGGCGCCCGGGGCTTGGGCGCCCCGTCGGGCAGGTTGAGATCGGCGAAGGGGTCGACCTCGCCTGCCTCGGGCGGGGCATCGCCCGGCGGGCGCTCCGGGCCGGCGGCCTGGGTCTCGGGGTCCGGGGGCACGCTGTCGCCGAAGAACGGCACGGCATCGCTGCCCCCCGCGCCGTTGGCGTAGGAATGGGGCTTCGCGCCGGGCAGCAGGGCGGGGTCGGGCCGGACCTTCTCCGGATCGACGTGCAACATCTGGGCGATGCGCCGGGTGAGGGTGTTGAACTCCATGGCCTTGAGGAAGCCGACGAGCTTCTCGGGATCGGGCTTCGGCACCCCGAGGTCGTCGAGGGACACGGGGACCGGCACGTCCTCTATCAGCGCCACGAGCTTGCGCGAGAGCCGTGCCTGATCGATGTTGGCGAGGAGGGTCTCCCGGCGCTTGGGCTGCTTGATCTCGCCCGCCCGGTCCAGCAGCGCGTCGAGGGAGCCGAACTCCTTGATGAGGGCGGCGGCGGTCTTGAGGCCGATGCCGGGAACCCCCGGCACGTTGTCCGAGGTGTCGCCGATCAGGGCCAGGGCGTCACCGATCTGGTTCGGGCTGAGGCCCTCCCACTTGGCGACGATGGCCTCCACGTCGAGGTTGCGCTCCGGCCGGTAGCCCGGCTTCCCCTTGGCGCCGGACTCGAAATCGTAGAACCGCACCAGCGGCCCCACGAGCTGCATCAGGTCCTTGTCGGAGGAGACGATGATGACCCCCGCCCCCCGCGCCTCGGCCTGCCGGGCGTAGGTGGCGATGAGGTCGTCGGCCTCGTAGCGCGGCAACTCGACGGCGTGCAGGCCGAAGGCGCGCACCGCGTCGCGCATCAGCGGCATCTGGCGCTTGAGGTCGTCCGGCGCATCGGGGCGATGGCCCTTGTAGTCCGGGAACATCTCCTTGCGGAACGAGCCCTCGGACTTGTCGAAGACGATGCCGAGATGCGTCGGCATCGTGCCCGCCGCGCCGTCCTGCAGGAACTGGGCGATCTTGGTGCAGAACAGCCGCACCGCCCCCGTGGGCAGGCCGTCGGACGGCCGTGAATTGTACTTCTGGTCCTGGTTTATCGACTGGAAGTAGGCCCGGAAGATGAACGACGAGCCATCGACCAGGATCACCTGATCGCCGGGGCCGACGGGCTTGG
>JAKONI010000019.1 GCA_022702015.1 Beijerinckiaceae bacterium | reverse complement strand
TCCCGGCGGCCATATGTTCTATTCCCGGGCGGATTCCCGGGCGGCTTTCCACCGCGCCGCCGAAGACCTCTTCGCCGCCGCCATGAGGGATCGGGCCACGGGCGGCAACTGAACCGACACGTCCCCCCGGGACAGGTTTATCACCGCGCTAGACCTAAGCTTTTTTCGCCAAGGGGTTATGCCGGTTCGGCGCAAGAACGTGCGGCATACGCAATGAGTGAAAGCGTTCTCCGTGATCCGGGGATCACAGAAAACGCTTTACGGTTCAGCGCGGAGTCGGTCGAGCAGACCGGCGTCGGCGTAGCCATCGGGGGGCAGGCCGATCGAGGTCTGATACGCGCGGATCGCGGCGCGGGTACGCGGACCGATCTTGCCGTCGATGCCCCCCGCCGCGAAGCCCCGGGCGACGAGGCGATCCTGCAGATCGCGCCGCTCCTCCGTGCCAAGCATCCGGTCGCCCCTCGGCCAATCCGTGGCGAAGCCGGGCTGGCCCCGGAGGCGGTCCGACAGGTGGGCGACCGTCAGGGCATAGGCGAATGCCGTGTTGTACCGGAGGATCACCGCGAAGTTCGGCAGGAGCAGGAAGGCCGGGCCGCGCTGCCCGGCGGGGAGGAACAGCGTGGCGCGCTGATCGTCCGCCAGCCCGTCGGAGCGCACCGGATTCACCCCGAGCGACCGCCATTCCGCGAGGGGTCGCGCGGTCGTCTCGTCGGCGAGCGACAGATCGAAGCCCGGCGGCAGCACCGCCTCGGCCCCCCAGCGTTCCCCCCGGCGCCAGCCCTCTGTCACGAGGTAATGGGCCGTGGAGGCCAGCGCATCCGGCACCGAGCCCCAGAGGTCGCGCCGCCCGTCCCCGTCGAAGTCGACCGCCCGTTTCAGGAAGACGCTCGGCATGAACTGGGTGTGGCCGAGCGCCCCCGCCCAGGATCCCGTCAGGCGCTCCGGCGTGGCGTCCCCCGCCGCGAGGATCCTCAGGGCGGCGATGAGTTCGTCGCGCCAGTAATCGGCCCGGGTGGCATCGCCGCAGGCCAGGGTGGCGAGGGACCGGATCGCCGGCCGGACGATCGAGGGATCGTCGAGTACGGCGCCATAGCTCGACTCGACGCCCCAGAAGGCGACGAGGGTGTCGCGGTCCACTCCGTAGCGGGCCTCGATGGCGTCGAGCGTCGTCCCCCAGACGGAGAGGAGCCGCCGCCCCTCGGCCACCTTGGCATCGGTGACGCTGGCCTCAAGATAGGCCCAGACGGGACGAGCGAACTCAGCTTGGTTGCGGGTGTTGGCGAGCACCCCCTCGTCCGGGGTGAGGCCCCGCAACTGCGCCTCGGCGAGGGAGCGGTCCACACCGGCGGTTTCCCCCTGCGTGATGAGGCGGTCGAGGCAGGCCGGGAAGGGCTCCGGTGGGTCGGCCCGGGCCGCCGTCGTCCCGAGGGCCAATCCGAGCATGGCCGCCCGAGCGATGTGCCATGCCCGGCATCCATGGGTTCGCAGCGTCATGGGCCCCCGGCCAAGCGATTCACCCCTGGTCGCCGGGCGGCCGGCGGCGCAGATTAGAACTGAAGCGGGGTGTCTCCCTCACCTTCGATGGCCGGGGCGGGAGGGGCAACCCCTCGGCCGCCCCCGTGACAAAGGAAAACCGCTCGATGGACGACCCGGCCCCGACGCGTCGCGACTTGCGCATGGCGTCTCCCGGCGTTGGGGGAATACCCCGCCGGCCCTCGCCGTGGCGCTGGCTGTGGGTGCCCCTCGCCCTCGGGGGCGGACTCAACTGCCTGCCGGCGCTGGCCCTCGAAGTGACGCGCAGCCGGGATGTGGACGCGCCGCCGGCGGCGGTGTGGGCGATCGTCGGCGATTTTTGCGCCATCGGCCGCTGGCACCCCCAAGTCGAGCGCTGCATCCTGTCGACCGATGAGGACGACGAGAGCGTGAAGGTGCAGGTGCGCGGTCTGGTGGTGAAGGGGGGCCTCGGCACCATCGTGGAGGTCGAGACCGCCCGGGACGAAGCGGGGTTGAGCTACAGCTACAGCTTCGTGCAGGGACCCCTGCCCGTTTCGGCCTACAACGCCACCCTGTCGGTGCGCTCGAACGGGACCGGTTCGACCGTGATCTGGAGCGGCACGTTCGACGCATCCGGGGCGACGGACGAGGCCGCCGTGGCCGATATCACCTCCGTCTATGACGCGGGGCTCGCCGGGATCGCTCGGGAGTCCGGGCACTGAATGCCCGCGCCATCACGATCCCGTGCGGAACAGGGACGGCGGGTTCTCCGTTAATACGGCAAGCTGCGCCGTTTTGGCGCGGAGCGCTTGAGGACCCGCCATGAACCTGATCGGACGCCTCGTCACCAAGATCCTCGGCACCGAGGATCGCCCCGTTGTCCGCGACGACCGCAACGCAAGCTCGGCCACCCCGATCGGCCGGCTCGTCACCAAGATCCTCGGCCGGTAGCGCCGGGACGGGGCGCCCGGATCCAGCTCCGGGCGCCCCCCGCTCCGTCAGCGCGTCGCCTGCGCGACCACTTCCTTGACCAGCGGCGAGGCCGGGACGGTATGTTCCCACAGGCCGTTGGACCGGCCCTTGGCAAGCCCGTCCTCGTAGAGAGCCCGCATGTAGGCGGTGTTGAACCCCTGCGCGGCCGGCACCTTCGGGGCCTTCTCATCGACGTAGGTGAGGTTGAACGCGATGTTGTTCGCCTTGGCCAGCGCGTAGGTCGCCGCCAGCGCCGCCCGGGACCGCGCCCGGCTCGCCGTGGTGAAGGACCGCCCGACGATGGCCAGGGTGTTGTCCTGCGTGACCTCGAAATCCGGCTCGAGGCGGCCGTTGATGATCACGAAGATCTGGGCCTTGCCGGTCGTGCGCAGCTTGCCGTCGCGGAGCAGCAGACTCTGCGGCAGGGTGAAGACCGGCGTCACCACCGATCCGTCCACATGCATCTCCTGGAACCGGCTCTCACCCGCGCTCACGCCGATGAGCTGCGGCGGGAACACCGCCGGGATGCTCGCGGAGGCGGCCAGGACGTCACGAAACAGCTCAACCCGGTTCGGCGCGTCGCTGGAGGC
>JAKONI010000173.1 GCA_022702015.1 Beijerinckiaceae bacterium | reverse complement strand
CCTCGGAATCCACCACCATCGTGCGGAACTTCAGGCAGCCGAAGGTCCGCCCACCCCGGCCCAGGCGGGTATGCCGGAAGATCGGCGACTTGCGGTCCCCCGCCCAGACCGCCGCACCCACCAGAAGAAGCAGCGGCAGAAGAAGCGCCAGCGCGATGCCCGCCACCGTCACGTCGAGGCCGCGCTTGCCCAGCCGGCCGAGATACCGCCGGTTGAAGGTGGACATATCCGCCAGGGTGCGATCGCCCAGGGAATCCGTAAACGGTTCAACCATATGCTGCGATGCAAGAGCGGGCAGGACGGTCGGCGATCCATCCGGACGCGGCATGGTGCTGCTCCTCATACGCAGCCGTGTGGCCGCAGTTAAAACTTTCTTAATGTGCGGTGCATAACAAAAAGACCCTCTCCAGACAAGCTAAGCCATTGCCGGACGAGTAGTGTCGGCAATCTCCAAGTTCTGCCGCTTGGGTATAGTGAAAGCATATACACAATTGGCAATCGCAGGACTTCAACGGCACCGGATTCGCGCCGGGTCCCTGTTTTGATGTATCTGTACCCGTGGGCGGCAGTGGAGGCGTGGTCGTGGTGATCCTGTTGTTGGCCGGAACACTCCTCGGCGGCGGGATCGGCTTCGCGTACGGCCTGAATTACGGGTGGATCTGGGCGATGATCGGTGCTCAGGCGGGTGCGACGGTCGGCATCCTGGGCGTCGTCGTGATGACCCGGCGTCCGTAGAGATTACTGTGTTGCTGCATCGCAACAAAAAGTGATCGTCGCGAACCGGGGGGCCGATTGGCCCGATAACCAGCGCCGCCGGGCCGGCGCGGCCCTTCTGTCACCGGGCGAGAAGGGTCCTCACCAGGGACACCCAATAGCCCGCGCCGAGGGGCAGGACCGCGTCGTTGAAGTCGTAGCCCGGGTGGTGCAGCGGCTTTCCGGGGGCGGCCCCGTCGGCCCCCAGCCAGGCATAGGCCCCCGGGCAGGCCCGGAGCATGTAGGCGAAATCCTCCGAGGCCATCGAGGGCGGGAGGTCGTCCCGGGTCGCGGTGATGGCGCGGAGCTGCCGGGCCGCCGCGAAGGCGAGGGGCACGGAGTCCCCGGCGTTCAGCGTCGCCGGGTAGCCGTAGCGGTAATCGACCTCGGCCTGCGCCCCGTGCGTCGTGGCCGTGCCCTGCGCGATCTCGCCGAGCAGCGCGGCGATGCGGGCGCGGACGGCATCGTCGAGGCACCGGACCGTCCCGCGAATCACGGCGGTGGAGGGAATGACGTTGTAGGCGTCGCCCCCGTGGATCTGTGTGACGCTCACCACGGCCGGGTCGTGAGGGGAGATCCGCCGGCTCACGATGGTCTGGAGGGCGAGGACGATCTCGGAGACGACCACCAGGGTGTCGATGCCCCGCTCGGGCATGGCGGCATGGGTGCCCGAGCCCGCCACCCGGATCTCGAAGGTGTCGAGGGAGGCCATGATTGCCCCGGGGCGGGTCGCGAAGGTGCCGAGGGGCAGGCCCGGCCAGTTGTGCAGGCCCCAGACCGAATCGCAGGGAAAGAGGCGGAACAGCCCATCCTCCACCATTGCCCGGCCGCCGCCGTCGCATTCCTCGGCCGGCTGGAAGATGAGGTGGACCGTCCCCGCGAAGCCGGGCTCGACCGACAGGGCCTGGGCCGCGCCGAGCAGCATGGCCACATGGCCGTCATGGCCGCAGGAATGCGCCACGCCGGGATGGCGCGAGGCATAGGCGAGGCCGGTCTCCTCCACGATGGGCAGGGCGTCCATGTCCGCGCGCAAGCCGATGGCGGGGCCGTCGCCCCGGGTCAGCGTGCCCACTACCCCGGTTCCCCCGAGGCCCCGGTGGACGGCGTAGCCGGAGGCGGCGAGTTCCCGGGCGACGAGATCCGCCGTCCGTGTTTCCCGGAAGGCCAGTTCGGGATGGGCGTGCAGGTCGTGCCGCCACGCGACCATCCGGCCGACGAGGTCCGCATCGAGGGCGAGGTCAGGGGTCATGGAGTCCCTCGTACGACGAACCGCCCGCCCCGGTGGGGGCGGGCGAGGCCGGATCGGTGGCGGCTTCCGCGGGGGCCAGTACCACACCGGCCTCCGCTTCGGCGTAAGATGCTCTAGGGCAGAGACGCACTCACTCCGTTCTTGCAGCCCTGCCCTAGCCCTTTGCTTTCGCATCAATTTTTCCCAGACTCGGCTGACGCCTCCGTCTGGATCGATGCACTAGCCGAGCGGCGGGTGCATGAAGAACTGCGCGATCAAAGCGGCGCCCAGGAACGTGCCGGCGTTGGCCATGAACGACACCACCACGATGCGCCAGCCCAGGCGCCGGAAGGCCGGGACGTCCCGGGCCACCGACAGGCCGGCGAAGGCGAGGATCGGCGTCGCCAGGGCGAGGAAGTTGATCTTGCCGGTCAGCGCCGCGATCTCGGCGGAATAGGGGGTGCCGGGATAGGTCAGCGCCATGCCGATGACCGAGACCCACAGCACCGCCGGGAGCTTGCGCCCGCACAGCAGGTAGACCAGCCAGCCCGAGAGCACCGCGCCGAGGATGATGGCCATGCCGAGGATGACCGCGCGGTCGGGCATCACGCCATAGGTCAGCGCGTTGCCGATGAGGCCGAAGGCGCCGATCATCACCCAGGCGAGAATGGTCTCGGCGAGGCCGATCGGCGTCTCCCGGTGGCCGGTCGCGACCGGGGCATCCTTGGGGGCGCTGACCGGGCCGTCGACCGGGGCGCCCGTCGTCGCGGCCCGCCGCCGGCCGAGGATCGGCTCAAGCTTGCCGTAGGCCCAGATCGTGAAGGGCAGGGACAGGAACAGAGTGAAGTACGTGCCGATGGTGGTGGTCACGAGGTTGCTCGCCGCCGCGAAGGTCGCGACCTCCTTGGCGACCTCGGGGGTCTGCTGGGCGGCGATGGCGCCGGAGGCCGCCGCCATCATGCTGCCGGAGCCGACGCCGGCCCCCATGGCCAGGGCGAGGGGGTTGAACCAGTTCAGGCTCGCGATGAGGCCCGCGAGGACCGCGATGAAGACCGCCCCGAACACCGTGCCGGTGAGGTATTCGGCGAGCACGCCGCGCCCCTCCGGCGAATCCATGCCGTAGCGCTCGCCGATGATGGCAAGGCTCGGCTCCCGGCCCACCGAGAAGGTGGCGCCGATGGCCTCGCGCTTGATCCCGAGCAGCAGGGCCACCGGCAGGCCGAACATCATCGTCCCGAAGAAGTGGCCGAATTCCTGGAGAGCCAGGGCCCAGCCGGAGGCAAGGATCTTGGGCAGGGAGCCGCCGACGAGCAGCCCGAGCTTGGCGATGAAGATCAGCAGGGCCGGCTGGAGGTAGGCCGCCGCCGCGCTCTGGTGGGCCCCGGTGAGCCGCAGGGCGGCGGGCAGGCGGGGGGAGGCGAGCCCGAGGGCTCCGCCGAGGAGCAGCGCCCAGAGCAGGGGCAGCAGGACGATCTTGCCCGCCCCCATGGGGATGCTGACGTTGCCGATCGCCTCGGCGATGACCACGATCACCAGGGCCGCCAGGAACAGCTTGATCTTGCCGCCCCCCGAGACCTCGGGCACGGGCAGGGCCCCGCCCGTCGCCAGAACTTCGCTCGCCATCGTCCTGCTCCCCCTCTCCGCCCGCGCGGCCCCGTCATAATTTCGAAAGGGCAAGCCCTTTCGCGGGTGCAGGGCAGCGCCCTGCGAAGATCCAGGGGCGTCGCCCCTGGACCCCCCCAAAGGACTTGTCCTTTGGGATCCTCATCCTCGGCTCAGCCGACGTAGCCGAAGGCGACGCCGGGATTGGCCGCCGTCTCGACCCAGACGCTCTTGGTCTGGGTGTAGGCCATCAGGGCCTCCCGGCCGGAGGAGCGGCCGAAGCCCGAGCGGCCGAAGCCGCCGAAGGGCGAGGCCACGTTGATCGTCTTGTAGCCGTTGACCCAGAAGGTCCCGGCCCGCACCCCCGCCGCCACCCGGTGGGCGCGCCCGACGTCGCCGGTCCAGACGGCGCCCGCGAGCCCGTAGGGCGTGGCGTTGGCGAGGCGCACAGCCTCCTCCTCGTCGTCGAAGGCCAGGACCGTGAGAACCGGGCCGAACACCTCCTCGCGGGCGATGGAGGCGTCCGCCGTCACGCCGTCGAGGATCGTCGGGCCGTAGTAGAAGCCGCCGGTCTGGCGCAGGGCGTCCGGGCACGCCCCGCCCGCCGCGAGCGTGGCGCCCGCGCCGGTGGCCGCCTGCACCATCTCGGCGATCTTGTCCCGCTGGCGGCGGTTGTTGATCGGGCCGATCTGCGTCGCCGGATCGGTGGGCATGCCAACCGGGATGCGGGCGGCGGCGTGCGCCAGCTTGGCGACGAACTCCGCGTGGACCGAGCGGTGGACGAGGAGCCGGGAGCCCGCGACACAGCTCTGCCCGGCGCCGCCGAAGATCGCCGCCTGGGCGCCGATGAGAGCCCGGCCGAGGTCGGCATCGGGGAAGACGATGTTGGCGGACTTGCCGCCGAGCTCGAGGACGCTCGGGACGATGTTGCGCGCCGCCGCGCTTGCGATCTGCGCCCCGGCCTCCGCCGAGCCGACGAACACCACGAGGCGGGTGTCGGCATGGGCCACCGCCGCCGCACCGGTGGTGGGGCCGGCGCCGGCCAGCACCGAGACGAGGCCCCGGGGCATCCCCTCGGCCTGGTCGCACAGGATCCCGAGCGCCAGGGAGGTGAGGGGGGTCAGCTCGGAGGGCTTCAGCACCACGGCGTTGCCGGCGCAGATCGCCGGGGCGATCTGCCAGCCCGCCGTGAAGATCGGCGCGTTCCAGGGGGTGATCTGCACCACCGTGCCGAAGGGCTCGTGCCGGGTGTAGTTGAGGTGGGTGGTCGGGACGGGGATGACCTCGCCGTGGAGCTTGTCGCACCAGCCGGCGTAGTACTCGAACATCTCCGCGACCTTGGCGACCTCGCCCTTCGTGTCGCGGATCGGCTTGCCGGCCGAGAGGGTCTCGAGTTCGGCCAGCGCCTCGGCGTGGCGGCGGACCGAGGCGGCCACCGCCATCATCGCCCGGCCCCGGGCGGCGGCGCTGAGGCCGATCCACGCCCGCTGGCCTTCGCGGGCGGCGGCCATCGCCGCCTCGACGACGGGGGCGCCGGCATCGGGGAAGCGGGCGAGCACCCGGCCGTCGGCGGGGTTCACGAGATCGAGTTCCTCGCCGGTGCCGGCCAGCACCTCGCCGGCCACGACGCTGCCGATCCGGCCGCCGGGCAGAAGCTCGGCGAGCAGGGCGGCGACGCGGGCGGCGGCCTCGGAATGGGGGGTCGCGGACATCAGAGGCTTTCCTTGCCGGCGCGGTAGTCGGCCATGCGGGTGAAGTCGGCGCTGTCGGGGATGGTCTCGCGGGAGCCCTGCCAGATCTGCGCGACGTGGGACGAGAGCGGGAGATCGACCCCGCTCTCGGCGGCGAGTTCGAGGGCGAGGCGCACGTCCTTGCGCATCAGCCCGGCGGCGAAGCCGCTGTCGAAGGTGCCGGACAGGACCCAGCGTGGGACCATCACTTCGCTGATTGCGCTGCGGCCGGTGGCGGTGTTCACGACGGCCACCGCCTCCTCGGCCGAGAGACCGGCGGCCTCCGACAGGCGCAGGGCCTCGCCGGTGGTGACGAGGTGGGCGGCCACCAACAGGTTGTTGACGAGCTTGACGATGTTGCCCGCCCCCGAGGGGCCGACATGGGGGGCGCGGGACGACATCGCCGCCAGCACCGGGCGGGCGAGGGCGTAGTCCTCCTCGGCGCCGCCGACCATCATCGTCAGCGTCCCCTCGGCCGCGCCGGAGGGTCCGCCGCTCACGGGGGCGTCGAGGAGGGCGTGGCCCGCCTCGGCCAGCCGCGCGGCGAGGCGCCGGGTGGTGCCGGGATCGGAGGTCGAGGTGTCGATGACGACGACCTTCCGGTCGCCCCGGGTCAGCAGCCCGCCCTCGGCGGTCGCCACCGCCTCGACATCGCGGGCGTAGGGGAGGGAGAAGACCAGCGCGTCGGCCCGCAGGAGCACGTCGTTGAGCACCGGCACGAAGGTGACGCCCGCCGCCTCGGCGGGGGCCCCGCGCGTCTCGCTGAGGTCATAGCCGAGGACGCGGAAGCCCTTGCGGGCGAGGGTCGCGGCCATGCCGAGGCCCATATTGCCGAGGCCGACCACGCCGACCGTTTGGATTTCCATGTTGATCCATCCCTCGGAAGCCCCCGCGGGCCCTCCGTGTCGGGAGGGCAGGCCCCCGCTGATCGGTGGCATCGCGACAGGCTCTTAGCCGGGACATGTATCGCCGGAGATGAGTGTTGCGACAATCTCCGTTTTCCGCACGAAGCGTGCGAAAAATAGCAACAATCACGGGGAAGTCCGCAAAGGTCCCGTTGGCGAGGCGTTGGCCCGGATATTCGACACCGCGCCCTGGAATCGATGCAAGATCGAGACGAACGCGCGCCCGCCGGAGATAATCCATCCGCGCGAAAATAAATGATCGAAGTTTCAGTCAGGCAACATCGACTGTATGATTTGTGCAACATCAAGCAGATGGTTTCTTGTATATTGCGATCTACTGGATCCGCACGATGGATTGGGCGCGATTTGATAGCATAGATTGGCCAGAGCCGGCCGCCCATCGGGGTGGAGCCCGGCGAAGAACTCGAAGGGGATCGATCACCATGCTTCGTGGCTTGCTTCTGGCCGGTTCGGCCACGGCGCTTCTCTCCGGTGGGGCACTCGCCGCCGACCTCCCCCGCCGCGCGGCGCCCCCGCCCGTCTTCACGCCAGTGCCGGTCTTCACCTGGACGGGCTTCTACGCCGGCTTCAACGCGGGCTATGCGTTCACCGAGGCCGACACGGTGCGGACCGTCGGGATCGGCGCCCTCCAGAACAACGTGAACAACAATCTCCGCCGACCGGCCGTGCGTGTGTCGCAGGACGGCTTCACCGGCGGCGCCCAGATTGGATACAACAACCAGTTCACTCCGGGCTCGGGGATCGTCGTCGGCCTCGAAGCCGACGCGCAGTACACCGACCTGCAGCGTTCGGTCACCGAGTCGATCTTCCTCCCCGCGATCAACGCGAACCGGCTGACCAACACCTACCGCACCGACCTGAGCTTCCTCGGGACCGTGCGCGGGCGCATCGGCTATGCCTTCGACCGGGTGTTCGTGTACGGCACCGGCGGCTTCGCCTACGGCGACGTGACCAACACCGTCGCCTTCCAGACGAACGCCCCGATCACCTATTTCGGCAACCGCTCCCGGATCGAGACCGGCTACGCCTATGGTGGCGGCATCGAGTACGCGCTGCCCACGGACACGATGCTGAACGTCTTCCGCTCCAGCGCCGTCACCCTCAAGGTCGAGTACCTGCGCTACGACCTCGGGGCGCGGAACCTGCTCGTCGCCTCGACGGGCGCGCCGTTGAGCCCCGGCGTCGGCTACCTCGCCCGCGTCCGGACGGAGGGCAGCCTGATCCGGGCTGGCATCAACTACAAGTTCGGCACCTACTAGGGCAGTGACGCACTCACTCCGTCCATACGCCTCTGCCCCAGCCCTTTGCTTTCGCATCAATTCTTCCAGACTCGGCTGACGCCCCCGTCTGGATCGATGCTTTAGGGCCTTCATCCAAGGGGGCCGCGCCTGTCTGGGCGCGGTCGCCTCCGTTCGTCAGGGCGCGGCCCGGAACGCCACGAGGTTCTCCGCGAGCCACCCCAACATCCGCAGCATCCCCTCGGGCAGGCGGCGGCCGGCGCGCACGA
>JAKONI010000171.1 GCA_022702015.1 Beijerinckiaceae bacterium | reverse complement strand
GTGAGCCCCTGGCGCGCCGTCTCGGTGAGCTTCGTGGTCGCGGACATCGTGCAACCCCTCAGCGAGCAGACGGCGGCGCGGCGGGCGGCCGGGCGGGCGTACGCGGCGCGGCTTGCCCTGTCGGCGCATCCCGGGCCGGGCCAGCGCCCGGCGCAGCGGGCTCGGCAGGCGCTGCGGCGGCCAGGCGTGGCGACGCCTGAAGGTCGCAGGCTCGTGCATCGGGTGTGATGGCGATGCCGGCTCTCGTCAGGAAGGCCAGGAGCCCGTCCGATCCAAGGGCGTAGCGCGCCGTCACGGGCATTTGCTCATCGGTGCGGCCGAACGTGTTCACGCCGACCACGCGCCCGCAATAATCGACCAGAGGCCCGCCGCTGTTGCCGGGAGCGATCTCGGCCGAATGGAGAACGAGGGTGACCGCCTCGGCCTCGTACCGTTGCAGATGGTTCACCACCCCGGACTGGAGCACGGGAACGAGATCCCGGCTGGCGCCGGCATCGCCGTCGCGCAGCCGTGCGAAGATCGGGTCCGTGCCGAGATGCAGCCCTGGGAAGCCCGAGGCCACCACCGGGGTCAGCGGCCTTCCGGGTGGCGCGACGGAGAGAGCATGTCCGCCCGACTGCGACGGCAGGCGAAGCAGCGCGAAGTCCGTCAGCGTTCCCTCGTCGCCGACCCGCACCAACGTCGCGGGGACGAGGCCTGCGTGCCGTCCGGCGATCAGGAGTGACGGTGCCCCCTCGACGACATGGCGGTTGGTCACGACGAGATCGTCCGCCACGAAGAACCCGGAACCGGTCGCGGTGCCGGCCAGAATGAGGACCGTGCCACGTTCGAGACGATCGGTGAGACCGTCGGCGGGTTGCGCACCCGGGGCTGACTGCGCCGCCGGAGCCTCCAAGCCCGTCCTTGCCTGCGGCGGCGCGGCCGGATCGGTGGGCAAGCGCACGCTCGCCGGACTTTGCGGGACGAGCGTCGGAAGCTCGGTTCGCAGGCGCGGGCAATCGAAGCGTTCCGCCGCGACGAGCGCATCCCGCCGCCGGCGGAGGCCATCGAGCCAGGCGGTTTGCAGCGTCCTGGACTCGGCCGACACACCCTGCGGCAGCGCCGGGAAAACCAGGACCCCTGGCACGAAGGACAGCGCGAGAAGAAGTCCCGCCACGGCGGTCGCGACGACGGGCGCGGTGACGACCTGACGCCGCGGCCATGCCGACGAGCGGCGAAGCCGGCGCGACACGGGGGGATCGGGCGCGGGAAACGGCGCGACATGTGCCGTCCAATCGTCCCGGCTCGTTGGTGGCGACGGCATGGCAGCCGGTGCGAACGCACCGAGCGTCGAGGCGAAGTGACGGACCCGGGCGCGATCATCGGCGGCGAGCCCCTGCGGGAGCAACCCCCAATCCACGAGCAGGGGAGTGTCGCCGACCGCCAGCACGGCCAGCGGCGAGGCGAGGTTGAGGCAGGCCGCCGCGAAGGCTCCCGCCTCCCGATCCCGCAGGAGCGGCTCCAGGGTCGCGAGGGCGGAGCGGAGTCTCCGCGCGGCCGGTTCCGCGACGGCGGGATCGAGCTCGGCCAGCGGTTGGATTGGGCCGTCGAGGTGGGTGTACCAATCCACCCGCGCCGGCGCCGCGCCGTTGCTGCGGGAAATGACGGGCTCAGCGAACAGATCCGCGACCGAGGCACCGCAACGCGTCAGCATCAGCCGGCGCAGGCGCTCGTAGTCTTCGAGGATGATCCTGTCGTCGATCCGAATAAGATCGAGGCCTGCGAGCGTCCGGCTGGCGACGAAGCGCGTCGAACCCGTCATGGCCGCACCTCGCCCCTGGCCCGGAGCCGAGCACTAATCACAGCGAGCCCCCGTGCCGACGCCATTCAATTCGAGGCGCACGAGCGCGTCACGGGCCTTCGCCGTTCCCCGCTCGGCCGCCTTGCCGTACCAAAGCTTGGCCGCCGCGATGTCCGAAGCTCCGCCGATCGCGTTGTCGAAGGCGGTTGCGTAACAGAACATCCCCTCCGGAATGCCCGTCTCCGCCGCCTCGCGGAACCACGACCGGGCTTTCTTATCGTTCTTCTCGAACCGGCGCCCCTGGCGGTACAGAATGCCGATGTTGACCTTGGCCGCGCCGCTGCCGAGGTCGGACGCCCGACGATAGGCTTGGTAGGCGTCCTGGTTCGCACCCTGACGATCGTATGCACGCCCAAGCTGAAAGTAGAGACGCCGTAGTTGTGGCACCTGAGCAATCGCGGCCTGGCATGCCGTGGCGGCCGGTACGGCGCGAAGATCGCGGAACTCGACTGCCTGCGACCGGTCCGGCGCATCCGGATCCCAGGGGGCACTGGCTAGGCCATCGCAGGCTTGTACGGCTTCGACGTTCACGCCGCGATCCCATGCAAAGCAGTCGCCGCAAAACACAAACAGTATTACTATGATAGAAGCGGTAAACGACTTATAGTATATCAAATCCGCAATGTCTGGTCTTCGCAAAAGCACGGTCGACACTTCGAATGCCTTGGTTTCATCCTTTGTAGGCGACCATCGTTAATGCATATGCATCCTTAGGTTGGTTTCCCACAGCCTCGCCATGTATGCGGCGCCGGTTGTCTCGATTGTGTTCGCAAGTGGCCGTGTCGCCACACCGGGGAAGATCACACTCTTTACCGCAGCATCGCTGCGCACGACAACTGCACGCCAGAGTCGCCGAATTTCCGCGCGTGATAACCTGAGATTTATTGGCAGGCGATCTGAACCGTAAATTCGCGGGCTTTCTCGGCGATGGCCGCGCCATCCATGGGATCGACCATCCGGACGTTGATGGGGGCCTCGATGCCATTCGCTTCCAGAAAGTTGAGCGCGATCGTCGACTTGATGGCGAAGTTCACGTTTTGCGGCACATCCCCCGAAGCGAAAGCCACCTGCTTGGATTGCACGATGCCGATTACATTCCCGAACTGATCGAGGGCAGGACCACCGCTGTTGCCCTGCTGAACCGGTGCCGAGATCTGGATCTTGCGCGTGTCGTCGCCCGAGCCGGCCGTGGCCGTGACACTGCCGATCGTGAAGTTTCCGGTCGAGGCCAAGACGCTGCTCTGCGGATACCCGTAGATGAAGACGCTCTCCCCGAGCCGGGCGCGGATCGAGAGGGGCGGCACCGCCTTCTGCGGAAAATCCGTCGTGAGCACAGCGAGATCGTTGGCGGCATCACGGGCCACGAGCCGCGCACGCATCGCCGTATGGCCAGGCTGTCGCACGGAGATCTCCGTACACGCATCGACCACGTGGCTGTTCGTGAGCAGATGACCGCGCTCGGAGACGTAGAATCCGGTCCCTGTGCTGGTCACGCCGGGATCGAGCTTCCGTTGTTTGTCGAGGTTCGGCTCCGATTTCGCGGCAGCCGTCGTGATATCCTTCTGACAGCCGATGACGGCCTCAAACGCCTCGGTGGATCCCACCAGGGACAGTTCGGCGATCTGCTTGCCCTGAAAGATGACCTTGATCGTGCCGGCCTCGGAAAGATCCGCCACGAAGCGCTCCTTCAACCCCGACTGATACAATCCGTGCGCGTCGCCCCGCTCGAACCCCGTGAAGGTCCCGTGCCACTTCTGGCGACCGGCGACCATGCGGAGATCGTATTGACCGCCGGACTCGAGCGATTGCCACTTGGCGTTCGTGAAGGCGAGGTAAGACGAGCTGCGGTTGCCGTTGAAGCCGAACCATAGCGTCGTCCCATCCCCGTAGCTTGCCGCGGCGAGACAGCCGCCAAGGCTTTCGCTGTAACCAATCGACCACCCCGCGACTTTGCCGAACGTCCTGTCCACGGTCAGCTGAGGCGGCGCGGGGGATGCCAGTACAGACTGGCCTGTCAGGCCGATGCAGCCCGACACGACGAGGATCATCTTCGATCGGGACATGCGAGGCGCCCAGCTTGCGTCGAATTGGAGAATGGTCAGCGCGTCCGGTTGACCGTTGTCGTGGCGTTGCCGCGCGTGTTCGCGAACGGGTCGGCCGAGGCGTTTACGATCTGAGCGCCCGTTGGGGCAGCCGCCGGCTGCATGGGCCGACGCTCCGCTCTCACCACAGCCCGCCTCGGCACCCGGCGGACCTCGCGGCGCGGCCGTGCGTAGACGACGACGGGACGATGTCGAGCCGCTTGCGCCGCCATGGAGCCGGCGATCATGCCGCCCAAGACGCCCCCGGCGAGTCCGCCGAGCATCGCGCCGGCGCTTTGGGCGCGGGACGGCGACGGCATCAGAGTGACGAGTGCCATTGCCCCCACGGCACAGGCGGACATTGTGAACCGGCCGAACATCACTGGACACCTCCTGGCCGGAAGCAAATGGCCCCGGCGCCGAACTAATGCTAAGCTTCGACAAATAAGCAGGGAAGGGGCAAGAATGCCGATTATTACACTTTTCAATTGATGCGAGCGATTGTCGTTTGATATGGTTGATAATAGTACCGGCCGCGCCCAGGAGGGTTTCATCTGGGATATCAACCGTGTATTTGACAATTAATTTACTTTATAAAAACAGCTTGGCCGTTCCGGTAAGCATTAGGCAAGGTGTCCACAATGAAAGGCGCCACTCATCTCGAAAGAATCGATGCCGTGATGACATCGTCTCGATGAAGGACCGGCCTCTTTTTGGTGTGAATTAAGCCCAAAGGAGACGAGCCGCTTTCGGCCAAACCACGCCACCTAAGATCGCCGGCGGACGCAGGAGCCGACGTTCGGCTCGGCGCCCATTCCGGTCGCTCGATACTGTCATTCGACTTCATAAAAGCAGCCGATCGATGGTTTAGCCCACCCGGTGATGATTGTAGGCTTCCAGCTCCGCATCTTCTTCGTGTGAAAATCACATCGAATTTGGCGGCCGACCGGTTCGCGGGTGGTATTCGAAATTGTTGTAGACCTGTTCGCTGTAAGCATTTGCTCGCGACCGCCATTCGTCATCCAAATGCGGGGGGACAGCCGATCTGGAGGCACCGCGAAGACGGTCCGCCTCCCGAGGAAACGCTACGGAGATGTCATGGCCGGTCGGTACGCTGCGGCGCTCGTCATGGCGAGTGTGCTTTGCACGGGCCAAGCGCAGGCGCAGTTCAGCGACAACAAGGTGCGGATCGGCGTCCTGACAGACATGTCGGGGGCCTTCACCGACAATACCGGCCGCGGGTCCGTGATCGCCGCCGAGATGGCGGTCGAGGATGCGGGGGGCAAGATCGGGGCGATCCCGATCGAGGTCATCTCGGCTGATCACCAGAACAAGGCGGATATCGGTGCGACCGTCGCGCGGAAATGGTACGATCAGGAAGGCGTCGATCTCATCGTCGATGTCCCGAACTCGGCGGTGGCGCTCGCGACGCAGACCATCGCTCGCGACAAGAAGCGCCTGATCATCTTTTCGAGCCCGGCCGCCTCCGATCTCACCGGGAGGGCCTGCTCGCCCTACGGCGCGCACTGGACCTACGACACCTACGCCCTCGCCAAGGTGGTGGGCGGCGCGGTCGTCGAGAACGGCCAGGGCAAATGGTTTTTCGTCACGGCCGACTACGCCTTCGGGCATACCCTCGAAGCCGAGACCGCGGCCGTTGTGAAGGCTGCGGGAGGAACGGTGCTCGGGAGCGTCCGCGCCCCGGCGAGCACGCCCGATTTTTCGTCGTTCCTCCTTCAAGCGCAGGCGTCGCGGGCCGATGTCGTCGGCCTCGCAACCGCAGGCATCGACACGCAGAACGCCGTCAAGCAGGCCGCCGAGTTCGGGCTCACGCAGGGGGGACAGCGCATCGCGACGCTGCTTCTCGCGATCAACGAGGTTCACGCGCTCGGCCTCAGGAATACCAGCGGCATCCTGCTCGCGGATCCGTTCTATTGGAACCAGGACGCGCAGGCCCGGGCCTTCTCGGAGCGTTTCTTCGCCCGGCACAAGGCGATGCCGTCGTTCTACCAAGCCGGCGTCTACAGCGCCGTGTCGCATTACCTGAAGGCGGTGAAGGTGGTGGAAGGCGACACCGCCGAAACGGTCATCGCCAAGATGCGCGAGATGCCCATCGACGACCCGATGACGAAGGGCGGCCACCTGCGGATCGACGGCCGCGTGATCCGCGATGTGTCCCTGTACGAGGTCAAGGCGCCCGCCGACTCGAAGGAGCCGTGGGACTATTACAGGTTCATCCGCAAGGTACCGGGCGAGCAAGCGTTCCGCCCCCTCGAAGGCTCGCCCTGCCCCCTCGTCCGGAAGTAGCACGCGCCCTGCCCCGCCTTATGGGCCGAGCGCCCTTGCCAGGATGGACACGGCGGACGCTATCCCATCCGGAACCGGTCCTCGAAGCGGCGGACCTGCGCGATGGACCAGTCCGGGATGTGGCCGGCGCAGAGCCATGCCCCGGTGTCGGCACAGTGTGCGAGGAGGGACCGCCGCGTCGCGACGGCGAGGCCCGAATCATGGTCGGCCCGCATGGGAAGGTCGGGGAGATCGAGCTGGATCGGGTGGTGGAGCGCGTCACCCGCCACGATCGCCTCCGTACCACCCGCCCGCAGGCGGACGCAGCAATGGCCGAGGGAGTGGCCCGGGGCGGGCACGAGGGCGATCTCACCCGTGTCGTCGGCGAGAAGCCGGTGGTCCTCATCCACGAACTCGGCGAGGCCCGCCTCCACCACCGGAAGCACGCTGTCGGCGAAGGCGCCGTGACTGACGGCGGCCGCGCCCTCCCGCTCGTAGCGTAAGCGAAAATGGTCGAACTCCCGCCGGCCGAACAGATGGCGCGCCCGGGGAAAGGTCGGCTCCCAGCGCCCTCCCCGCAGGCGGGTGTGCCAGCCGACATGGTCGCAGTGGAGGTGCGTGCACACTACGATGTCGATGTCCTCGCAGCGAAGCCCGAGGCGCGCGAGATTGCTGAGGAAATCGGTTGCCCGCAGGTCGTGCTGCCAGGGCGCGGTCGGCCGGTGCTTGCCCTCGCCGTTGCAGGAATCGACGAGGATGGTGAGGCCGCCGGCCCGAAGGATGTAGGCCTGGAAGGCGAGGCCCAGCGTCCGCGCCCGCGGCTCGATGAAGCGCGGCCCGAGCCAGGACATGTTGCGGGCGATGTCCGGCTCCGGCAGATCGTTGAACAGGAAGCTCACGGGCATGTAGCGGTGGGCGATCTCGGTGAGAACGTCGATGGTGAGACCACCGACCCGGAGCGGAGCCGTCATGCCGCGGGCGCCTCGCCCGAACTGCGCAGGCCCGCCGCCCACTTCTCCAACCACCATGCATAGGGGCGGGGCCATGCCTCGAAGGCTCCCGTCTCGCCGAGCGCCTCCGTCGCGTGGTGTGCCCAGAACGGATCGTAGAGCATCTGTCGCCCGACGGCGATGATGTCGGCGGAGCCGGCCTGAAGCAGCTCCTCGGCGAGGTGCGGGGTGCGGATAAGACCGACGGCCTGGGTGAACACGCCCGCCTCCTCCCGCAGGCGCCGGGCGAAGGGGGCCTGATAGCCCGGCGACCGCGACAGGTTCGTGTTGGTCGCGCCCTTCAGAAGGTTGCCTCCCGACGAGCAATCCACGAGGTCGATTCCGGCCTCGCCGAGGGCACGGGCAAGGGCAACGCTGTCGTCCATCTCCCAGCCGCCCTCGATCCAGTCCACCGCCGAGATGCGCGCGAAGACCGGCACGTCGCTGGGCAGCGCCCCGCGGATCGCCCGAGCCACCTCCAGGGGGAAGCGCATGCGGTTCTCCCGCGATCCGCCGTAGGCATCGGAGCGGGCGTTGGCCAGCGGCGACAGGAAGCTTTGCAGCAGGTAGCCATGCGCCATGTGGATCTCGACGATCCGGAAGCCCGCCCGGACGGCCCTGAGCGCGGCCGCGACGAAGGCCTCGCGGATCGTATCCATGTCGTCCCGGTCGAGGGGCCGGGGCACCGGCCAGCCCTCCGAGAAGGGATTTTCGGACGGGCCGAGCGGCTGCCAGCTCTCGTCGCCGTTGGCGAGGTTCTCCGGGGTGAGGCGGCCATTGCCCTCCCAGGCCCGCTGCGCGCTGGCCTTGCGACCCCCGTGGTTGATCTGGATCGCGGGGATGGAGCCCTCGGCGCTGAGGAAGGCGGCGACCGGCGCGAGGGCCTCGGCATGGGCGTCGTCCCACAGGCCGAGGCACCCGTTGGTGATCCGCCCGGTTCGCGTGACCGCAGCCTCCTCCACGTAGACGAGGCCGGCGCCGCCCAGGGCGAACTTGCCGTAGTGGACGAGGTGGAACGGCGTCGGGAAGCCATCCCGCGCCCGGTACATCGCCATGGGCGAGACCGCGATGCGGTTCGGCAGTGTGACGCCGCGGATCGTCAACGGCGTGAGCAGCAACGGCTTCGGTCCCGCCATGTTTGTTCCTCCCGGGCCGGCGTCATCGTCCGGCATTCGTGTTTGCCGATATCGTCCCGCCCTCCTCGCGCGTTGACCGCGTCAGGTCGGGCGGGGGCCACCGTGGGGCGCCAGGATCTGACGCAGCGCCGAGCCTTGGGCGAGACGGTCGAACCCGGCGTTCAGCTCGTCGAACCCTATGATCGAATCGATCAGCGCATCGACGGGGAGTGCGCCGCTCCGATAGAGCTTCACGAAGCGGGGCAGGTCGCGGACGGGGACGCAGGATCCCATGTAGCAACCGCAGATCTGCTTCTCGTTCGAGACGAGGTCGCCCTGCTCGAAGGCGAACTGCGCGCCGAAGGGCGCGAGTCCGGCCGTCACGACACGGCCGCCGCGCACCGTCACCGCGTAGGCCGATTGGAGCGCTGGGATGGCGCCCGCGAAGTCGAGGGCGCAGTCGACCCCGCCGGCGGTCGCCTCCCGGACCTTGGCGTCGAGGTCCGGGTCTCGGGCGTTGAAACAATGGGTCGCCCCAAGGGTGCGGGCCTTGTCGAGCTTGGCCTCCTCGATATCGACGGCGACGATTGTCCCGGCCCCGGCGACCCGCGCGCCCATGATCCCGCTCAAGCCGACGCCGCCGAGCCCGTAGACGGCCACGGACTCGCCCGCCCGCAGATTGGCGGTATTCACCACCGCGCCGACCCCCGTCATCACCGCGCAACCGAACACCGCCGCCTCCGTGAGCGGCAGTTCCGGATCGATGACCACGACGGAGCCGCGATGGACGACGGCGTACTCGGCAAAGCACGAGACGCCGGCCTGATGGCGCAGGGTGGCACCTCCGGCATCGGTGATGCGCGAGCCGCCCGACAGGAGTTCGCCGCGGCTGCGGGCGGCCGGCGCCGCCTCGCAGATGTTCGGCCGTCCCCCGCGACAGGCGCGGCACCGGCCGCAGGAGACCGAGAACTGGAAGGCGACGTGATCGCCGACCCGGAGGTCCGTGACCGCCGAACCGAGTTCGACGATCTCGCCCGCGCCCTCGTGCCCCATCACCATGGGGACATCCCGGCCCCGGTCGCCGTTGATGACCGAAAGATCCGAGTGGCAGAGACCCGCGCCAGCGACCTTCACGACGACGTCGCTGGCCGTGGGCGGCGCGAGGGTGATCGTCTCGATCGAGAGCGGCCTCGACTCCGCATAGGGTTGCGGGCAGCCGATCCGGCGCAGCACGGCGCCCTTGCAGGTAATGGTCATTGCGCCGCCCTCACGCTGCGACAGAGACGAAGCGTTGCTGGGTGAAGGCCAGTAGGCCCTCCGAGCCGCCCTCAGCGCCGAACCCGGAATCCTTGAGGCCGCCGAACGGCGTCTCGGGGAACGAGGATGCCCAGTGGTTGATGGCCAGGGTGCCGGATTGGATTGCCCGGCTCAGGCGCTCGGCCGTGCGCAGGCTGCCGGTAAAGGCATAGGCCGCCAGCCCGAAGCTCAGACGGTTCGCCTCGGTGATCGCGGCCTCCAGATCCGCGACGGGCTCGATCAGGGCCACGGGGCCGAAGGGCTCCTCGTGCCGGGCACGGGCGGCGGGGTCGAGCCCGGTGAGCACGGAAGGCGCCTGCCAGAAACCGGGGCCGGAGGGAGCGGAGCCTTCCGTCACCGTCCCGTGGGCGCGGCCGTCCTGCACGAGCGCGCGGATCGCGGTGCGGCGGCGGGCGTTCTGGAGCGGCCCCATCCGCGTGCCGGCGGCGAAGGGATCGCCGACGACCAGGCCCCTAGCGGCTTCCAGGAACGTGGCGGCGAACCGGTCGTAGGCCGGGGCTTCCACGAGGAAGCGGGTGGGTGAGATGCAGACCTGCCCGGCATTCCGGAATTTCGCGGCGACGGCGCTGGCGGCCACCGCCTCGACATCCGTGTCGGCCATGACGAGGACGGGGGCGTGGCCGCCCAGTTCCATCACCATGCGCTTCATCGTCCCCGCGCAGAGCGCGGTCAGGTCCTTCCCGACCGCCGTGCCCCCGGTGAAGCTGAGGAGCCGGAGGCGGGGATCGGTCGCGAGGCGGCGGCCGATGGCGGGGGGATCGCCGAACACGAGGTTGAGGACGCCCGGCGGCAGCCCGGCTTCGATCAGGGCCTCCGCGATAGCGAGCGCCGTGGCGGGGGTCGCCTCCGAGGGCTTGAGGACGAGGGTGCAACCGGCGCCGAGCGCCCCCGAGATCTTGCGGGCGGGGGTGATGGCGGGGGCGTTCCATCCCGCCACCGCGCCGGCCGGGCCCACGGGCTCGGAGAAGGCGACCATGCGAAGGCCACGGGTCCGCGCCGGGATGTCCCGACCGTAGAGGCGGCGCCCTTCTTCAGCAGCCCACTCGAACATCTCGCAGGCGACCTCGACCTCCGCCTCGGCCTGCGGCAGGGGCTTGCCGAGTTCGAGGGCGATCAACGCCGCGACGGCGGGTTTCCGCCCCCGCAGCCGCTCGGCCGCCCCCCGCAGGATGCGCCCGCGAGCGAGGGCCGGCGTGTCGCGCCAGCCGGGGAAGGCATCGGTCGCGGCCTGGATCGCTTGGTCGAGATCTTCCTCGTGAGCCACGGGCAGGTGGCCGAGAACGGCTTCGGTGCTCGGGTCGATGACGGGGACGGTGGCGCGCTCGCCCGCGCCGATCCACGAGCCGCCGATCAGCAGCCGCAGGGTCGGGTAGGCGGCGACGGCGTCGGCTCGGCTGGTCATCGGGGATCTCCCTCGGCGGCGAGGATTTGTGACAGGACCGGCCGGAGGTGGACGAGGAAACCCTCCGGGTCCTCGCTCATCGGGAAATGCCCCATGCCCGGCATGATCGTCGCCTGGGCACCGGGGATGCGGGCAGCGGCGTCCAGGGTGTCCTGCGGGGTGCAGCTATAATCGTACTCGCCGGTCAGCAGGTGGACCGGGCAACGGGCGGTATCGATGCCGCCCAGACGATCGCGGATGTCGCCGTCGATCTTGTAGAAATGGAGATCACCTTTGAAGATGCCCGGCCCGCCTTGCATGTAATGCCAGAGGGTCTCCCAGCGGTCCGCGTCGGAAGCCGATGGGCCGATCAGCCCGGAGACGACGGCGGCGGCCACCTCGCCGTGCACATCCGGCCTGTGGAGCCACTGCGTATCGTAATAGGGATCGACGTGGGCGCCCGCCTGGAGGCCGATTACGGCGCGGAAGGCCTCGGGGTGCTCCAGGGCGAGGTGCAGGACGATGCGGCCGCCGATCGAGCAGCCCATCGCCACCGGCCGGTCGAGGCCAAGTGCCCGCGCGACGCCGAGGACAATGTCCGTGTAGTCGCGGGAGGTCAGGCGGTATTCCAGCGCCTCGTGCCAGCCGGCGGGCGGCGAGGACTTGCCGTGCCAGGGCAGATCGAAGGCGATGACGCGGAATCGCGCGGCGATCTCGGGGTCGTTGAGGATCGCCCGGAACTGTCGGCCGTCGCTGCCGGCCGTGTGCAGACACAGGAGCGGTACGCCCTCGCCCGCCTCCTCGACGTAGAGCCGGTGAGGCTTCCCGAGAAGGTCGAGGTGGAGGTAGCGGCCGGTGACCGGCTCGAACCGGGGGGCGCTCATGCGGACCTCCTGAGGCTGGCCAGCACGAATTTGAAGTAGAACAGATTGGCCATGAACGGGTGCATGTCGCCCTCGATGGCGAGGCGCCGGGTCTTCAGCAGAGCCACGAGGTCGTTGGATCCCGGCGGCGGCGCGGGCGACCAGAACTCCTCCCACGCCTCGCGGGGCGCCCGGAGGGCGAAGGTCCAGCGCGGCATGATGAAGGGGCCCTTGCGCACCTCCGCGACGTGACCCTCGGCGATCCGCACGAGCCACGTCTCCGGCCCGATCCCGAGGAGGAAGGTGGTGTTAACGAAGCGGCCCCGATGGGTGAGCCATGCGTTGCCGTTGACGCGCTCCGCGAGCGTCTCGATCATGCTCCGACTCCTTCCGGCATGGGCACGCAGCGGATGACCGCATCGACCGCCAAGACGCCCTGCCCCTCGCCCCGCACGATCAGCGGGTTGATCTCGGCCTCAAGGATCTCCGGTCCGGCCCGGGAGATCGCCACGACGGCATCCGCGAGGGCATCGAGATCCCCCTTCGGGCGGCCCCGGTAGCCCGCGAGGGCCTTCAAGGCCCGGACCTCGCCGACCATCGCCAGCGCCTCGTCCCGGTCGACGGGGGCGAGCCGCAGGCTGCAATCCCGGTGGATCTCCGCCAGGATTCCGCCGGCCGCGAGCATCACCACGGGCCCGGCATCCCGATCCCAACGCAGGCTGAGCAACACCTCGCCGACGCCCTGGACCATGGCCTGGACGAGCAGCCGGTCCACCGCGATCTCCGGCGCCGCGAGCGGAACATCCCGGACGATGCGGATGAGGGCGGCGCGGAGGCTGGCATCGTCCCGGACGTCGAGGACGACGCCCCCGAGTTCCGTCTTGTGCAGCACCTCTGCCGAGAGCAGCTTGACCGCCGCCGGGTAGCCGACCGGGGATGTCGTCGCGTCGGGCATCACGACCGCGTGCGGGGCGACGGGGATGCCGAGGCGGGCCAGCACCGCATAGCCCTCGGCCTCGTCGAGCTGATACGGGGATGCGGGCGGCGCGAGAGCGGCCTCCGCATCGGTCGCGGGCTTGGCCGGGACCATGGGCTTGGCCGGGATCATGAGCTTGGCCGGGCGGCGCCCGAGCACGGCGGCCACGACATCGCCGCAGGCTTCCGGGGTCCGGAAGCACGGGATGCCCGCCCCGGCCAAGCGCGCCAGGGCTTCGGGCGCCTCGGGGGCGACGAAGGCGACGAGCGGCTTCGTCGCCCCCGTCGCGGCCTCGACGATGCCCGGCACGAGGAGTTCGGGCTGGAATCGGGCCGAGGAGCCGGCGACCGCGACCACCACGTCGAATTCGGGCGCAGCGAGGAGCGTGTCGAGGGCGGCCTTCATCACGGCCGGGCGGGTGCCCGCGAGGGTCAAGTCCACGATCCGACCGGGTGCCGCAGCCACGCCCCGTGCGGCGAGGGCGGCCATCGTCTCCGCGCTGGGCGCCACGACCGCGACGTCGCGCAGGCCGAGCTGATCGACCACCATTGCCGCGCCACCCCCGGTCGTCGTCACGACCGCCACCCGTGGCTTGGCGGCGCCCTTGGCCCGGGACGGCCCGACCCGCCGCAGCATCGCCGCGCCCTCGATCAGGCCTTCCAGCGTCTCGACGCGGACGATGCCGCAATCCTTCAGGAAGGCGTCGGCGATCCCGTCCTCGCCGGCGATCGCGCCGGTATGAAATTGCGACAGTTCCGCCCCCTGAGCCGAGCGCCCGAGCTTGTAGGCGATGACGGCCTTGCCCCGGTGGGCGGCGGCGAGGGCGAAGGCCCGGATCGAGCCGCCATGCGCGATGCTCTCCAGGAACAGCGCGTAGGTGTCGATCAGCGGATCGTCGAGGGTGGCCATGCAGATCTCGCCAAGCGACAGATCCAGCTCGGCCCCCGTCGAGACGAAGCCCGCGAAGCCAATCCCCTTGGCGAGCCCCCGGGAGAGGATTGCCCCGATCATGCTGCCGGAATGGGAGGCGACGAACAGGCCGCCCGCCGGCAGCGTGGGCTCCGCGAAGGCGGCGTTGGCGGTCAGCACGAGGCCGGTGTTGACGTTGACGATGCCGATGCTGTTGGGGCCGAGGAGCCGGGTTCGGCTCCCGGCGAGGATGGCGGTGAGCGCCGCCTCGCGGGCGCGCCCGGCCTCCCCCGCCTCGCCGAAGCCCCCGGCCAGGACGCTGACGAGGGGAACCCCCCGGGCGACGCAGGCGGCCAAGGCCTCGGGGACACCCTCGGTCGGCGCCAGGACGAAGGCATGGTCCGGCGTCTCCGGCAGGCTCTCGATGGAGGGCCACGCCCGCTCGCCGAGGACGGTCTCCCGGCGGGGGTTGACCGGGTAGACGGTGCCCCTGAACCCGGACCGGCGCAGGAAGCGCAGCGGCCGGGCGGTCGTCTTGCTCGCGTCGTCGGACGCGCCGACGACCGCGACCCTTTCCGGCCGGAAGAGGCTCGTCCCGAGATCGTGGGGGGCGCCGGGGGCCATGGCTTACTCGGCGGCCCGGCGGGGTTCGGCCTTGGGAGCGCGCTGGTCGAAGCGCCGTCCGAAGACATCCTCCGCGATGCGGTTCTTGAGCATCTCGATCGACCCGCCCGCGATCATCCAGCCCCGCGTGCGGCGCATGCAGTATTCCGCCAACGCCTCCGTGGAGTAGCCGGTGCCGCCCATGATCTGGACCGCCTCGTTCGCCGCCTCGAAGCCCGCCGTGTTGCAGGCGAGCTTAGCCATCGCCGTGTCCGCGGCCGAGGGCATTTCCCCGTCACGCACCGAGGCGGCGCGGTAGAGCAGAAGCTGCGCCGCGGCGAGCTTCGTGGCGCATTCCGCGAACTTCCATTGCAGCCCCTGGAACTCGCACAGGGGGCGGCCGAACTGGCTGCGGGTGATTGCGTGCTCGCGGGCGAGGTCGAAGGCGTAGCGGCCGAGCGCCAGCGCCCTGGAGGCGTTGCCCAGCCGCTCGACGTTGAAGCCGGCGATCTGGCGCTTGAACCCGCCCGGTCCGAGGAGGACGTTTTCGGCCGGGATGCGGCAATCCTCGAAGTAGAACGGCGCCCAGGCCTCGCCGCTCATGTAGGCGGAGGGCTTGCCGACAGTGAAGCCCGGCGTGTCGCGCTCCACGAGGACGGAGCCGATGCCGCCGACGCCCGGCCCGAACCGGACATAGATCAGGAACAGCGCCGCATCCGGCCCATGGGTCGAGAAGATCTTGGAGCCGTTGAGTAGATAGCCGTCACCGTCGGCCCGGGCCGTCGTCTGGAGGTCGGTCGCAGCCGAACCGGCGTTCGGCTCAGACATGCCGAGGCAGATGACGGTGCGCCCGGCGAGGAGATCGGGAAGGTACCGCTCCTTCTGGGCCGGCGTGGCGTATTCGACGAAGGTGCGGATCGGCCCGAAGTTACCCGCTTGGACCACGTCGGCGCTGCGGGGGCAGGCCGCCGCGACCTGCTCGATCGCGATCACGGCGTCCATGAGCGTGCCGCCCTGGCCGCCGTCCTCGGTGGGGAACGCGATGCCGAGCAGACCCTGGTCCGCCATCTGCCGCGCGACATCGAACGGGAAGCCCGCCCGGTGCGCCCGCTCCAGGGCCCCCGGCGCGAGTGCGTCGCCCGCGAAGCGGCGAACGGCATCGGCGAAGAGGGTCTGCTCTTCGGTGTAGGCGAAATCCATGCAGCGTACTCCCGGCCTCCGGGGGTGAGCGGCCTGTGCGCGCAGGCGCTGCCGCTGTCTCGTCCCCACAGGCTTTGGCGCCGCCGCGTTTGCCTGACAATTGAGCAGGGGTTATCGAGGTATGAGTTTTTGTATTTGGCCGAGCGATGACGCGCCGCATCCCGCCCCTCAACCCGCTTCACGTGTTCGAGGTCGCCGCGCGGGTCAACGGCTTCAGCAGGGCCGCCACCGAGTTGAACGTCACGCAGTCGGCCGTCAGCCGCCAGATCGCGGTTCTGGAGAGCTATCTCGGGGTTCGCCTGTTTCACCGGGAGCGGCACGGCGCGAGCCTCACGGAGGCCGGCGCCGCCTACGCGGCGGAGATTCGTGAGCCCTTCGTCCGAATCGCGGCGGCGACAGCGCGCCTCCTCGACCAGAAAGCGACGGAGACGCTGCATGTGCGGGCCTACGCGACCTTCGCCGCCAAGTGGCTGATCCCCCGCCTCGCGGATTTCCACGCTCGTTATCCTCGCGTGCGGATCCAACTCAGCAACACCGTCCGGCCGATCGACTTTTCCCGCGAGACGATCGACGTCGGCATCCAGCTCGGCCAGGGCGACTGGCCGGGAACGCAGTCGAGGCTCCTCCTGCCGGACCTCATCCAGCCGGTCTGCAGCCCGGATCTGGCCCGGACCATAGGGAACGACCTGTCGGCGCTGCGATCCCGGCCGCTGCTGCACTCGCACTATCGCCGCCGCGACTGGGGTGACTGGCTGGCCGCCCGCGGCCTGCCGGAGGAGTGGGGGCCCGCCGGGATGATGTTCGAAAGCTCGGTCCTGACCTATCAGGCGGCGGCCGAGGGCCTGGGCATCGCGATGGGGCAGGTGGCGCTGCTCCGGGAGGACATCGCCGCCGGGCGCCTCGTTCCCCTGTTCGGGCCGCCCCTGGCACGGGACCTCGGGCACCACGCCGTCTGGCCCGTGGGCCGCCCGATGAACCGGAAGCTGGAGATCTTCCTCGCTTGGCTTCAGGCGCAGGCGAGCGATCCCGACGCCGTGAGGAAAGGTGCCCCTGTCAGGGCGTGACGAGGGAGCAGCCGCCTTCGGCCTCCGGACGGAACGCCTTGTCGC
>JAKONI010000170.1 GCA_022702015.1 Beijerinckiaceae bacterium | reverse complement strand
CCCTTGCTGAGGAAGAAGCCGTGGCCGAACACGCGCTTGGGCAGGGGCAGTCCCGCCGCCATCAGGAAGGCCGGCCAGTAGACCGCGTGGAAACGCACGATGTCCTTGCCGATGACGTGCAGGTCCATCGGCCAGAACTTCCCGCGCGCGTCGTCCCCGTCGGGGAATCCGGTGACCGTCAGGTAGTTGGTCAGGGCATCGACCCAGACGTACATGACATGGCCGGGATGCTCCGGCACCGGCACGCCCCAGTCGAAGTTGGTGCGGCTGACCGAGAGGTCCTTCAGGCCCGCCCGGACGAAGCTCGCCACCTCGTTGCGGCGGGTGTCCGGCCCGATGAAGCCGGGGTTGTCCTCGTAGAGCTTCAGGAGCCGGTCCTGGTAGGCGGAGAGGCGGAACAGGAAATTCTCCTCCTCCATCCACACCACCGGCGTGTCGGTGGAGAGCGAACGGCGGGAGCCGTCTTCCATCAGCCGGGTCTCGGCCTCGTCGTAATAGGCCTCGTCCCGCACCGAGTACCAGCCGGCGTAGGTGTCGAGGTAGATGTCGCCGTTGGCCTCCATCCGCCGCCAGATCGCCTGGGCGGCCTCGTAGTGGGCGGGTTCGGTGGTGCGGATGAACCGGTCGTAGGAGCAGTTCATCCGGTCGGCCATCTCGCGGAACTTCGCGGAGGTGCCGTCCACGTAGGCCCTGGGGGTGATCCCGGCCTTCAGCGCCGCCTGCTGGATCTTGAGGCCGTGCTCGTCGGTGCCGGTGGAGAACAGCACGTCGTAGCCGTCGAGCCGGTGGAACCGGGCGATGGCGTCGGTGGCGATCACCTCGTAGGCGTGGCCGATATGCGGCGCGCCGTTGGGGTAGGAGATCGCCGTCGAGAGGCTGAAGGTCTTACGGGGGGAGGGGCCGTCCGTCACGCTCGCGTCCGATGATCGAGGGGGCTTCGAAAGCCCCTGTTAGAGCATTTCGCGCCGAAATGGAGACCCGATCGAACGGACCCGCGCGATCCGGGGCGGAACCCGGCACCGTCACCCCATCCGGCTGAGGTCGGAGAACAGCGACAGGACGACGGGCCTCCGGTCGAGGTTGTAGGTGGCCGCCTCCCGGGCGCTGCGGGCGAACCGGTCGCCCACCTCCACCAGCGCCGCGAGGCGGTGCAGGGGCTCCCCCTGCCGCCTTGCGAGTTCCGCCGAGACGAAGCGCAGGACGGCGTCCCCGGCGGCGGCGAAGCGCTCCTCCCCGTCCCGGCCGGCGAGGGTCTCGGCGAGCTTGAGCACCCTCCCCCAATCCGGGGTGGCCCCCCGGGAGAGCAGGGTCTCCACCTCGGCGACGAGGCCGGCGGTGACGGGATCGATCAGGCCCAGCGCCCGGCCGACGGAGCCCTCCGCCAGCCCGAGGGCCCGGCCGAGGGCCGCCTCGTCCGGCTGGGCGAAGGGCGGGGGCAGGGCACGCACCGCCCGCGCCACCTCCCCGTCCGAGAGCGGACGCAGGTGCAGCGCCCGGCAGCGGGAACGGATCGTCGGCAGCAGGCGGCCGGGCTGGTGGGCGAGGATCAGGAACAGGGCCCGGGGCGGGGGCTCCTCCAGCACCTTCAGCAGGGCGTTGGCGGCGTTGGCGTTGAGGTCTTCGGCGCTGTCGAGGATGCAGACCCGCCAGCCGGAATCGGCGGCGGTGGAGGCGAACAGGTCGAGGGCCTTGCGCACCATGTCGACGGAGATCTTCGTCGGCAGGGTCTTAACGCCCGGCATCCTGTGACGGCGGAGCGCCACGAGGTTCGGGTGGGACAGGCCCGCCACCTGCCCGTGGACGAAGTGGTCGGGGGGAATCGCGAGCCCCGCCGGCCCGCCCCCCCTCGGATAGGCGAGCAGCCGCCGGGCGACCCGGTAGGCCAGCGTCGCCTTGCCGATTCCCGCCGGCCCGCCGATCAACCACGCATGGTGCAGGCGCCCGGCGGCCAGACCCTCGGCGAAGGCCGCCTGCGCCGCCTCATGGCCGATCAGGTCCGGCGTCTCCCGGGGGCGGGGAACGCCGGGACGGTCGCCGATCTCCTCGTCCGCGCCCTCAGCCGCCATTCCGGGTCTCCGCGTCGGGCGAGGGGGCGGGCAAGAGAGCGGGCGAAGGGGCGGGCGAGAGGGCGGGCAGCCGCGTGGTCACGACGGCGCGGATCGCCGCCTCCACGGCATCGGGGCCAGCGGAGGCGTCCACCACCGCGCAGCGGGCCGATTCCCGGTTCGCGATCTCCAGGAAGGCGGTGCGCAGGCGGGTGTGGAAGCCCAGCGCCTCCGCCTCGAACCGGTCGGCCCCCTCCCCCGCCGCCTGGCCCCGTGCCGCCGCCCGGGCGAGGCCGGTCTCGGCGGGCAGGTCGAGGATGAGGGTCAGGTCGGGCCGGGTGGGGCCGACGACGACCCGCTCCAGGGCGCCGAGGAGGGCGGGATCGAGCCCCCCCGCCGCCCCCTGGTAGGCCCGGGTCGAATCGAGGAACCGGTCGCAGATCACCGTCTCCCCCCGGGCCAAGGCCGGGCGGATCAGGCGATCGAGGTGGTCGAGGCGGGCGGCGCTGAACAGCAGCGCCTCGGCGAAGGGCCCGTAGGGCTTGGCGACCCCGGCCAGGACGGCGGCGCGGATCTCCTCCGCCCGGGGCGAGCCGCCGGGCTCGCGGGTCACGGTCACCGGCCGCCCGGTGCGGGCGCGCAGGGTCGCGGCGAGGCGGGCGGCCTGGGTGGACTTGCCGGCCCCCTCCCCCCCTTCGAGGGTGATGAAGACCCCCCGGACGGGGGCCTCTCCGGGCGCGGCGGTCACGAGGGGTTGGCGGCCCGGTCGTCGGACTTGCGCCCCCCGGCGGCCTTGTCGAAGGCCTTCCGCACGAGGCCGGTGCCGAATTCGAGCGCCGCGTCCATGGCCCGCCGGGACAGGCTCCCCGCCGGCACGGAGGCCCCGGCATAAAGGGGCTGGTCGAGGGCGACCACGTCCCCCCGCTGGACCCGCAGCACGCCGACCTGTCGGCCCTCCTCCACGGGGGCGACGAGGGGCCCCTGGTAGATCACCTTGGCGCTCACCCGGTCGCTGGCCCCCCGGGGGAGCAGCACCCGCACGGGCTTCTTGGCCACGAGGGGGACGGAGCCGGCCTCGCCGCCGAACACCGAGGCCTCGGCCACCGTCTCGCCGGGGGCGAAGACCTGCCGCGGCTCGAAGGCCCGGAACCCCCACTCCATCAGCTTGCGCGATTCCGAGGCCCGGTCCCGGGCGGTCTTGAGGCCGGAGACCACGAGGACCAGCCGCTGGCCGCTCTGCACCGCCGAGCCGGTGAGCGCGTAGCCCGATTCCTCCAGGAAGCCGGTCTTCAGCCCGTCGGCGCCGATGTCGAGGGTCAGCAGCGGGTTGCGGTTCTGCTGCCGGATCTTGTTCCAGGTGAACTCCTTCTCGGAGAAGATCTTGTACAGGTCCGGGTAGGTGTCGATGATGTGGATGGCGAGTTTGGCCATGTCCCTCGCCGTCACCTTCTGGTCGGGCGCCGCGTAGCCGGTGGCGTTGCGGAAGGTGGAATTCGTCAGGCCGATCTCCTTGGCCCGCTGGTTCATGAGGCCGGCGAAGGCCTCCTCGGTCCCGGCCATGTTCTCGGCGATGGTGATCGCCGCGTCGTTGCCCGACTGGACCACGAGGCCCCGCAGCAGGTCCGACATCTTGATGCGGCTGTTGACCTGGGCGAACATCGAGGAGCCTCCACCCCCCGCGCCGCCGCGCTTCCAGGCGTCCTCCGTCACCGTGAACTCGGTGTCCATCGAGAGGCGGCCGGATTTCAGCGCCTCGAACACGATGTCGGTGGTCATGAGCTTGGCCATGCTGGCCGGGGAGAAGCGCTCGTCGGCGGCCTTCTCGAACAGCACCGAGCCGGAATCGGCGTCGATCAGGATCGCGTGAGGCGCCGCCGTCTGGAAGGACTGGGCCCCGGCGGGGGCGGCGAGCGCCACCGCCACGGCCAGGGGGATCATCACCGGAGCGACCCAGCGGGCGACGAGGAGAGACAGAACGGTCCTGCGCATCGCGGATCTCCGGCGGGTCGGCGGCTTACAACCCCTGGTCCGGGTCCGCAGGCGCCCCCCGCGCTTCTGCCCCAGACCGCGGCGTCGCGAAACAACTCAAGGCGGCGAGCGTGACCATATCGCGATTCCGCAGCGCAATCGAATGCGAATTGCCGCAATCCCGCGCCGGACCCCCGCACTCGCTCGCCCCGCGCGGGGCCCGCATCCGTCAGTAGATGCCGGCGTAGCGGGCGCCCTGCTTGGCGGCGTGGACGGGCTCGGCCTTCTTGCCGCCGGGCTTGCCGGCGCCCTTCGCCTCCGGGGCCGGCTGCGCGGCGAGCTTGGCCATGGTGAGCTTGGCCATGGTGGGCTTGGCCATGGCGAGCTTGGCCGAGGACGGCATCGCCGGGGGCACGGGCTTGCCGGCGACGGCCTTGTGCGGCTCGGGGGCCGGACCATGGGCCGAGGCGAGGCGCAGTTGCGGCTCGCGCTGTCCGGCCACCGCCTTGGCCGGCGTCCCGGGGCGGGCGGGGGGGACGGCCTGCGCCCCCCGGCCGGATCCCGGGTTGAGCCCCGCCACCTTGCCTGGGGCGAGGCCCGCCACCCGGATCGGCTCGACCATACCCGCCGGGGCACCTTTGCCCGCCGGCTTGAGGGCGGCCACCGGGGCGGGCCTGAAGTCCCGGCCGCGCGGGGCCGTGGGCTGCACCGCCGCGGGCACCGCGACGGCGGCGCTCGCCAGGACGATGGGGGCGCGGACGGGCTTGCGGATCTCCTGGCGGGGTTCCTCAGCGGGCTCCTCCCGCTCCGGCGCCGGCTTGAAGGCCAACGGCGTCGCCCCGCGCGAGAAGCGCTCCGGCTCCTCCGAGGGGCCGAGATCGGCCATCATCACCGGCGAGCGGCCGGTGGCCGGCTGTCCGTCGGTGCGCAGGGTGGCCAGCAGCTTGCGGTCGTCGGAGCCGGACAGGGAGGCCTTGCCCACATACTCCACCCGCACCCGGGCGGTGCCCCGGCGGTGGAAGCCCAGCGCCTCGGCGGTCTCCTCCGACACGTCCATGACCCGCCCCGCATGGTACGGGCCCCGGTCGTTCACGCGCACGATCATCGAGGACCGGTTCTCGAGGTTCGTCACCCGGACGTAGCTCGGCAGCGGCAGCGTCGGGTGGGCGGCGGCGATGGAGTGGCGGTCGAACACCTCGCCGTTGGCGGTCATCCGGCCGTGGAAGGCCGAGCCGTACCAGGAGGCGAGGCCCTCGCGGACATAGCCCCTCGGGTTCTCGCGGGGGGTGTAGGTCTCGCCGGCCACGACGTAGGGCTTGCCGGTGTAGCGGCGCCCGCCGCCCTTCGGGATCACGTCGCCCTCGTTGTAGAGGCGCGGGCTGGCCTTCACCCCGTATTTCGGGTCGAGTCCGTTGCCGGACGAGGCGAGCTTGCCGGTGCTGGTGTTGGCGCAGTTCGCGGTGGCGAGGGCCACGGCGGAGACGGCCAGGAACCGCAGGGCGAAATGCCCGGGCCGGGGGGGCGTCATACGCATCACGCGGGGTACCAACTCTACACGGGACCGGGCCCGGAACCGGACCTTCCCCGGCCGCCGCCGGGATCGGATCCGGGGCGGCCGGGTCGGTGCAGAATTGTCGGTACGGCGTAAAGGAAGGCTGAACGGACCGCGCGGTGTCCCTTCATCACGACCCGAGCCGTCTTGATATCCCGGTCGAGGGTCGGCGTCCAAAGGCTTCGGACGCCTTGCGAAAACCTCAGCGGCCCTGCGATTTGACGAGCTGGTCGATCGAGCGCGATCCGCGCTGCTTGAACAGCAGGTCGAGGGCTTCGAGCATCAGCCCGTGCATTTTGGTGCGCTCGGCGAAGGCGAGGTCGCGCAGCTGGTCGTAGACCGGCGGCTCCAGGTAGACCGACATCTGGCGGGCCCGCTGCTTCAGGGGCAGGGGGGCCGCCGGGGGCTCGGCCCTCGCCTCCCCTTTGCCGGCCTCCCCTTTGCCGGCCTCGGCCTTGCCAGCCTCGGCCTTGATCGAAGCGAGGGGGACGATCTCGGCGCTGCGCAGGGGGGCGCCGCCCCGGGCCGGGGGGGACCGGTCCGGCGGCGTCGCGGCCGCGACGATCGCCGCGAGGCTGAGCTTAGGCGGCTTGGACATGCGACTCCGTCCGTCCGGCCTGCGACCGGCGCTCGATCCACGACCAGAGCTTGCGCACCTCAGCGGCGGCCTGGCCCTTGGGGTTCAGCTCGGTGACGCCCAGCCCGAGGCCGATCGCGTCCTGGTGGTCGGTCCGGGCCACGATGTTCACGTCCGGCAGGATGCCGAGCACCGCCAGCCCGTCCGAGGCGTCGCGCACCCGGTAGGAGCGCGGGGGCGTCTGGTTCAGCACGAAGGCGAACTTCTTCTCCAGGCGGTAGACGGCGGCCAGCGTCGGCTTGAAGGCCCGAAGGTCGGCCGGGGTCGGCCGGCAGGGGATGATGCAGAGGTCCGCCGCGCGGATCGCCGAGAGGGTGCCGGGGCTGTCGACGCCGGGCGTGTCGATGAAGACGTAGTCGTAGGCCGACTCCCGCAGGCGCTCCATCACCGGGTCGAGCTGCGCGGCGTCGATCTGAGCCACCTCCGGCCCCTCGACGGTCCGGTGGTCGAGCCAGTCCGAGACCGTCGCCTGACGGTCCATCTCCAGGATGCAGACCGTGTGGCCCGCCTCCCGGGCCGCGACGGCGAGGGAGATGCAGAGCGTGCTCTTTCCGCTCCCGCCCTTCTGGGTGACGAACGTGAGTGCCTTCATCCGCGGAGATCCTCCTGCACGGCGGCCGATTCGGGGTCGGGACCGCGCGAATGGCCGCGAGCCCGGAGGTCAAATTGCATCCCCTGTGATCATGCAATCCAAGGATGTGCTTCGGCGAGCAGACCGGATCATGGTTAATGCTTCGTTAATGTCCCCCCTCCCCCGCCGGGCTGTGGACCGCTCGGTGGACACGGGAAAAGCCTGCACAAATTGCAGGCAAAACCTATCTTAGGTTTATTGGAGAGCGTGGGGAGGCTTGCCGTTCATCCGCATAAGGATGAGGATTAACCGCCTTGTAGCCGCGAATTTCGATGCCTCGGGTCATATTACCTGAGGTTTAGACGCGAATAGGACGACCATGACCGATCTCCCGATCCCGCCCCTGGTTCTCGATGCATCCGGCGTGGTGGGTGCTTGGACCTACGACCATCGGGCGGGCCGCCTGACCCTCCTGGGCGCCCTCGTACACCTGCTGGGGTTCGACCCGGCGGAGGCCGCCGCCGGCGTGCCGCTCCCGGCCATCCTCGACCGGATGCACCCCGACGACCGGGGCCGGCTCGAGAGCTTCTTCCACGCCGCGGCGGCGGCGGGCTACCCGGTGGAGTCCGAATTCAGGATCCACGACACGCCGGAGGGAAGCCGCACGCTACTCCTGCGCGGGCGGATCGAGGGCGACGCGAAGGGCCAGCCCACGCAGGGCTGCGGCATCGCCATCGACCGGACGGAGAGCCACGCCACGGACGCGACGCACCCCGAGCAGATCGTGAACCGGATGGCCGAGCAGGTGATCACCCTGCGCGGCCTCGCCCGGGCCCTGGACCGGCCCGCCCTCGCCGATCGCATCGATTGCCTGATGATCGAGATCGGGTTCGAGCTCGCCCGCTTCCTGCCGTCGCCCGACGAGGAGGCCCGGCACTGAGGTGGCCTCCCGCGATTGAACTTCCCTCCTCCGGCGCGCTACCGTCGCGCCGGACCGTTCGGAGGGGGCGATGGGTGACACGATCTACGACCGGGATCTCGATCGGCAACCGGCCAACCACCAGCCGCTGACCCCCCTCCTCTACCTGGAGCGGGCGGCCCGGGTGTTTCCCGCCCAGGTCGCCGTGATCCACGGCCCCCTGCGCCGGACCTATGCCGAACTCGACGCCCGGGCCCGGCGCCTCGCCTCGGCCCTCAAGGCGCGGGGCATCGGGCGCGGCGACACGGTGGCGGCCCTGCTGGCCAACACCCCCGAGATGGTGGAGTGCCACTACGGCGTGCCCATGGCCGGGGCGGTGCTGTGCACCCTCAACACCCGCCTCGACGCCGCCGCGATCCGGTTCTGTCTGGAGCACGGCGAGGCGAAGGTGCTGATCGTCGACCGGGAATTCTCCCGGGTGGCGGGACCGGCCCTGGAGGGCCTGGCCACCCGGCCCTTCGTCATCGACGTGGACGATCCCGAATATGACGGCCCCGGCGAGGCCCTCGGGGAGACGGGCTACGAGGCGTTCCTCGCCGGGGGGGACCCGGCGGCGGACTGGGCGCTGCCCGGGGACGAGTGGGACGCGATCACCCTCAACTACACCTCCGGCACCACCGGCGATCCGAAGGGCGTGGTCTACCACCACCGGGGGGCGGCGCTCCTGTCGCTCGGCAACGTCGTGACCTGCGGGCTCGGCCAGCACCCGGTCTATCTCTGGACCCTGCCGATGTTCCACTGCAACGGCTGGTGCTTCCCCTGGACCCTATCGATCGTGGCCGGCACCCATGTCTGCCTGCGTCAGGTCCGGGCGGAGGCGATGTACCGGCTGATGGCCGAGCACGGCGTCAGCCACCTCTGCGGCGCGCCGATCGTGATGCAGCTTCTCATCAACGCCTCCGACACGGAGCGCCGGGCCCTGCCCCGGCGGGTGAGCTTCTTCACCGCCGCCGCCCCGCCCCCGGAGGCGGTCCTGGCGGGGATGTCGGAGGCGGGCTTCGACGTGACCCACCTCTACGGGCTGACGGAGTGCTACGGCCCGGCCGTCGTCAATGCGTGGCACGCGGAGTGGGACGCCCTCTCCGCCGACCAGCGGGCGGCCAGGAAGGCCCGCCAGGGGGTCCGCTACCCCGTCCTGGAGGCCCTCGACGTGCGCGACCCCGAGACGATGGAGCCGGTGCCCGCCGACGGGACGAGCCTCGGCGAGGTGATGATGCGCGGCAACGTCGTGATGCGCGGCTACCTCAAGAACCCGAAGGCGACGCAGGCCGCCTTCCGGGGCGGCTGGTTCCGCACGGGCGACCTCGGGGTGAAGCACCCGGACGGCTACATCCAGCTCAAGGACCGCTCGAAGGACATCATCATCTCGGGGGGCGAGAACATCTCCTCGATCGAGGTGGAGGATGTCCTGTTCAAGCACCCGGCCGTGGCGGCGGCGGCGGTGGTGGCCCGGCCCGATCCCAAATGGGGGGAGACGCCCTGCGCCTTCGTGGAACTGAGGCCGGGGGCGACCGCCAGCGCGGACGACCTGTTCCAATGGTGCCGGGGGCGGCTCGCCTCCTACAAACTGCCCCGCCACGTCATCTTCGGGGACTTGCCGAAGACCTCCACGGGCAAGGTGCAGAAATACGTCCTGCGCGCCCGGGCCAGGGAGGAGTAGGAGGATCCCAGAGGGCTCGCCCTCTGGAAACCTGAAGCTCAGGCCCGAGGGGGGTGCCGAACCTCCACCCGCACCGGCACGCGGCGGGCCGCCCTCAGATCCTCGGCGATCTGCATCAGCATCGCGCGGAACGAGACGAGGCTGAACCCGGCGATGCCAGCGACGAGGGCTGCGGAGACGAGGGTCTTGGCGGTTGCGGGGTCCACGGTGGGATTCCTCGGGAGGTGCGGCGCCGGACGGCGCCGTGACCGGAAGATGGCGACGGAGCCTCGGCTCCGCCATGGCATCCGTCAGGGTGCTGGCATGCACCCATCGCCGCCCGCGTGCGGCGGCGCACGAGGGGCCCGCCCCCCTGCGCCGCATGAATCGTCATGGTTGTCCGTTACCAGACCCTGATGCGCGTGGGCCCGGCGGCGGATATTTGCCCCGGGCAACGGCGTTCCCGTCCGGCGCGGTTCGCCTGGACGGACGGCACGGCTTGACGGGGGTTGAAGGCATGGTCGAACGCGAGCGGGGACGGAGCGCGGCGGTGGTGGCCCTGGTCGCGGGCGCGCTCGCCGTCCTGTCTGGCGGGGCCCTCGCGCAGGGGACGGTGATGCGCCCGGCGGGCGAGCCGGCGGCCCCCTCCCCGGGCGATCCCGTGACCCGGGCGAGCTACTTCTTCGTCGGCGGACGCTACCAGAAGGTCGGCGAGAAGACCGTCATGGTCGGCCAGATGTTCGTGCAGGCCCGCACCCCCGCCAAGGTGACGCAGCCCTACCCCGTGGTGATGGTCCACGGCCTCGCCCAGACCGGCGTCAACTTCCTGTCGACCCCCGACGGCCGCTCCGGCTGGGCGCAGCGCTTCGTCGAATGGGGCTATCAGGTCTACGTGGTCGATCAGGTCGGGCGGGGCCGCTCCGGCACGAACCCGGAGGTCTACGGGCCCTACGACCGCTTCGGCACCCGCGACCTGGAGCGGACCTACACCGCCCCGGAGGTCTACGACCTGTACCCGCAGGCCAAGCTCCACACCCAGTGGCCGGGGGGACCCGGCGTCCAGGGCAACCCCGGCTTCGACCAGTATTTCGCGAGCCAGGTACCCTACCTCGCCAACACCCAGCAGACGGAGGATCTGGTCGACACGGCGCTCGGGGCCCTCCTCGACAGGATCGGCCCGGTGGTCCTCGTCACCCACGGCCAGGGCGCCCTGTTCGGCTGGGCCCTGTCCGACGCCCGCCCCGACCTCGTGAAGGCCCATCTGGCGGTGGAGCCGAGCGGCCCGCCCTTCTTCGACGTGAAGTTCCGGGGCGGCAAGGATTTCTGGGAGAAGTCCGGCGACGGCCGCGCCCGGGCCTACGGCCTCACCCGGATGCCGCTCACCTTCGAGCCTCCGGTGAAGACCCCGGAGGATCTCGCCGTGGCGCAGCAGGCCAAGCCCTCGGGGGATGGCGCGGTCCGCTGCTGGCTCCAGGGCGATCCGGTCCGCAGCCTGCCCAACCTCGCCAAGGTTCCGACGGTGGTGGTGACGGCGGAGGCCTCCTTCCACGCGGCCTACGACGATTGCACCGTCGCCTTCCTCACCCAGGCGGGGGCCAAGCCCGACGTGCTGCGCCTCGCCGGCGAGCGGGTCCGCGGCAACGGCCACATGGTGATGCTCGAGAAGAACAGCGATCTCGTCGCCGACGCCCTGATGGGCTGGCTGGCCGGGCGGATGAAGCCGGTGACGGCGCAGTAGCCGCCCTCCCCGCCGTCTCCCTCCTTTCGTTGAATCCGTCCCCTCCCCCAGGGGGGGCGAGGCGCCCCGCCCCCTCCGGGCGGGCGTGATCGATTCGCCACAACCCACACGCAAGTGTGAATCCTCCCCTTGCAGCCTCAGGCGGCAGGCCGTACCCAAAAGCCAGAAAGCGCAGTTGGCGCAATAGTTTATCATCATTCTAAACAGCGCGGCCAAGGCGGCGGGGCTCTCCCGGCGAACGGGGCCGGCTGGCCTTTGGGGCGTGGGAGCAGGCCAGTGAAAGTCGGTCGCATTCGTTCGGGTCACGCCGTGATCCTCGCCGGCACGTCCCTCCTCGCGCTGACGGGGGCGGCCTCGGCCCAGCAATCCGGCGCCAGCGTCCGGCTGGATGAACTGAGCGTCGAGAGCCAGGGTGCCGGGGCGCCGGCCAGCACGGTGGCGGGTGGAGCGGGCAACGCGCCCCTGCGCGGGGGCGAGAATCCCCTCGGGCCGGTGGCCGGCTACGTGGCCACGCGCTCCGTGACCGCCACCAAGACCAACACCCCGCTGATCGAGGCGCCGCAATCGATCACCGTGGTCGGCCGCCAGCAGCTCGACACCCAGAACGCGCAGACCCTGACCCAGGCGACGCAGTACGTGGCCGGCACCTATTCCGGCACCTTCGGCGCGGACACCCGCAACACCTTCGTCTACCTGCGCGGCTTCAACGTCAGCGATTACGGCATCTACCGGGACGGGCTGCAGACGCTGAACTACGGCTTCGGCTACTACAACGTGAACACCTTCGGGCTGGAGCGGATCGAGGTCCTGCGCGGCCCGGCGGCGGTGCTGTTCGGCGCCGGCTCCCCCGGCGGCATCATCAACCAAGTGAGCAAGCGGCCCACCGCCGAGCCCTTCGGCTATGTCGAGGTGGGCGGCGGCTCCTTCGACCAGCGCTACGCCGCCTTCGACGTCGGCGGCCCGGTGGACCGGGAGGGGCACTGGTTCTACCGGGTGACCGGCTACGGCCGGAACGGCGGCACGCAGGTCGACGGCGCCCCGGACAACAGCTTCTCCATCGCCCCCACCGTCACCTACAAGCCCGACGGGGCGACGACCCTGACGGTGCTCACCTCGGTGCAGCGCGACAACTCGGCGTTCACCGCGAACTTCCTGCCCTACATCGGCACGGTGCGGCCCCAGGCGCTGGGCCTGCGCATCCCGCGCTCCCTCAACGTCGGCGACGCGAAGCTCAACACCTTCCAGCGCGACCAGGCGTTCCTCGGCTACGAGTTCGAGCACATCTTCAACGACACCTGGGCCTTCCGGCAGAACCTGCGCTACTCCTTCGCCGAGAGCTTCCAGGATTCGAACCTCGGCCAGCTCGGCTACGCCTTCGGCGACGCGACCCAGACCCAGCTCGCCCGCTACCGGTTCCGGGACCATGCCCGGGTGAACCTGTTCCAGGTCGACAACCAGGGCGAGGCCCGCTTCTCCGACGGGTTCTTCCGCCACGACCTGCTGATGGGGCTCGACTACAAGAACTACCGGCTGACCGACAATCAGGCCTCCGCCTTCCCCACCTCGAACCTCAACATCCTGGCCCCGGTCTATTCGGGCGTCGAGCCGACCCCGGCCCCGTATCTCATCAACAACAACGCATTCCAGCAGCTCGGGATCTACCTCCAGGACCAGATCAAGCTCAACGACCGCCTGACCCTGGTGCTGGGTGGCCGCCAGGACTTCGCCGACAACCGCGTGACCGACAAGCTGTACAGCGGCGCCGGCAACACCGGCCGCAGCGACGCCGGCACCACCTACCGCACGGCGCTGATCTACAACTTCGACAACGGGCTCGCGCCCTATGTCAGCTACTCGACCTCGTTCCAGCCGCTGATCGGCACCAGCTTCGGCGGCAACACCTTCAAGCCGGAGACCGGCACGCAGATCGAGGGCGGCGTGAAGTTCGAGCCTCCGGGCCAGGGCTACTTCGTGACGCTGGCGGGCTTCGACATCCACCGCAAGAACGTGCTGACGCCGGACCCGGTCAACACCCTGTTCCAGGCCCAGCTCGGGGAGGTCCGCTCCACCGGCTTCGAGGCGCAGGTGGTGGCCAGCGTGTTCGACGGGCTCAACGTCGCCGCGTCCTACACGATCTACGGCCTGACCAATGAGCGCGGCAGCGCCGACATCCTCGGCAAGGTGCCGGTGAACATCCCGGAGAACTTCGCCAACGCCTTCTTCGACTACACGATTCCCGTGGGGGCGCTCCGCGGCTTCGGCTTCGGCGGCGGCGTGCGCTATTTCGGCCGTTCCTTCGCCGACACCGCCAACCTCTACCGGGTGCCGGACTACGTGCTGTTCGACGCGCAGGTCCATTACAACTGGGACCGCTGGCGGCTGGCCGTCACCGCGACCAACCTCGCCGACCGCCGTTACGTCTCGTCGTGCCAGGCGTTCAATTCGTGCTTCTACGGCGACGCCCGCCGGGTGCTGGCGAGCCTCAGCTACAAGTGGTGAGGCCCGGCGCTCACCCGCCCTCGCCGCAGGCGACGGGCGGGGGGCCCGACAGGCGGGTCGGCAGGTCGCCGATCCGCAGGCGGCGGCGCAGGGCCCGCGAGGCGGCGTCCACCGCCATCGTCAGCAGGGCGGTGGCCAGGATCAGCACCACCGCCACGTCGAGGCGCAATTCCGAGATCGCGGCGTCGACATAGAAGCCCAGGGTCGTCACCCCCAGGATGCCGAAGATCGCGCTCTCCCGCAGGATCAGTTCCCAGCGGTAGAGCAGGAAGGCCAGGAACTGGCCGTAGAGGCGCGGCAGGGTCTCGTAGGCGTAGAGGTTCAGCCCCGTGGGGGCGTCGGCCCGGTAGGGGATGGCGTCGGCGTGCCGGCCCATGAGGGTGCCGATGATCCCCGCGTTGTGCAGGGCGAGCGCCAGGATCGCCGGCAGCATCGAGGGCCCGAGCAGTTGCAGGCACAGATAGGCCAGCATGTATTCCGGCGTGGAGCGCACCACGACGAGGAGCACCCGGCCGAGCGGCCGCCCCACCGGCCCCGCGAAGCGCCGTGCCGTGAGGGGGAACAGGGCGAGGGCGCCCAAGCCCGTCGCCACCAGGGCGATCTGGGCGAGGATCAGGGTCTGCGCCACCCCGGGCAGGACCTGGCCCACGAGGATCGGCCAAAACCATCCCCAAAGGGAAGCCGCCGCCCCCGCCTCCGGCCGCAGCGGCGCCGGAACGATGTCGTGGGTGAGGAAGCGCACGAGGCTCGCCCCCACCTCGGCGTGGCCGATGGACGGGGGCAGGGCGAAGACCGCGCCGACGACCAGGAGCGGCACGCTCCAGCGCCGGACCCAGAGCCGCCGGGTGGCGATCAGCGCGTAGACCACGAGGAGCAGGCCCCCGGCCTCCGCGTAGCGCCCCTGCCGGAAGGCGGATTCCAGGGTGAAGCCCATGGTCGGCAGGCCGATGAAGCCGAGCACGAGGCTGGAGCGCAACCCGCATTCGAGGCGGTAGAGGGTGTAGTCGGCGAAGCGCCCGGCGAGGTCCGGCAGGCGGGCATAGGCAAAGGCGGAGACGAGGCCGGTGCCCGGGGGCAGCACCCGCAGGGCGGAGAGGTCGGCCTCCTCGATGATCTCCGAATAGACCTTGGCGCAGATCCCGGCATAGGGCAGCGCGATGGCCAGCACCCCCGTCGTGGCCGAGAGTCCGAAGACCTGCATCAAGAGGAGCGCCCAGAACAGTTCGTGCACCGCGCGCAAGGCCGCGCAGACGAGCCGCACGGTTCGCGAGCGGGCGAACGGCACCGCCAGCACGAGCCCCACCCCCGCCCCCAGGGCCACCCCCAGCACCGCGAAGGCTACGGTATAGACGACGCTCCAGACCTCGACCGCCGGGAAGTCCGGGCGGATCAGGCCCCCCAGCAGCCGGGTCAGCTCGGCCAGCGGGTGGAGGGTGGTGACGTGCAGGTCCGCCAGGGGCAGGCAGGCCAGGGCCACGAGGCCGAAGCCGAGGCTCGCCCCGCGATAGCTCGGGTTCGGGAGCGCGAGGCGCATCAGGCGGTCTCGTAGAAGGGCCTGAGCCGGGCGGGATCGACCTCCCCCGCCGGCGCGTCGAGGACGAGGCGCCCGGCCTCCAGCACCACGATGCGGCTGCAATGGGCCAGCGCCAGCCCGGCATCGTGCAGGGCGAGGACGAGCGTCCCGTGGGAGGCGGCGAGTTCGGACAGGATCGCGCCCCCCTGGCGCGGGTCGAGGGCCGAGACGGGCTCGTCGCCCACCAGCACCGGGCGGCCGTTGTAGAGGGCGCGGGCGACGGAGACCCGCTGCTGCTGTCCCCCCGACAACTCCCCCGCCTTCGCCCAGAGCTTCTCCCCGAGGCCCACCCGGGCGAGCACCGCCTCCACCTCCGCCACGTCGGCCCGGGCCGGGCGGACCAGGGTGCGCAGGTTGTGCCACGTCGCGCGCCGGTCGAGGCGGCCCATGTAGACGTTGTGGAACACCGACAGGGTCCGCACCAGGGCGGCGGCCTGGGGCACCAGGGCGACCCGGTCGGGGATCTGTGCCTGGATCAGCCCGAGCAGGGTCGACTTGCCCGCCCCGGACCGGCCCATCAGGGCCACCCGCTCCCCCGCCCGGATCGCGAGGTCGATGCCCGACAGGACCTCGCGCCCGCCATAGGCGGCCCGGGCCTGCGTCAGACGGATGAGGGGTGGGTCGGCGTTCTTGTCGACGGTCATGCGGCCGGAGGGAAGCAAGCGGCGGGCGCCAAGATCAAGCGGTTTGACGGGATGCGGGGCCCGGATCGTCACCGCATCCGTGTCCCTGAGGCGATCCATCCCCGGAACAGGAGCAGTTTGGAATGGTTATCGATCGAATTCCCCGGCGCCGTCGCACCTGCCCTCCCCGGCCGGCGCCCGAATCGTTTCCCGCCGGCCCCGCCGGCCCCCTTTCGCGGACGACGCCATGCTGCTCGAACAGACTCCGCCGGTCTCGGCGGATACGCCCATCGGCATCACCCTCACCATCAACGGCCAGCGCCGGGAGCTGCGGGTCGCCCCCTGGACCACGCTCCTCGATCTCCTGCGCGAGCGCCTCGACCTCACCGGCACCAAGAAGGGCTGCGACCACGGCCAGTGCGGCGCCTGCACCGTGCTGGTGAACGGCACCCGGGTGAATTCCTGCCTCACCCTCGCGGTGATGAAGGACGGGGCCGAGATCACCACGGTGGAGGGCTTGGCGAGCCTCGGCGAGCGCAAGGGCAGCAACAACCTGCACCCGCTGCAGGAGGCCTTCATCGAGCACGACGCCTTCCAGTGCGGCTACTGCACGCCCGGCCAGCTCTGCTCGGCGGTGGGCATGCTGGAGGAGGGCCACGCCCACTCCCGCGACGAGATCCGCGAGGCCATGAGCGGCAACATCTGCCGCTGCGGCGCCTACACCAACATCGTCGATGCCATCGAGGATGTGATGCACCAGGGGGGCGCCCGATGAACCGCTTCGAGTACGTCCGCGCCGGCACGGTGGCGGAGGCGGTCGGCGCCTTCGGGGCCGGCGACCGCTTCATCGCCGGGGGCACCAACCTCATCGACCTGATGAAGTACGAGGTCGAGAAGCCGGGCCGGCTCATCGACATCACCGGGTTGCCCCTCAAGGGCATCGAGGAGAAGGACGGGGGCCTGCGCCTCGGAGCGCTCGCCACCAACGCCGCCGTCGCCTACGATTCCCGGGTCGCGGAGCGCTACCCGCTCCTGCGGAACGCGATCCTGGCCGGCGCCTCGGCGCAATTGCGCAACGCGGCCACCACCGGCGGCAACCTGCTCCAGCGGACCCGCTGCTACTATTTCTACGACGCGGGCACGCCCTGCAACAAGCGCGAGCCCGGCTCCGGCTGCCCGGCGATCGGCGGGGTGAACCGCATCCACGCGATCTTCGGCACCAGCGACCAGTGCATCGCCACCCACCCCTCCGACATGTGCATCGCGCTCAGTGCCCTGGAGGCGACCGTGCGGGTGAGCGGGCCCGAGGGCGACCGCTCGATCCCCTTTTCCGAGTTCCACCGCCTGCCGGGGAACGAGCCGGAGAAGGACACGAATCTCAAGCCCGGCGAGATCGTCGTGGCGGTGGACCTGCCGGAGCAGGGCTTTGCCACGAACTACACCTACCTGAAGCTGCGGGACCGGCTCTCCTACGCCTTCGCCCTGGTCTCGGTGGCCGCCGCCCTCGACCTTGAGGGCGACACCATCAAGACCGCCCGCCTCGCGCTCGGCGGCGTCGCCCACAAGCCCTGGCGCAACACCGGGGCCGAGGCCGAACTCGCCGGCAAGCCGGCGACGCGCGAAACCTACGCCAAGGTCGCCGACATGATCGTGGCCGAGGCGAAGCCCCAGTCCGAGAACGGCTTCAAGATCGAACTCGCCCGGCGCGCCATCGTGCGCGGCCTCGAACAGGCCGCGGCCGGCACGCCCCAGTCGCTCAGCGACAAGCGCATCCAGTGAGGTCCCGATGACCATTCAGATCAGCCCCGCCTCCGGTACCGACCGTCACGTCGGCAGCCCCCGCAGCCGCGTCGATGGCCCCGCCAAGGTCACCGGCCTCGCCAAGTACGCCGCCGAGTTCACGGCGCCGGGCCTTACCCACGGCTACATCGTCACGAGCACCATCGCCCGTGGCCGGATCACCGGCATCGACGGCGCTGCCGCCGAGGCGGTGCCCGGCGTGATCAAGGTGCTCACCCACGAGAACCGCCCGGACATGTCCGAGGACCCGAAGGCCTACCAGGACGCGGTGGCGCCCCCCGGCGTGCCCTACCGGCCGCTGCTGGACGCGAACGTCCTGTTCTCGGGCCAGCCGGTGGCGGTAGTCCTGGCGGAGGATTTCGAGACGGCCCGCTACGCCGCCTCGCTGGTGAAGGTCACCTATCAGACCGAGACGCCGAAGACCGACATCGACGCGCTGCTGGGCGAGGCCTACGACCCGCCCAAGAAGCGCGACGGCATCAAGCCCCCGCCCAAGCCCTGGGGCGACGCGGACGGGGCCTTCGCCAAGGCGCCGATCCGGGTCAGCCAGCAGTACCGGATGGCGAACGAGCACCATAACCCGATAGAGCCCCACGCCACGACCGTCGTGGTCGAGGCGGACGGCCACTACACCGTCTACGACAAGGTGCAGGGCGTCTCGAACACCCAACAGTACCTCACCGGCGCCTTCGGCCTGAAGCCGGAGAAGGTGCGGGTGCTGAACCCCTATCTCGGCGGCGGCTTCGGCTCGGGGCTCCGCCCGCAGTTCCAGGCCTTCCTCGCCATGCTAGCGGCGCGCGACCTCAACCGCTCGGTGCGGATCGTGCTCACCCGCGAGCAGATGTGGAGCTTCACCTACCGGGCCGAGGCCGTGCAGACCGTCTCCCTCGGGGCGGGCCAGGACGGCGCCCTCCAGGCCCTCAAGCACGATGCCGTGCACGGCACCTCGCGGTACGAGGATTACCAGGAGAACATCGTCAACTGGTCGGGCACCCTCTACGCCTGCGACAACGTCAAGCTCACCTACAGGCTCGCCAAGATCGACACGGCCTCCCCCGGCGACATGCGGGCGCCCGGCGCCGTCTCCGGCCTGTTCGCCCTGGAAAGTGCCATGGACGAGCTGGCCAACGACCTCGGCAAGGACCCGATCGAGCTGCGGCTGATCAACTACACCGACCGGGAGCCCATCGAGGACAAGCCCTTCGGTTCGAAGGCGCTGAAGTCCTGCTTCACGCAGGGGGCGGAGCGGTTCGGTTGGGCCAAGCGCACCCCGCAGCCGCGCTCCATGCGCGAGGGGCGGGAACTCGTCGGCTGGGGCGTGGCCTCCGGCATCTGGGAGGCGCTGATGATGCCGTCCAAGGTGCGGGCCGTGCTCACCGCCGACGGCAAGCTCGAACTCGGCAACTCCACCGGCGACATCGGCACCGGCACCTACACGATCCTGACGCAGATCGGCGCCGACACGCTCGGCCTGCCGATGGAGGACGTGACGACGAAGCTCGGCGACACGTCGCTGGCCGAGGCCCCCGTGGCCGGCGGCTCGTGGACGGCGGCCTCCTCCGGCACGGCGGCGATGAAGGCCTGCCGTGAGATCGCGGCCCAGGTGTTCGTGCTCGCCCGGCAGATGGACAACTCGCCCCTCGGGAACGTCGATTTCGAGCGGGTGGTGTTCACGGGCGGGCGGATCGCGCTCGCCGACGACCCGTCGCGCTCGGTGGCCATCGCGGAGGCCATGAAGGCCGGCGGCTTCGAGCGGATCGAGGTGATCGGCGAGGCCGGGCCGGATTCGGACTTCGCCAAGGAGTTCGAGTGCTTCACCCACCAGGCGGTGTTCGTGGAGGTGAAGGTCGATGAGGAACTCGGTCAGGTCCGGGTGACGCGGGTGGTCTCGGCCATCGCGGCGGGCAAGATCCTCAACCCCAAGACGGCCCGGAGCCAGATCATCGGCGCCACCGTGATGGGGATCGGCTCCGCGCTGCACGAGGAGTCGATGCTCGATCACACCCTCGGCCGGTTCATGAACCGGAACCTCGGCGAGTACCACGTGCCGGCCCATGCCGACATCCACGACCTCGACGTGATCTTCGTGGACGAGGAGGACAAGGCCAATCCCCTCGGCGTGAAGGGCGTCGGCGAGATCGGCATCGTCGGCACGGCGGCGGCCATCGCCAACGCGGTGTATCACGCCACCGGCAAGCGGGTCCGCGACATGCCGATCACCGTCGAGAAGCTGCTCTGACGGGAACGGGAGGGGGATCACCCCCCTCCCGATCGGGGTGGCGGGGTTGCTCGGTCAGTCCAGCAGCCCCGTCGCCTTGCCGACCTCGATCAGCGGCGCGTAGGCGTCGTTGGAGACGGGGATGAACTTCGAGCGGCCGAACGGTTCCAGGATCGCCGGATCGGTGATGCCGGTCAGCGCCCCCCGAAGCGTCTCCGTGAAGCCCGCGCCGTAGATCTTGTCCACGTCCCCCCGGACCGTCCACTGGTAGTCGGGGAAGGGCGGGCTCTGCCAGATCACCGACACCGCCTTGGGATCGACCTTGCCGGCCTTGCTGTCGAGGTCCCACACCGAGTAGTCGACCACCCCGATCTCGAAGGCGCCGGACTGGACGAGCTGGATCGTGCGGGAGTGATCCCCCGAGAAGCCGACCCGGGAGAAGACCTGCTCGGGGCTCTGCCCGGGGAAGGCCTGCCGGATCGTGTATTCGGGCATCAGCCGGCCGGAGGTCGAGGCCCGGGCGCCGAAGGTGAACGTCTTGCCGGCGATGGCCTTCGGGAAGTCCGCCGAGGGCGTCAGGCCGGTGCCCGCGTTGGCGATCAGGTCGAAGCGGAAGGCGGCATCCTCCGCCCCCTGCGCGATGGCCTGGGACCCCGGCACCGCCTTGCGCGCCTGAACCCCGGTGAAACCGCCGAACCACGCGAGCTGCACCTGCCCGTTGGTGAAGGCCGTCACCGCCGCGGGGTAGCTCTTCACCGGCACGTAGCGCACCGGCACGCCGAGCTTGTCCTCCAGGTACCGCGCCACCTTGCCGAACCGCTCCACCAGCCGGCTCTCGTCCTGATCGGGGATGCCGGTGAAGACGAGCGGCGGCTTGTCCCCCGCCTTCTCCTGCGCCCCGGCCGCGCCCGTGAGCGCGAGGAGCCCGCAGGCCACCCACGCGAACCGTCCGATCCCGATCATCCTCATCCCCCTGCGCGGCGGCGGCCGCTGCCGGGGGCTTCCCTCAGGATGGCCCCCGGATCAAGGCGTGTGGACGCGCCGGAGGTGCGATCAGCGGTGGTGGCGGCGATGATGACGGCGGTGCATCCGCCGGCCCTCGGCCCGCATCATCGCCGCGCGGGAACCCATCCGGGCCTGGCTGTGCATGTTGCCGAAGTTGCCGTTGCCCTGGGCGGCGGCATCCCTGTCGAGGCCGTCGCCGGGGCTGGCGAAGCTGGGGGCGGCGGTGCCGACGGCCAGGCCGAGGACGAGCATGGCGCCGAGGGCGAGCGACTTCATGAACGGTGTCTCCGCGGCCCTATGCCGCCGCCACCGAACGGGGGGCGGGCGGCCTTGTTCCGGCCGGAGGCTCAAACGGCATGCCGCTTACGGGAACGTGATCGCCCTACCCCGCCACCGCCTCGGGGAGGACGAGGGTGTAGAGCTGCCGCTCCCCGGCCCCGGCGGTGCCGGGGACGGGCCGGGGGCGGAACGGCTCCCCGTGGGGTCCGCCGAGCAGCCGCACGATCGCCTCCGAGGCGGCCACCGACAGGTCGGCGGCCTTCGCCCGCGCCTCGATCCGCGCCAGGGTGTTCATCGCCGGGCCGAGCACCGTGTACTCGGCCCGCACCCCGTCGTCGAAGACGCCGACGAGGAGGTCCCCCGCGTGGAGGGCCGTGGCGGTGCGGATCGGGAACAGGCCGGCCTGCTCCCGCCCGGCATTGATCCGGGCGAGGCGGGCCTGGATGTCGAGGGCGCAGGAGGCGGCGGCCCGGGCCTGGGCCTCCGGCGTCCCGGTGACGAACTGGGCCAGCACCGCGTCGCCGATATACTTGTCGACGATGCCCCCCTGCGCCGCCACGGCGCCCTGCGCCTCCGCCCGCACCGCCATCAGCGCCGCCACCATCGCTTCGGGGGGGTGGACATGGCTCAGGGCCGAGAAGCCCCGGATGTCGAGGATCAGCAGGCAGGCGTGCCGGCGGTGGAGGCCGACCGCGTCGGAGGCGAGGTCGCGGGCGACCGGGGTGGGGACGAACCGGGCGAGGCGGCCGCGCTCCCTCTCCACCTCGATGGTCCGGTTGACGGCCCGGCGCAGGCGGACCACGCCGTCGGTGACGAGGAGCCCCGCCGCCACGAAGGTGGCCAGCCCGATGACCTGCATGGTCACGTCGCCGTTGAAGGTCGGGAACAGGCCCGGGGAGGCGAGGCCGACGAGGAAGGCCACCACCCAGCTCCCCGAGACGAGGCCGCAGAACAGCACGGTGTGGGACACCTGCATGGTCAGGCCGGTCTGAAGCAGGAGCAGGAAGGCCGGCAGGCGGCTCACCGTGTCCGCCCCCTCGGCGGTCCCGCCCCCGGCCATCATGTGCTCGACGATGACGTAGACCGCGAGCACGGCGTTGAGCCCCGTCCCCGCCCAGGCATAGAGGGGCGCGGCGGGCCCGCCCCGGCGCTCGGCCAGCCCGAACCAGACCGTGCCGAGGCCGTAGAGGCCGAGGATGAACCAATGGCTCAGGGCATGGAGCGAGCCGTCATAGGCCTGGGCGGCCATCACCATCACGAGGACGATGACGATGCGCAGGGCCAACAGCCGGGGGCCGCCGCCCTCCTGCATGGTCCGCAGCGCCTCCGCCTCGTCGGCCGCCGCGGAGGAGACCGGCAGACTCATCCCGCGCGGCCGAGGCGACGGGCCCCGGCGAAGCGGTTGAGGAAGCGCGGCTCCTTCTCCGGGGCCACCCGCACCGCCAAGTGCAGGGTGCCGTCGGCCTCCGTCCGCCGGTCGAGGATCTCGGCGTTCTCGTAGAGCCAGTTGAGGGCGGCCCCATCCTCCGGCGGAAGGGAGACCGCGAAGCTCGTCCGCGACCGGCCGATCCGCGCCTCGATCCGGCTGGTCAGGGCGGAGAGCCCCTCCCCCGTCACGGCGGAGACCAGGATCGGGGTCTCGCTGTCCCGGTCGTTGCGGATCCGCCCCTGTCCGGTAAGGTTCGAGAGCCGGGTGCGCTCGGCCTCATCCAGCAGGTCGGCCTTGTTCCAGACCTCGATGAGGCGCCCGTCGGCGGTGTCGATCCCGAGTTCGCGCAGGACCTCGCCCACATCCTCGGCCTGGGCCTCCGCGTCCTCGTGGCTCACGTCGCGGACGTGGAGCAGCACGTCGGCCTCGATGGCGTCCTCCAGGGTCGCCCGGAAGGCGGCGATGAGGGGCGTCGGCAGATCGGAGATGAAGCCCACCGTGTCGGACAGGATCACGTTCTCGCCGTGGGGCAGCTTCGTCGCCCGGGCGGTGGGGTCGAGGGTGGCGAACAGCATGTCCTTGGCCGTCACCTCGGCCTTGGTCAGGGCGTTGAACAGGCTCGACTTGCCGGCATTGGTGTAGCCGACGAGCGCCACGATCGGGTACGGCACCCGCGCCCGGCTCTGCCGGTGGAGGCCACGGGTCCGCACCACCGCGTCGAGGTCGCGCTCGATCCGCGACATGCGCTCCTGGATCATCCGCCGGTCGGCCTCGATCTGCGTTTCGCCGGGGCCGCCGAGGAAGCCGAAGCCGCCACGCTGGCGCTCCAGATGGGTCCAGGACCGGACGAGGCGCGACTTCTGGTAGGCGAGGTGGGCGTGCTCCACCTGAAGCGTGCCCTCGCGGGTGGAGGCCCGGCGGCCGAAGATCTCCAGGATCAGGCCGGTGCGGTCGATGA
>JAKONI010000135.1 GCA_022702015.1 Beijerinckiaceae bacterium | reverse complement strand
TGGTCGTCAACGAGATCGCCCCCCGGGTCCACAATTCCGGGCACTGGACCATCGAGGGTGCCCTGTCGTCGCAGTTCGAGCAGCATGTCCGCGCCGTGTGCGGCTGGCCGCTGGGCGATGCGGGCCGGGTCGGCGGCCTGTCCTGCGAGATGCAGAACCTCATCGGCGACGAGGTGGAGGCCTGGCGGACGATCCTCGCGGAGCCCGGCGCCCACCTGCACCTCTACGGCAAGGGCGAGGCCCGCCCCGGCCGCAAGATGGGCCACGTCACCCGCCTGAAGGGCTGACGGCGAGGATCCCAAGGGACAAGTCCTCCGGGATCCCGCGATCGCGGCCTTCGCGCCACACCGGCCGGGCGACCGCGCCGGGAGGCCGCCCGTTGGGGCGGGAGCCATACCTTCGCCACATCCCGCCGCTTCCAACGATCCGCGACCGACGTGGCCCGGCCTTAAGCCGGCATTCACCGCGTTGCGCGATACGGCCGGGATGATGGGGCGGGGCACCGTGCAGGAAACGGCGGCTCCCGGGAGAATGGGGCGATGACGACGCAACGCTACGGGCTCGTTTCGAAGGCCACGCTGGTCGGCGCGGCTCTGGTCGCGGCCGCCGGGCTGGCCGGCTGCGAGACCGTCGGGAGCGCCGCCGGCGCGAAGCAGTACGCGGTGCTGGAAACCGACACGACGGGGGCCACCACCAGCAACATCGCCTCCCTCACGGAGGTGATCCAGCGCAACCCGTCGGACGCCGCCGCCTACACCACCCGCGGGGCGGCCTATGCCCGCGCCGGCCAGTTCAACGAGGCCATCGGCGACTTCACCAAGGCGATCCAGCTCGATCCGAACTCGGCCTCCGCCTACAACAACCGGGCGCTCGCCAACCGTCAGGTCGGCCGTGATTCCGCCGCCCTCCAGGACTTCACCAAGGCCATCGCCATCGATCCGAATTACGGCCCGGCCTATATCGGCCGCGCCAACGTTGAGCGCGCGCAGGGCAACCTCGACGGTGCCCTTAACGACCTGAACGTGGCGATCCGCATCAGCCCCGAATCGGCCGAGGCGTACCACGCCCGGGGCCTCGTCAAGCAGAAGCAAGGCCTCGACGCCCAGGCCATCGCCGACTTCGACGCCGCCATCGACCGCAACCCGTTCGTCTCGGCGCCCTACGCCGCCCGGGGCCAGAGCCTGATCGCCACGAGCCAGTATCCGAAGGCGATCGAGGACTACAACGCGGCCCTCAACGTGAACAACAAGGACGCGACCTCCTGGGCCTATCGCGGACTGGCCTACGAGAAGTCAGGCCAGCGCAAGGAGGCCCTGGAGAACTACCAGCGCGCCGCCGGCATCGACCCGAACAACGCGGTGGCCAAGTCCGGCCTGTCGCGGGTGCAGGGCGGGATGGGGTCGCTGTTCAACTAAGGGTTGCGGCTCTGTGAATGCCTTCGTCTATATGCTGCGATGTGCGGACGGAAGCTATTATGTGGGCTCCGCCCGCGGAGAGAGCCTCGACAAGCGTCTCGGTGAGCATAACGCCGGGACGTATCAAGGTTACACGAGCCGGCGTCGGCCAGTCACTCTGGTCTATGCGGAGGCTTTCGACCGTATCGTCGATGCGATAGACGCGGAGCGCCGTATCAAAGGCTGGAGCCGGGCTAAGAAAGAAGCCCTGATCGGTGGCGACTGGAAACAGGTCCAACGGCTGGCCAAACGCCCGACGGCTCGGTGGATTCCCGACCCATCTCCCCCGTCCTGAGAGCCCGACCCAAAGTCCTCTTCTGTCCCACCCTCGACCTCATCCTGAGGTGCCGCCGCGAAGCGGTGGCCTCGAAGGAGGGCTCCAGCGCTCTCCGCGATCCCTGGAGTTCTCCTTCGAGGCGGCTTCGCCGCACCTCAGGATGAGGGGGGAGTGAAGGGAACGAGGGGGTTCTCGGTCAGGACATTGGAATGCAGGGGGGCTCATCCGGGCGCCTCACGCCGCCAGCAGGCCGTCCTCCGCGTCGGTGATGGTGCGCAGGTGGTGGGGCGTGTCCCCGAACTGGGTCGCGATCATCGCCAGCCGCTTGAAGTGGTGGGCGCCGAGATACTCCATCGTCATCCCGATGCCGCCGTGCAGTTGCACCGCCTCCTGGCCCAGGGCCCGGCAGGCGGTGTTGATGCGCACCTTCACCGCCGCCAGCGCGGCGGCGCGGGCCTGGGCGTCCCCGGTCTCGACCATCATCGCCGCGTAGAGGGCCATCGACCGCGCCTGTTCCAGTTCGATCAGCATGTCCACCGCCCGGTGCTGCAACGCCTGGAAGCCGCCGATCGCCGTGCCGAACTGCGTGCGGGTCTTCAGGTACTCGACGGTGAGCCGGTGCAGGGTCTCCATCGAGCCCACCGCCTCGGCGGCCAGCGCCGCGATCCCGTGCTCGATCACCCGTTCGAGGAGCGGTAGGCCGCCCTCCGGGTCGCCGAGGGCGCTGTCCGCCGGGAGCGCCACGTCGGTGAACGCCACCTCCGCCGCCCGGCCGCCGTCCTGGGTCGGGTAGGGCGAGACGCTGACGCCGGGCGCGTCCGCCGGCACGAGGAACAGGCCGATTCCCGCCCGGTCCCTCCGCCCGCCGGAGAGCCGGGCCGAGACCACCATCATCCCCGCCGAATCGGCGTTCGGCACGACGGATTTCGCCCCGTTCAGGACATAGCCCTCCCCCGTCCGCCGGACAGCGGTGGCCACGTCGAACAGGTCGTAGCGCGATTGGCGCTCGGTATGGGCGAGGGTGAGCCGCAGGGTCCCGGCGATCACGTCCGGGGCGTAGCGCGCCCGCTGCGCCGCGCTGCCCCCGAGGCGCAGGGCCGTGGCGCCGAGCACGAGGGTGGGTAGGACCGGCTCCACCACAAGGTGCCGACCCACCGCCTCCATCACGAGCATGGTCTCGACCGGCCCGCCGCCGAACCTGCCATCCTCCTCGGAGAACGGCAGGCCGAAGATGCCGAGTTCGGCGAACTTGGCCCAGTTCCCCTCCGGGAAGCCGAGGGGCGCCTTGGCATGGGCCATCCGCTTTTCCAGGGACGGGTACAGGTCGGCGGAAAGGCGCTCGATGCTGTCGCGCAGGAGCGACTGGTCCTCGTTCAAGTCGAAATCCATGGTGGCTCCTCCTCCCCTCCCCGCGAGCGGGCGGGCCCTATGCTCACAAACCCAGGATGCCCTTGGCGATCACGTTGTGCTGGATCTCGTTGGATCCGCCGTAGATCGAGACCTTGCGGTTGTTGAAGTAGCTCGGCGCCGCCGCGTCGACCCAATCGAACCCGCCCGGCAGGTCGTTGGGCAGGCCGGGGGTGCCCTCCCCCCGGACCGGCGCCGCCAGGGCGAAGGGGCCGGCGAGTTCGAGGAGAAGCTCCGTCGCCGCCTGCTGCAATTGCGATCCCCGGATCTTGAGGAGCGAGGAGGCCGGATCGGGCTCGACCGAATCCGCCCGGCCCTTCTTGGCCGCCACCCGCATCTGGGTGATCTCCAGGGCCTTCAACTCCACCTCGACCCCGGCGACCCGGGCGCGGAAATCCCGGTCGTCCCACATGCTGCCCGCCCCGGCGGGCATCTCCTTCGCCAGCCGCTTGATGCGGGCGATGCGCTCCTTGGTGAGCCCGATCCGGGCGATGCCGGTGCGCTCGTTGGCAAGCAGGAACTTGGCGTAGTCCCAGCCCTTGTTCTCCTCGCCCACGAGGTTCTCCACCGGCACGCGCACCGCGTCGAAGAACACCTCGTTGACCTCGTGCCGCCCCTCCAGGGTGATGATCGGCCGGACGGTGATGCCGGGCGTCTTCATGTCGATCAGGAGGAAGGAGATGCCGCGCTGCTTCTTGGCCTCGAAGTCGGTGCGCACCAGGCAGAAGATCCAGTCGGCGTGCTGGCCGAGCGTGGTCCAGGTCTTCTGGCCGTCCACGACGTAATGGTCGCCGTCGCGCACGGCCCTGGTCTTGAGGGAGGCGAGGTCGGAGCCGGCCCCGGGCTCGGAGAAGCCCTGGCACCACCAGTCGTCGAGGTTGGCGGCCCGGGGGAGGAAGCGCGCCTTCTGGTCCTGCCGGCCGAAGGTCGCGAGCACGGGGCCGAACATGTAGCAGTTGAACTGCTGCGGCAGGGGCACCGCCGCCTGGAACAGCTCCTCCGTGTAGATGTAGCGCTGGACCGTGGTCCAGTCGCGGCCGCCCCACTCGGTCGGCCAGTGCGGCACCGCCCAGCCCTTGGCGTTGAGGATGCGCTGGCTGGTGACGATGTCCTCCTTCGAGAGACCGCGCCCCTCGGAGACCTTTCGCCGGATCTCGGCGGGAATCTTCTCGCGGCAGAAGCCGCGCACCTCGTCGCGGAAGGCGACCTCTTCCGGGGTGAAGCGGAGGTCCATGGTTCAGGCTCCGATCTCGAACAGGCCGGCGCAGCCCTGGCCGCCGGCGACACACATGGTGACGATGGCGTAACGCGCGCCCCGGCGGCGCCCCTCCAGCAGGGCGTGGCCGACGAGGCGGGCCCCCGACATGCCGAAGGGGTGGCCGATGGCGATGGCGCCGCCGTTGACGTTGACCTTGTCCGGGTCGATCCCGAGCCGGTCGCGGCAATAGACGGATTGCGAGGCGAAGGCCTCGTTCAATTCCCACAGGTCGATGTCGGCGACGGTGAGCCCGTGCCGTTCGAGGAGGCGGGGCACCGCGAAGACCGGGCCGATGCCCATCTCCTCCGGCGCGCAGCCCGCCGAGGCGAAGCCCCGGAAGGTGCCGAGCGGCGTCAGGCCCCGGCGCGCGGCTTCGCCCGCCGACATCAGAACGCTCGCCGAAGCCCCGTCCGAGAGCTGGCTGGCGTTGCCGGCGGTGATGAAGGCTCCCTCCCCGCGCACGGGCTTCAGCTTGGCGAGGCCGTCCTGGGTGGTGTCGGGGCGGTTGCCCTCGTCCTTGGCGAGGCGGGTCTCCACCTGCCGCACCTCGCCGGTGGCCTTGTCGGTGACGGCCATCACCGCGTCCATCGGCACGATCTCGTCGTCGAACAGCCCGGCGGCCTGGGCTCTCGCGGTCCGGCGCTGGCTCTCCAGGGCGAAGGCGTCCTGCGCCTCGCGGGCAACGCCGTAACGCTGCGCCACGATGTCGGCGGTCTCGATCATCGGCATGGCGATGTCGGGCAGGTGCGCGTCGAGCCACGCATTCCGGGTGAGGTCCCGCTGGACATGCGGCTGGACCGTGCTGATCGACTCGACCCCGCCCGCCACGGCGACGGGCACGCCGTCGAGGACGATCCGCCGGGCGGCGGAGGCGATGGCCTCCAGCCCCGAGGCGCAGAAGCGCGAGACGGTGACCCCCGCCGAGGCGACCGGGATTCCCGCGATGAGCGCCGCCCGGCGGGCGACGTTGCCCCCCGTCGAGGCCTCGGGGTAGCCGCAGCCGAGCACCACCTCCTCCACCGCCGCCGGGTCCAGTCGGGCCCGGTCGAGGGCGGCGCGGATCGCGTGGGCGGCGAGGTCGGCCCCATGGGTCTGGTTGAACGCCCCGCGATGGGCCTTGCCGATCGGCGTGCGGGCGGTCGAGACGATCACGGCGTCGGTCATGGGGTCCTCCGTTCGGTTCTCGACCCGCGAGGGCCTGCCCGTTCTCCCGTCCCTGACGTCATCCTGAGGTGCGGCCGTGCAGCGGCAGCCTCGAGGGAGGCCCCCAGGACACGCGCGGCATCTGGAGGGCTCCTGCGCGGCCGCCTGCGCGGCACCTCAGGATGAGGTCGTGGATGGGAGGGCGAACGAGGACTCACGCCCGTGCCCCCATCGCCCCGAACCGCCCGCCTTCGGCCGCGAGGCGGGCGAGGAGCGGGGCCGGCTCCTGGCTTGCGTCGCCGGTCTCGGCGGCGAAGCGCGTCAGGTCGGCGGCGATGCGATCCAGGCCGACGGCGTCGGCCCAATGCATCGGCCCCCCCCGCCAGGACGGCCAGTTGTAGCCGTTGATCCAGATCGTATCGATGTCGCCGGGGCGGGCGGCGATGCCCTCCTCCAGGATCCGGGCACCCTCGTTGACCATCGGGTACATCAGCCGGGCGACGATCTCGTCCGGCGCGAAGGGGCGCCGTGCGATGCCATGCTCGGCCGAGACCCGTTCGATCAGGGCCTCGACCTCCGGGTCACGGGTGCCGGCGCGGGCGCCCTCGGGGTAGAGGTAGAAGCCGCGCCCGGTCTTCTGGCCGAAGCGGCCCATCTCCGCGAGGGAATCCGCCACGGGGGCCCGGCCGCCGAAATCCTTCCGGGAGCGCCAGCCGATATCGAGCCCGGCGAGGTCGCTCATGGCGAAGGGGCCCATGCGGAAGCCGAACGCATTCACCGCCGCGTCGATCTCGTGCGGCAGGGCGCCCTCCAGCAGCAGGCGCTCGGCGGCCCGGCTTCGCTTCTCCAGGATCCGGTTGCCGACGAAGCCGAAGCAGACCCCCACCGCCACCGGGAGCTTGTTGAGCCGCCGGGCGAGGTCGAGGGCGGTGGCCAGCACCTCCGGCGCGGTCTTGTCCGCGCGGACCACCTCCACGAGGCGCATGACGTTGGCCGGGCTGAAGAAGTGCATCCCGAGCACGTCCTGCGGCCGGCCCGTCACCGCCGCGATGGCGTTCACGTCGAGATAGGAGGTGTTGGTGGCCAGGATCGCCCCCGGCCCGGCCACCCGGTCGAGCTCGGTGAAGATCGCCCGCTTGACCCCCATTTCCTCGAAGGCCGCCTCGATCACGATGTCGGCCTGCGCCGCGTGGGCGAGGCCGACCGCGCCGGAGATCCGGCCGATGCGGGCGTCCCGCTCGGCCTCCGTGATCGAGCCACGCTTGGCCGAGCCGGCATAGAGCCCGCGCACCCGCTCCAGCCCCCGGTCGAGGTTCCCCTGCTCCGTCTCGATGACGGTGACGGGGATGCCGGCGTTGGCGAAGCACATGGCGATGCCCCCGCCCATCGTGCCGGCGCCGATCACCGCCGCCTGTCGGATCGTCCGGCGGGGCGTGTCCTTGGTCAGGCCGGGGACGCGGGCGGCCTCCCGCTCGGCGAAGAAGGCGTGGCGCAGGGCCCGCGAGCGGGGATCGTCGATCAGCGCCTGGAACTCGGCCCGCTCGGCCTCGCAGGCCGCCTCGAAGGGCAGGTCGAAGGCGCCGCGCACGGCCCGCACCAGGGCCGCGACGTTGGTCGCCCCGGGGTCGCGGGCCAGCGCCTCGGCGGCCCTCGCCTCGAAGGCGTCGCGGGTCTCCGGCGTCAGGCGGTCGTCCCGGTCCCGGGCGCGGGGCAGGTTCCCCGAATCCGCCAGCGACAGGGCATGCGACCGGGCGGCGTCCACGAGATCGCCAGCCTCCACCGCGTCCACGAAGCCGAGGGCGGCGGCCTTCTCCGCGCTCACCGGCTCGCCGGTCAGGGCCATGGCGAAGGCCGCCTCCGGCCCGATCATCCGGGGGAGGCGCTGCGTGCCCCCCGCCCCCGGGATGAGGCCGAGCTTGATCTCGGGCAGGCCGAGCTTCGCCCCCGGCGCGGCGATCCGGGCATGGCAGGCAAGCGCCAGTTCGAGGCCGCCCCCGAGCGCCGCGCCGTTCACCGCCGCGACGACGGGCTTCGCGGCGGCGTCGATCCGGGCCAGGATGTCGGGCAGGATGGGCGAGCGCGGCGGCTCGCCGAATTCGGTGATGTCCGCCCCGCCGACGAACAGCTTCCCCGCCGCCGCCAGGACGACGCCGCGGACGGATCCGTCCGCCAGGGCCTCCGCCAGGGCGGCGTCCAGGGCCGCCCGGAGGGCGCCGCCGAGGGCGTTGACGGGTGGGTTCGAGAGGGTGAGCACGGCGATGCCGCCGTGGTCGTCACGCTGGATCACCGTTCCCTCCCGTTCCGCTATGCGGAATAGTCTTCTGCATTCCGGGCAAGGTGCCCTCTCAATACAGGGGATGTCAAGGAATGCGCTGACAATCGCCTCGTTCCCAAGCGATGCCGGCCCGGTGGGCGGAACGGCGGGGGACGGGCGTTTGACAGGTCCGCCGGGGGCGTGCGAACCACGTCGCGGCGTGCGCCGGGGCTCGAACCCCGCCGCGATGAGGGGAGGAGACCGCGTGAGGAGCCGGAGACCCGATTCGTCCGCCCCTGGGACGGGGACGCGCCCATGAGCGACGCGGTTCCCACCCCCGCCACCGAGGACCGGCTTCCCCCCGTCCTGCGCGGTCGCCTCGCTTTGCCGGTCATCGCCTCGCCGATGTTCATCGTCTCGGGGCCGGACCTCGTGATCGCCCAGTGCCTCGCCGGGGTGGTCGGCTCGTTCCCCGCCCTGAACGCCCGGCCGCAGGCCGTGCTCGACGCGTGGCTGACCCGGATCACCACGACGCTCGCCGAGGCCCGCGCCGCCGACCCGTCGCGCCGGATCGCGCCCTTCGCGGTCAACCAGATCGTCCACGCCTCGAACGACCGGCTGGCCCAGGATGTCGAGGCCTGCGTGCGGCACGAGGTGCCGATCATCATCACCAGCCTGCGGGCGCCGGATGCGGTCATCAAGCCGGTCCACGCCTATGGCGGGGTGGTCTTCCACGACGTGATCTCGGTACGCCATGCCGAGAAGGCGCTGGAGGCGGGGGTCGACGGGCTGATCCTCGTCTGCGCCGGGGCGGGGGGGCATGCGGGCACGCTCTCGCCCTTCGCGCTGGTGTCGGAGATCCGCCGGTTCTACGACGGGCCCCTCATCCTCTCCGGGGCCATCGCCACCGGCTCCGCGATCCTCGCCGCTCAGGCGATGGGGGCCGACCTCGCCTACATGGGCACGCGTTTCATCGCCACGCAGGAGGCGAACGCCGCGCCGGGCTACCGGGAGATGATCGCCGGTTCCTCGGCCAACGACATCCTCTACACGCCCTATTTCACAGGCGTGCCGGGCAATTACCTGACGCCGAGCATCCTCAAGTCCGGGCTCGACCCGAACGCCCTGCCGGAGCGCGACAAGAGCGCGATGGATTTCGGCAGCGCCCAGGTGAAGGCGTGGCGGGA
>JAKONI010000131.1 GCA_022702015.1 Beijerinckiaceae bacterium | reverse complement strand
GAAGATGCCGCGGAAGCGATGAACGAGAGCGTTTGCGACCCGGTCCGCGTGGCCCGGGTCTTGGACTGCATCAGAGTCCCCGGTGCCTGTCCGGCGGGGGATGTCACGAGGGTCGGGTGAAGACGTGAGCTGGCCAGCCGCCGTCCTGTGGGTGATGATCATGGCCGCGGCCTTCTCGCAGGGGCCGTGGCTGATCTATCTCCTGTTCGCGTCCGGCGCGTTCGGCATGCTGCAGATGATCCCGGGCGACGGCGGGGGCGTGAACGTCCTGCCGCAATCGGCCTGCGCGGCGATCTTCGTCCTGAAGGTCCTGCTCCAGCGCGGCAACATCCCCCGGGCGCTGGACGCCGCCCTCGACCCGTCGCGGGTGGCGCTCTTCAGCGCCTTCATCGTCTACGGGGTGATCGGCGCCTTCTCCCTGTCGCGCCTGTTCGCGGGGCTGACGGACGTGGTGCCCGTCGCCGGCGGGCAGGTCGGCACCGACGTGCTGCGCCCGAGTTCCGGGAACGTCACCCAGTCCTGCTACCTCATGCTGTCCTTCGGGACGACGCTGGCCTTCTGTGTCATCGGCGCGACGGACGAGCTCCGGCGGCACTACGCGCTGGCCAACCTCTATGCCGGCATCACCGTCATCGTCACCGGCCTCATGGACCTTGTGTTCTACACCGCCGGCCAGTCCGACCTGCTGTCGCCGTTCCGCACCGCCTCCTACGCCCTCCTGGCCGATGTCGAGGCGGAGGGCATCAAGCGGGTCGTGGGCCTGATGCCCGAGGCTTCGGCCTACGGGGCGATCTGCGTCGGCACCGGCGCGGCCTTGATCTTCCTGCTCCCGTTCTTCCGCCAGGGGCGCGAGAGCCTCATGGCGTCGGTGACGGCGATCCTCCTGCTCGCCATGGGGATCCTGTCGACCTCCTCGGGGTCCTATGTCGGCCTCGCGATCCTCGGCGCCATCTACGGCTGCCACCTCCTGGCGCGCCTGACGAGCCGGGACAGCCGGGAGGCGCGCCGCAGCCAGATCGAGTTCGGCATGCTGATGGCGCTGGGCCTCGCCGTGGTGATCACCTTCCTCTTCCAGCCCCGGCTGTTCGACCCGGCCTTCGACATGGTCGACAAGATCGTCCTGCAGAAGACGGCCACCGCCTCGTACATCGAGCGGACCTCCTGGACGCGGGCGGGGTGGCAGGCCTTCCTCGATTCGGGGACCATGGGGGTGGGCATCGGCTCCATCCGCGTGTCCAACTGGGGGGTCTCGATCCTCGGCAGCACGGGGGTGTTCGGCGCCGTCCTGATGTTCGGGTTCCTGATCCAGCAGATCGTGTTCCGGCCGCGGAACGCCCCGCCGCACGTACGGCGGTTCTGCGCCGCCGTGCAGTTGTCGCTGCTGCCCTCCCTCGTGGTGTCCCAGCTCTCCTCGACGATGCCCGACCTCGGGGTGTCCCTGGCCGCCGCCCTGGGCGTGCTGGCCGCGCCCCGCCGCTCGCCGGTGGCGCCCTCGGGCAAGGAGCGGGCCGCGGCGGAGCGGACGCCCCGGGACCTGCCCCCGCGCGAGGCGGTGGGCCGCCCGACCCTGCAGGGCGGGGGCGACCTGTCGCCCTCCTACCTCGACCGCTGAGGGAAGGGCCCGCCGCAGGGCCCGGACAGGATGAAGTCTCGAGGAGCGGGCCGCCACCCGTTCCGAACCGAAGGATCTGGCACGTGCGAGTCGGTATGCGATGAGTGAGCAACCCTACAAGATCAGCCCGGCGGGCTTCGCCGACGGCGCGCGGCCGGGGGCTCTTCAGGACGGCACCAGCTCCTATACGCCGAGCCTGTTCAGCCGCGATTTCGTCAAGCGCCTGCGCCGGAACGGGCTCCGGCTGGCGATCTGGAGCCTCGTGTGCCTCGTGGCGGCGATCGCCTACATCGGCCATGCCCGCCCGGAATTCACCGCCAGCGCCCAGCTCGCCCTGGAGCCGCGCCTGCGCATCCCCGTGGGCTCCGATCCGAGCGCCTCGGGCCTGTCGCCGATCCTGGACAGCGCCCAGGCGGAGAGCCAGGTCCAGATCCTGAAGTCGGAGCGGGTGCTGCGCTTCGTGTTCGACAGCCTGAAGCTCGAGAACGACCCCGCCTACGCCCCGCCCAAGGAGAGCTCCGGCGGGGGGCTGTTCTCGTTCTTCCGTTCCAAGGCGACGCAGGACGATCCCGCCGCCCAGTCCAAGGCCGACCTCGCCCGCGAGCAGGCGTTCCAGAGCTTCAGCTCGAAGGTGTCCGTCCGAAGGGTCGGGCAATCCTACATCCTCGAGGTGACGTTCCGGGCGCTGACCCCCACCACCGCCGCCCGCCTCGCCAACGCCATCGCGGCCTCCTACATCCGCGACCAGGTGGTGTTCCGCGCGGCCCCCGACATGCGCGGGTCGGAGTTCCTCCAGGGCCGCATCTCCAGCGTCCAGGCGCAGAAGCAGGCGGCGACCGAGGCGGTCCTCACCGGCGTCATCCCCGACGTGCAGTTCCCCGACGCGGACGCCCGGATCGTCAGCTCCGCCCTGGAGCCCCTGACCAAGGCCTTCCCGCAGACGCGGATCATCCTGGCCGTCGCGGTGCTGCTCTCGCTCATCACCGGAATCGGCTTGGTGGCCCTGAGCTTCATCTTCGACCGGAAGGTCTGGTCGGACCAGCAGCTCGAGCGGGCGGCGGGCCTGGAATGCCTCGCGCACTTCTCGATCCGCCGGATCCGGGACGACCTGCGCCGCTACAGCACGGCGGTCACGCACCCGGAATCCGAGTTCGCCCGGGTGCTGAAGACCCTCTGGATCAAGCTGTCCTCCACCTCTGTGGGGTCCGGGGAGATGGCCATCGCCTTCGTCGCGGTGGAGCGCGGCGACGGGCAGACGACGGTGGCGGCCAACCTCGCCCACCTCCTCGCGCACAACGAGGAGCGCGCGACCCTGATCGACGCCGACTTCCAGCGCTCCGCGCTCACCCGCTGCTACGCCCCCCAGGCCACCGGCAGCCTGCGGGACTTCATCCACAGCAGGGCCCCCGGGCAGCTCGGCGAGGTCGGGCTGAAGGACGAACTCCGGTTCATCCCGGCGGTCTCCTCGGGCACGAGCATCGGGACCGACGTGTTCCTGGGCTCCACCGTGGTGCGCACCCTGATCGGCGAGCTCCTGAAGCGCGGCAGCGTCATCGTCGACGTGCCGCCCCTGCGCAACTCCGCCGACGCCATCGCGGTGAGCCGCTTCCTCAGCGGCGTCGTGCTCGTGGCCGTCAGCGGCCGGACGAACGGCGACGACCTGGCGGAGGCCGTGCGCACCCTGCGCGCGGCCAATGCCCGGGTGCTCGGGACGGTGCTGATCTCCGAGACGTGAGACGGGGCCGGCCCCGCGCCGGCCCGCCTCCGCGATACCCGGCGGCCCCGCCGCCGGGCCGTTTCCACGCGCCGGCCCGCCGAGGGCGGCAACCCCTCCAAAGCCGGGCCATCTCCCCATGAACGCGCGTCTTCCCCGTCAGGACCGGCCGTTCCGGGTCGGCATCAACGGGCGCTTCCTCAGCCAGAAGCTGACCGGCGTGCAGCGCTATGCCCACGAGATCGTCACCGCCCTCGGCCGGCGGCACGGGGCGGGGTGGTTCGCGGACGGGGGGTTCGTGACCGGTCTGCCCGCCAACGCCGCCGGGCAGGCGCAGGCCTATGCCGGCTTCGCCGAGCCGGTGGTCGGCCGGCATTCGGGCTACCGTTGGGAGCAGCTCGAATTCCCCTCGGTGCCCGCCGACTGCCTCCTCAACCTGTGCAACCTCGCCCCGGTCCGGTCGCGGGCCAACATCCTCTGCATCCACGACGCGAACACCTTCACCGCGCCGGAGAGCTACGGCTGGCGCTACCGGGCGGTGCAGCGGGTCGCCCTGCCGCTCCTGGCCCGCCGGGCGGCGGCCCTGGTGACCGTCTCCCACGCCTCCGCCGCCACCATCGCGCAGGTGAGCGGGGTGGACCTGGGCCGGATCCTCGTGGCGCCCAACGGCCATGAGCACGCGCTGCGCTGGCGGCCCGAGGCCGCGACCCTCGACCCCGACGCCCTCACGACGCGCCCCTTCGCGGTAATGCTCGGCAGCCGGGCACCGCACAAGAACCTCGCCCTCGTCCGGGCCATCGCCCCCGCCCTGGCGCGGGAGGGCATCGACGTGGTGGTGGTGGGCGACGCGGGCAGCGTCTTCGCCGGAGGGGAGGGGGACGACGGCGGCCTCCTCTGCACCGGCCGGATCGCCGACGACGACATCGCCCGGCTGTTCGGCCGGGCGCTCTGCCTGATCTTCCCCTCGTTCGTGGAGGGGTTCGGGCTGCCGATCGTCGAGGCCATGGCGCTCGGCTGCCCCGTGATCGCCTCCAACCTGTCCTGCATCCCCGAGATCTGCGGCGAGGCGGCCCTGCTGCGCTCCCCCCACGCCCCGCAGGAATGGATCGAGGCGGTCCGGCTCCTGGCCTCCGACCCCGCCCGCCGGGAGGCCCTGGTGAAGGCCGGGTCCGAGCGCGTGAAGCTGTTCTCCTGGGACAGGTCGGCGGGGGTCTATGCCGACCTGATCGATGCGTTCCGCCGGGGCGAGGTCCCGCCGGTCCGGCGCTGAGGCGGATCGGGGCCCGTTCCCCCACCCGGGCGGGAAGGGAAGGGCGAACCGCCGCGCGATTCCGCCTTGCGTCCTGGCGCGAACGCACATAAAGATATCTTTATGTCTTTCGATGGAGCCTCAGGGGCGGGGCCGGTCCCCTTCCTCGACGCCTTGGGCGTGCTGCGCGCGGCGGCCGAGGAGACGCGCCTGCGCATCATCGCCCTGCTGGCCGAGGGTGAGCTGTCGGTCTCGGACCTCACCGACATCCTCGGGCAGTCGCAGCCGCGGATCTCCCGCCACCTCAAGCTCCTGGTGGAGGCCGGGCTGATCGAGCGTCACCGCGAGGGCGCCTGGGCCTTCTTCCGCCTCGCGGAGGGCCGGGCGGGGCTGGTGGATCCGCTGATCGCCGGGCTCGACCGGGGGGCGCCCCCCCTGTCCGAGGACCGGGCCCGCCTCGACGCGGTGCGGGAGCAGCGGGCCGAGGCGGCGCAGAGCTTCTTCGCCCGCCTCGCGCCGAAATGGGACGAGTTGCGCTCGCTGCACGTCCCCGAGGCGACCGTCGAGGAGGCGGTGCGCGAGGCCCTGGGGCCGCGCCCCATCGGCGGCCTGCTCGACCTCGGCACCGGCACCGGGCGGATGCTCGGGCTGCTGGCCCCGCTGGCGGGGCGGGCGGTGGGACTCGATTCGAGCCACGCCATGCTCTCCGTCGCCCGCGCCAACCTGGAGCGGCGGGGCCTCGTCCGGGTGGAGCTGCGCCAGGGCGACATCCACGCGCCGCCCTTCGCGAAGGCCGGGTTCGACCTCGTCATCGTGCATCAGGTGCTGCACTACCTCGACGATCCGGCCCGCGCCCTGAAGGCGGCGGCCCGCCTCGTCGCGCCGGGGGGGCGGCTGCTGGTGGTGGATTTCGCCCCCCACGACCTCGAATTCCTGCGCACGGCCCAGGCCCACCGCCGGCTCGGCTTCTCCACGGAGCAGATCGCCGGCTGGCTCGCCGAGGCGGGTCTGCCCACCGTCGTCGCCCGCGACCTCGCCCCGACCGCCTCCGGCCAGTTGACCGTCACCCTCTGGCTCGCCGAGGGGGAGGAGCACGACGCGGGGGCGCTCTGGGCGGAGGGCCGCGCGGTCGCCTGAGATTTCACCGAGGAAAGATCGTCCGAACCGTCGGATCTTGAGGACGAGGAGCAACGAAGATCATGCGCCGCACCACCCGCGCCAGCCGCGACGGCTACCACCCGATCCGGGTCTCGATCGAATTCTTCCCGCCCAAGAGCGAGGAGATGGAGAAGGTCCTGTGGTCCTCCATCGAGCGCCTCGCGCCGCTCCAGCCGAAATTCGTCTCCGTGACCTACGGGGCCGGCGGCTCCACCCGCGAGCGCACCCACAACACCGTCGCCCGGATGGTGCGCGAGACCACCCTCAAGCCCGCCGCCCACCTCACCTGCGTCGATGCCACCCGCGAGGAGATCGACGCGGTGGTCCAGTCCTACTGGGACGCGGGGGTGCGCCATATCGTGGCCCTGCGCGGCGATCCGGCGGAGGGCGTCGGCCACGCCTTCCGGCCGCATCCGGGGGGCTACGCCTCGACCGCCGAACTGGTGGCCGGGATCAAGCGGATCGGCGACTTCCAGGTCTCGGTCTCGGCCTATCCCGAGAAGCACCCCGAGGCCGCGAGCCTGGAGGCCGACATCGACGCCCTCAAGGCCAAGGTCGATGCCGGGGCGGATCAGGCGATCACCCAGTTCTTCTTCGAGAACGAAGTCTACCTGCGCTACCTGGAGAAGGTGCGGGCGGCGGGGATCACCATCCCGATCCTGCCGGGCATCCTGCCGGTGCAGAACTTCAAGCAGGCGGCGAACTTCGCCCGCCGCACCGGCGCCTCGGTACCCTACTGGCTCGCCGCCCGGTTCGAGGGGCTGGACAGCGACGTGGAGACGAGGCGCCTCGTCGCGGCGGCGGTCGCGGCCGAGCAGGTCCTCGACCTCGTGGACGAGGGCATCAACGACTTCCACTTCTACTCGATGAACCGCTCCGACCTCGTCTACGCGATCTGCCATCTGCTCGGCCTGCGGGCGCAGACGCCGCGAATCCCGGCGGAGAAGATCGCCGCCGCGCCGGTCCAGCCGGCCAAGATCGACGAAGCGAAGGCGGCCTGACGCCCTCGCTCCCACCCTCGTCCTCATCCTGAGGCGCCCGCGCCAGCGGGCCTCGAAGGAGGGTTCCAGGGATCACGCGCCCTCTGGAGGCCTCCTTCGAGGCCTCCGCTCCGCTTCGGCACCTCAGGATGAGGTGGTCTGCAAGGACTGACGATGACCGATTTCGCCCCCGTCGACGGCACCGCGATCGCCAAGGACCTGCGGGAGCGCGCATCGCGGAAGATCCTCGTCCTCGACGGGGCGATGGGCACCGTGATCCAGCGCCTCAAGCTGTCCGAGGAGGATTTCCGCGGCAGCCGCTTCACGGATCACGCCCACGACCAGAAGGGCAACAACGACCTCCTGATCCTCACCCAACCCGACGCGATCCGGCAGATCCACCTCGACTACTTCCTCGCCGGCGCCGACGTCTGCGAGACCAACACCTTCTCCGGCACCACCATCGCCCAGGCCGATTACGGCATGGAGTCCATCGTCCACGAACTGAACGCGCAGGGCGCGCGCCTCGCCCGGGAGGCCGCCCAGCTCGCCGAGAAGCAGGATGGCCGCCGCCGCTTCGTGGCCGGAGCCATCGGCCCGACGAACCGCACCCTGTCGATCTCGCCGGACGTGAACAACCCCGGCTACCGGGCGGTGACCTTCGATCAGGTGAAGACGGCCTATGTCGAGCAGGTGCGCGGCCTCATCGCGGGGGGCGCCGAACTCATCCTGATCGAGACGATCTTCGACACGCTGAACGCCAAGGCGGCGGTGGCCGCCGCGTGGCAGGTGTTCGAGGAGACGGGGATCCGGCTACCGATCCAGATCTCCGGCACCATCACCGACCTGTCCGGCCGCACCCTCTCCGGCCAGACCCCCGCCGCCTTCTGGAACGCCCTGCGCCATTCCGACCCGCTGACCTTCGGCCTGAACTGCGCGCTCGGCGCCCGGGAGATGCGCGGCCACATCGCGGAACTGTCGCGCCTGTGCGACACGCTGGTCTGCGCCTACCCGAATGCCGGCCTGCCCAACGAGTTCGGTCTCTATGACGAGAGCCCCGAGGCGATGGGCCAACTCGTCGGCGAGTTCGCGCAGGCCGGCCTCGTCAACATGGTCGGCGGCTGCTGCGGCACCACCCCGGACCATATCCGCGCCATCAGCGAGGCGGTGGCCGGCGCCGCCCCGCGACAGGTCCCCGAGATCCCCCGCCTGATGCGCCTCTCGGGCCTGGAGCCCTTCGTGCTCACGAAGGAGATTCCCTTCGTGAACGTCGGCGAGCGCACCAACGTCACCGGCTCGGCCAAGTTCAGGAAGCTCATCACCAACGGCGACTACGCCGCCGCCCTCGACGTCGCCCGGGATCAGGTCGCCGCCGGCGCCCAGGTGATCGACGTCAACATGGACGAGGGCCTGCTCGATTCGCAGAAGGCCATGGTCGAGTTCCTCAACCTCGTGGCCGCCGAGCCGGATATCGCCCGGGTGCCGGTGATGGTCGATTCCTCGAAGTTCGAGGTGATCGAGGCCGGGCTCAAGTGCATCCAGGGCAAGGCGATCGTGAACTCGATCTCCATGAAGGAGGGCGAGGACAAGTTCATCGAGGCGGCGAAGGTCTGCCGCTCCTACGGCGCGGCGATCGTGGTGATGGCCTTCGACGAGCAGGGCCAGGCCGACAGCTACGAGCGCAAGGTCGAGATCTGCACCAAGGCGTACCGCATCCTCACCGAGCAGGTCGGCTTCCCGCCGGAGGACATCATCTTCGACCCGAACATCTTCGCGGTGGCCACCGGCATCGAGGAGCACAACGGCTACGGCGTCGCCTTCATCGAGGCGACGAAGACCATCCGCGAGACCCTGCCCCACGCCCACATCTCGGGGGGCGTGTCGAACCTGTCCTTCGCCTTCCGTGGCAACGAGCCGGTGCGCGAGGCGATGCACGCGGTGTTCCTCTACCACTGCATCCAAGCCGGGATGGACATGGGCATCGTCAATGCCGGCCAGCTCGCCGTCTACGATGAGATCCCCGCCGAGTTGCGCGACCTGTGCGAGGACGTCGTCCTCAACCGCCGCGACGATTCCACCGAGCGCCTGCTGGAATCCGCCGAGCGGTTCAAGACCGGCGCCTCGGCGCAAGCCCGCACGGCGGACCTCTCCTGGCGGGAGGCGAGCGTGGAGAAGCGCATCGAGCACGCGCTGGTCAACGGCATCACCGAGTACATCCTCGCCGACACCGAGGAGGCCCGGACGAAGGCCGCGCGACCGCTGCACGTGATCGAGGGGCCGCTGATGGCCGGCATGAACGTGGTCGGCGACCTGTTCGGCGCGGGCAAGATGTTCCTGCCGCAGGTGGTGAAGTCGGCCCGCGTCATGAAGCAGGCGGTGGCCTACCTCGAACCCTACATGGAAGAAGAGAAGCGGGCCAACGGCGGCGACGGCAAGCGCCAGGCCGCCGGCAAGGTGCTGATGGCCACCGTGAAGGGCGATGTCCACGACATCGGCAAGAACATCGTCGGCGTCGTGCTCGCCTGCAACAACTACGAGATCATCGACCTCGGCGTGATGGTGCCCGCCGCCAAGATCCTGGAGACGGCCAAGCGCGAGAAGGTCGACATCGTGGGCCTGTCGGGCCTCATCACCCCGTCGCTGGACGAGATGGTCCATGTCGCCGGCGAGATGGAGCGGGAGGGCTTCGACGTGCCGCTCCTCATCGGCGGCGCCACGACGAGCCGGGTCCACACGGCGGTGAAGATCCACCCGGCCTACGCCAGGGGGCAGACGGTCTACGTCAACGACGCGAGCCGGGCGGTGGGCGTCGTGTCGAGCCTGCTGTCCCAGGAAACCCGGGGGGCCACCATCGAGAAGGTGCGGGCGGAATACGCCAAGGTCGCCCAGGCCCATGCGCGGGGGGAGGCCGACAAGCTGCGCCTGCCGCTCGCCAAGGCCCGGGCCAACGCCTTCAAGGCGGACTGGTCCGCCTATGTCCCCAAGAAGCCGACCTTCACCGATGCGAGGGTGTTCGGCTCCTACGAGGTGGCCGACCTCGTGCCCTATATCGACTGGACGCCGTTCCTGCAGACCTACGAGTTCAAGGGCCGCTTCCCGGCGATCCTCGACGACCCCGAGCAGGGGCCGGCCGCCCGCGCCCTTTACGAGGACGCGCAAGAGATGCTGAAGCAGATCGTGGCGGAGCGCTGGTTCAACCCGAAGGCCGTGCTCGGCTTCTGGCCGGCCAACAGCGTCGGCGACGACATCGCGCTCTACACGGGCGAGAGCCGGGCGGAGCGGCTCGCCACCTTCCACGGCCTGCGCCAGCAGCTCTCGAAGCGCGACGGGCGGCCGAACCTCTGCCTGTCCGACTTCGTGGCCCCGGCGGAGACGGGCATCGCGGACTACGTCGGCGCCTTCGTGGTGACGGCGGGCCTGGAGGAGGTGCGGATCGCCGAGCGGTTCGAGCGGGCCAACGACGACTACCGGGCGATCCTCGTGAAGGCGCTGGCGGACCGGATCGCGGAGGCCTTCGCCGAGCGGATGCACGAGCGCGTCCGCCGGGAGTTCTGGGGCTACGCCCCGGACGAGACCTTCACCCCGGCGCAGCTGTCCGGCGAGCCCTATGCCGGCATCCGCCCGGCGCCGGGCTACCCGGCCCAGCCCGACCACACCGAGAAGACGACCCTGTTCGATCTCCTTAAGGCCGAGCGCCGCATCGGCGTGAGGCTCACCGAGTCCTACGCCATGTGGCCGGGCTCCTCGGTCTCGGGTTTCTACCTCGCCCACCCGGACGCCCATTACTTCGGCGTCGCCAAGGTGGAGCGGGATCAGGTGGAGGATTACGCCGCCCGCAAGGGAATGGACGTGACCACGGTCGAGCGCTGGCTCGGCCCGATCCTCAACTACGATCCGGCGTCCTACCTCGCGCAGGCGGCGGAGTAGGGGATCTCGAAGGGCTAGGGCGTCCTCTGTGGTCCTTGGATCACAAGAGACGCCCTAATCCATTGATTGTTTCGCATTTTATTACGCCGAACCGGCACCCGCTTCGGCGGAAAATGCTCCGAGCCCTCCGGCGGGGTGCCGGGGCAGGGTCCCCGGCGCTTGCCCCCGATGCGTGGCTCCGGCCTCAGACGGCGAGCGGCCAGAAGCCCAGCTGGTTGACCGTCTCGCGCACCCCGTCGACCGAGGTGAGGTAGGCCATCATCCCGTCGAGGGGGATGGCCTTGCCGTTCGGTGGCACCGGCAGGCCGAGCCCCGTGTAGTGGGCGGAATAGAGCGTCGTGAAGGCGACGCTCCGCTTGCGGGTGAAGCACTGCATGTACTTCCTGTGCTTGGCCCCGAGGAAGAACACCCGGTCGCAGATCGGCGACAGGGTCTTGGGCATGGCCGACCACATCGTGTTCAGGTCGAACACGGAGCGGTGCAGCATCAATCCGCTGGTGTCGACGTGGGTGAGGTTGTCCTCGTCGATCTCCGTCATGGCGAGCTTCTGCCCCTCGGGGGTGTAGAAGTCCCGCCACGCGCACATCACGCTCGCCCCGGTCTGCCGGTGCCCCTCGAGCATGCTGGCGAGGTGGTCCGGGTAGTACCAGTTGTCGGCGTCGAGGAAGGCGATGAACTCCGCCCCGTTCGTCTGCGCGACGACGGAGCCCACCGCCCGGGGGGTGTTGCCGTTGTCGCCGTGCTCCCGGGGCAGGCGGATGTGGGCGACGTTCCACTGGTCGATCTCGGGGCGGGGATGCCCGTCCGCCACCATGACGTGGGTGACGTTCGCCTCGACCTGCTGGGTCATGACGCTCTCGTGGCAGCGCCGGAGCCACTCCAGGGATTCCTTGTGGTAGGGCGTCACCACGGTGATCTTCGGGCCCTTGCGGTACAGGTTCGGCGAATACAGGGTCACCGGCTTTTCCTCGACGCTCTGGAAGGTCGCGCGGTCGACCTCCACCACTCTGCGCTTCTTGTTGACCACCGACTTCTGCGCGATGTCCGCGTTGGTGCGGGAGTAGGTGTCGATCTCCTCGTGATCGAGGTGGCCCTTCACCTTGGCGGGCACGCCGCAGCCGGGGCAGAAGCGGTCCACCTGATCGTGGAACGCCGCCATCGGCGCCCGCCACCAGCCCGGCACCACGTCCTTGCCGTGGGTGCCGCCCCGGGCGAGGTCGAAGGAGGCGGCGACCTCGCAGAAGTAGGCCTTCAGCTCCCCCCGGACCTGGACGATGGAGGCCGACCAGTTCTGGTTGATGTCGCAGCGGCCGATCCGCTCCCACATCTCCACCGGCTCGTAGAGGTCCTGCACCGCGGCGAGCAGCGACGAGTGGTCGGAATGGCCCTCGTAGTACCAGCCGAGGTTCTTGAGCGGATCGAGCGAGGCGACCCCGCGCTGGCTGTTGTGCGGGTTGAGGTTGAACACGCCGAAGGTCTCCTTCGAGAGGTCGGCGTGCTTGAAGACGTTGTTGGTCCAGAGGCCCCGCTGCTTCTTCTCCGGGATCTCCTCCACGAAGATCCGGCACAGCTCCGCGAATTTCGGGTGCATGCAGGGGTTGCCGCCGATGATGGCGATGGTCCCGGGGTAACCTTCGAGGCTGCGGAGCGCGAGACGGAAGTTGTCCGGCGTCATGTCCCAGAACTTGTCCTGGTTGACGAGCAACCGGGTGCAGTTCGAGCAGCCGAGATCGCACTTGTTGGTGATGTCGATGCAGATGATCCCCATCCGCGAGGGCGGCCGCATCCTGGCCAGGGCGTCCCGGCGCGCCGCCTGGATGCGGGGATCGGCGGTCGGGGCGGCTGAGGGCGCGCAGGGTGTCAACGTGTCGGTCGTCATGCTCGTATCCGGGTGCGGGCGGCCGGCGTCCGGCGGGAGGGCTTGGGAAGGCGCCCGGGGGGCAATGCCTTCGGGGCGGACCTGATCGGGCAGGGTTTGGACAGGCAGGGCTCGGACGGGTGCCCTCGCCGGGATGCCCTAGGCGGGTCTCGCCGGAGGCGGGCCGGCTCCCCGCGAATCATGGCTCATGGCGGCGATCCGTCGTTTGACGATCGGGCTGCGTCGGTCGTCGATTGTCTTGAAAGCGACAGGTTCACGTCGCCTG
>JAKONI010000113.1 GCA_022702015.1 Beijerinckiaceae bacterium | reverse complement strand
GGCGACCTGGGCGTCGGTCAGCCGCTCGACCTCGGCCTGCGTGGCGATCCCGCGCTCCACCGCCTTGCGGCGGATCGCGGCGAGGTCGAGCCCCTTGCCGTCGTCGGCGATCTCGATCGTGATGGTGCCGCCCTCGTGGTAGGCGGCGAGCCGGATCGTGCCGCGGGCGGGCTTGCCCGCTTTCACCCGGTCCTTGGTGGCTTCGATGCCGTGGTCGGCGGAGTTCCTGACCATGTGGGTGAGCGGGTCCTTGATGACCTCCAGCACCTGCCGGTCGAGTTCGGTCTCGGCCCCCAGCATCACGAGTTCGATCTGCTTGCCGAGTTCGGCGGACAGGTCGCGCACCACCCGGGGCAGCTTCTGCCAGGCGTTGCCGATGGGCTGCATGCGCGTCTTCATGACGCCTTCCTGCAGCTCGGCGGTGACGTGCGACAGGCGCTGGAGCGGCACCTTGTAGGCCGAATCCTCATGCCGGCGGGCGATCTCCAGGAGCTGGTTGCGGGTGAGCACCAGTTCCGAGACCATGGTCATCAGGTGTTCGAGGGTGTCGACATTCACGCGGATCGTCTGCACCTTGGCCGGGGCGGCCTCGCCCTCGGCGGCCGGCGCGGGCGCCTCGGCCTTCACGGGGGCGGCCGGGACCGGAACGGGGGCGACGGCCACCGGGACGGGGGCGGAGAATTCCGCCTCGTCGGGACCGGGGGCGGCGAGGAAGGCCGCCTCCAGGTCGTCGAGGGAGACCTCGCCGGGCTTCAGTTCGCGGACCACCGGCTCGGGCAGGACGATCTCGGGGACCATCGCCGGCGGCGCCCCGCCCCCCGCCGCCATGTGCTCCAGGGCCTCGATCAGGTCGGCGTCGCCGCCGCCGGGCTCGCGCCCCGTCGCCTCCAGGTCGGCCAGGATCGCCTTCAGCCGGTCGAGGGTGGACAGGATCAGCGTGACGCTGGCCGAGGTGGCCGGCATCCCGTCGCGGAACCGGCCCATCAACGTTTCGGCCGCATGGGCCAGGGCTTCGAGCCGGGGCAGGCCGAGGAACCCGCAGGTGCCCTTGATGGTGTGCACCAGGCGGAAGATGTTCCGCAGGATCGTCTCGTTGTTCGGATCCTGCTCGAACCGCACGAGCTCCGTGTCGACGGTGTCGAGGTGCTCCGCGCTCTCCGTCAGAAACTCACGCAGCAGGTCGTCCATCGCCGATACTCGTCACGCACGAAACGTCTCGCGGCGACAACCATGACGATGTTGCGTTATCGAAGCGTTGCGGATGCACCGGCGCTCGACACTAAATCGATGCGCTCAGGCGAGTTCAGTGCCAGAGTTTCCGGCATTCGCCGGCGGGACTTCTTCCATTGCCACAGAATCCGCCGTGACGGTGACTTCGTCGCCCTCGATCGTGAAACGCACGTCCATCCCCGCCGCGCGGGCCACGAGGCCGGCATAGTAAGGCAGGATGCCGTGCGCATCGACCGTGCCGCTCTCCGGCTCGCCGGCGATCAGCTCCACCGCGTGTGGCGGGATGCGGGCGTGCGGCCCCTTGGCCCGGAACACGAAGGTGGGCGCCTCGCCGCCGCCGGTCACGGCCACGTCGATGACGCCGCCCCGGGGAATCGCCGAGGTGGCGATCATGACGAGGTTGAGCAGGAGCTTGACCTTGTTCTTCGGGAAAAGGGCCTGGGGGGCGGACCATTCGAGCTTGGTCTTCTCGTCCGCGAACATGCCCTTGGCGACGTTCTCGGCGTCGGCGAGGTCGATGGAGGCCCCCGCCGAGCCCGCGGCCCCGAAGGCGAGGCGGGCGAACTTCAGCCGGGCCGAGGCCTGCCGCGCGCTCTTGGCGATCAGTTCGAGGGCGAAGACCCGCATCGATTCGTCCTGATCGTCCTCCAGCACCTCCAGGCCGTTCACGATCGCGCCGACCGGGCTGATTACGTCGTGGCAGACGCGCGAGCACAGCAGGGCGGCGAGGTCGAGACCGTCGAGGGTGATGGTGGGCATCGGAAGCTCCGGGGCGGTTCGCGGCGGATGCGCGGAGGCCCGATCCCGCAATGCCGGATCGGGCGGCCGGGCCGGCCAGCGCGCACGGATAGACGCGCCACGACCCTTTGCAAAGCGTTAACCCGTCCGCCGAACGCCCTCGTGCGTTCTCCCGCTCGGGCCCCGGCATCGACATCCGCCCCCGGCTCGGGCATTCAGGGGTAGGAGGAGCGCGCCACCATGATGGCTGCGACACCGGTGACGGACGCCGAGACGAGACAGATCGCGGACACGCTCGCCGGCATCGCCTGCGCGGCCGGCCGCGTGCTCCGGCGCTGGCACGCCGCGCCCGGCCCCCAATCCCTCAAGCCCGACGGGACGCCCTACAGCGCCGCCGACCTCGAAGCCGAGGCGCTGATCCTGGAGGCGCTGGCGGCCCGCTACCCCGGCATCCCGGTGGTGGCCGAGGAGAGCCGGCACGACCGGGCGGTGGGCGACCTGTTCTTCCTGGTCGATCCCCTCGACGGCACCCGCGACTTCCTCGCCGGCACGCCGGACTACACCGTCAACATCGCCCTGGTCTTCGAGGGGCGGCCGGTGGCGGCGGCGCTCGCCGCGCCGGGGCTCGACCGGGTGTGGCTCTCGGCCCGGGACGCCTACGAGGCGCCCATCGTCGCGGACCGGCCGGGACAGGCCCGGGCGGTGCGCACGCGCCCGGCGCCGGCGGCGGGGCTGCTCGCGCTGGGAAGCCGCCGCCACGGCGACTCGGAGACCGCCGCCTGCCTCGCCGCCCTGCCGGTGCTGGAGGTGCGCACCGCCGGATCCGCCCTGAAGTTCGGTCTGATCGCCTCGGGCGAGGCCGACATCTATGTCCGCTGCGGACCGACGATGGAGTGGGACACCGCCGCGGGCGACGCCATCGTCACCGCCGCCGGGGGCTGCGTGGTGGTGCCGGGGGGCGGGCCGATCCGCTACGGCCGGGGCGACGGGGATTACCGCAACGGCCCCTTCGCCGCCCTGGCCGATCCGGCCCTCGCCCCGGATGTCGCCCTCACCCCCCGGGGCGGGTGCGGCCTCCCGGTCAGCGGGTCCCGCCCCTAGGCGACCGCCGGGCCTCCGCCGGATCGTCGAGGAGGCCGCTCAGTCCCGGCCAGATCGCCTCGGCCGAGGCCGCGAGCGCCGGATCGGCCAGGAAGCGCCCCCGGCGCTGCCCGTCGCGGAACAGGTACAGGCGCTCGCCGATCACCGCGAACACCGCCGGGTCGGCGTCGGCCAGACGCCGGTCGAGGATGCCGGCGGCGTCGAACCCCCCGAGGCGGGGGGCGTAGACCTCCGGGTCCCGCCGGAAGGCCGCCCGGTTCGCCTCGCTCGCGAAGCGCCACACCCGGTCGCCCCACTCCGTCTCGAACAGGGGCGAGCCCGGCCGGGGGCCCTCCGGCAGGAAGTAGCTCACCGGATCGTAGCCCCGCAGGGCGAGAACCGTGACCCGCGTCGCCGCCGGCTCCCCCCGCGCTCCGGCGCCCGGCGCGAGGAAGCCGGCGACGGCGAGGCTCACGCCGCGCAGGAGGGCCCGCCTCGTTCCGCCACTTTCATCCCCCATTAACCCCATCTTGCGAAACTCTCCCGATGCTGGTCCCACTCCCGGCCCGCCGGGAAGCCCCCGCGCAGGCGTCCCGTCCGGACAAGGCCCCGGCCCCTCCGCATCCGTTGCCGCGAACCGGCCGGGCGGTTCAAGGGCCGAGGGTCCGAGGCGGGGCTCGGACGGGAGCGGAACCCACGCGAGGGCGCAAGACGCCCATCGGCGGAGGAGGCACATGAGCGCACCTTTCCTTCCCGGCCTTCCGAGGCGTCAGATCCTGCGGGCCGGCCTCGGCCTCGCGGTGTCGGCCCCCGCCCTGACGGCCGCGACCGCCCTGAGGGCGGATCCGATCCCCCCGAACGCCCGCCCGGAGACCTTCCGCGGCGAGGAGCTGGTCGAATCCGGCCACCGCTTCTTCGGCACGGTTTCCCGGGGGCTGGCCCTCACCGTGGAGGAGGCGGGCCGGCGCTGGGGCGAGCCCAACGGCTACATCCTCGGCCAGGAGGGCTCCGGGGCCTTCGTCGCCGGGCTGCGCTACGGCGAGGGCACACTCTACACCCGCAACACGGGGAACCAGCGGATCTACTGGCAGGGGCCGTCGCTGGGCTTCGACGTGGGCGGCGACGGCGCGCGGACGATGATGCTCGTCTACAACCTCCCCTCCACCCGCGCCCTCTACCGCCGCTTCGGCGGGGTCGATGGGTCGGCCTACTTCGTCGGCGGCTTCGGCATGACCGCCCTCACCGACGGCGGGATCGTCGTGGTGCCGATCCGCAGCGGGGTCGGCGCCCGGCTCGGCGTCAATGTCGGGTATCTGAAGTTCACCTCCCGGGCGACATGGAACCCCTTCTGACTTCAACGCGGCCCCGGCTTCACCCCCGGCGCTGAGTTGCGTTAAGAGAGGGGTGAGACGACCGGATGTACACACCAGGGCCGGGCCGGACGGCCGGGGACGCGGACAGTTCCTCTTGATCGAAACGGCGATGATCTTCGCGCTGGGTTTCCTGGTCGCGAGCCTGCTCGGCCTCCTGGTTTTGCCGGCGGTGAACGCGCGCGCCGCGCGCCTCGCCCGCCGCCGGGCCGAGGCGCGTCTGCCCCTGTCACCGGGGGAGATCGCCGCCGAGCGCGACTATCTCCGGGCGCAATTCGCCATCCGTGAGCGGCGTCTGGAACGGGCGGTGGAGGCGGCCAAGGCCAAGCGCCACGGCGACATGGCGGCGATCGGCGCCGGCACGATGAAGGCCGCCGCCCTGGCCCGCGACATCGAGGCCCGCGACGCCGAACTCGCCACGGTGCGCTCGCGGAACGGCATCCTCGACGCCTCCCTGACCCAGGCCCGGGCCGAGGGCACGACCGGCCTCGCCACCCTCCACGCCCTGGAGGAGGCCCATGCCGACCTCCTCGACAGCCTCATGGCCCTGCGCCGGGCCCCGGCCCCGGGGGCCCAAGGGGAGGACGGAGGCGCCACCGACAAGGGCGCCGACAAGGGCACGGACGAGGGCACGGACGAGGGCTCCGACCTGGTCGCCCTCACCGCCGAGCGCGATGCCCTGCGCGCCAGCCTCGACGCGGCCGAGCAGGCGCTGATATCCCTGCCCGGACGCGACGAGGCCGCCGAGCGTGAGAACGCCGACCTGCGCCGGCGGATCACCGAGGTCGCCGACGCCCTGGTCGGACAAACGCGGCTGCCCCGCGCCGGGGCCTTCGCGGCCCCCGAACCGGAGCCGGAACGGGTTTGACATTGGTGCCGGGCGGCACCCGGCCCGCGAGAACCACCGGGCTGCATTCGAGAATCCGTGCGGTCGCCATGTTTCGACCACGCGGAGGCATCATCGCAGCCCCGCACGATCGTAGACGAGATCACGGAAAGCGTTCCTATGCGCCTCAAGTCCATCGTACCGGCCGCCGTCGCGGTGCTCGCCCTGACCCTCCCGGCAGCCGCGCAGCAATCGAAGCGGGGCAACGAGACTCTGAAAAAGTACTGCACCGGCGACTATCTCTCCTACTGCGGGAACCTCGCCCCCGACGATCCGGCCACGGACGCCTGCATGCAGAAGAACTGGAAGCAGCTCACCGAGAACTGCCGCCGGGCGATCAACGCCTACGAGGCGGAGCAGAACGCCCCCAAGCAGGGCAGCCAGGGCGGCCGCGACAAGCGCGGCTGATTCCCGACCTTCAGGCGGGGGCGTGTTGCGGCCATGCGCTCGCCCCGGACCGCCCGAACGGCTAAGCTGGGATTCCCGGCGGGCGCGGTGCCCGCTCCGGGACCGCCGGACCCGCGCGTGATGCTGCCCCGACCCGCCCTTCGAATCCTGGCCGTGGCCAGCCTCGCCGCGCTGGCGCTCGCCGGCTGCGGCCGCCGGGGTGCCCTCGAGCCGCCGCAGGCTTCCGCCGCCCCCACGGCCCCGGCCAATGCAGGCAGGCCGGAGGTGAAGACCGGCCGGCTGCTGCCCGACAGCATCGGGCTCGGCGGCGGGCAGGCCGAGCCGGAGGCGGAGGCCGTTCGCGCGGGCGACGAGTTGTCCCCGGGGGCGATCCCGCCCGCCGGGTCGGAGGCCCCGGTGACGACGACGAAGGGCGCCAAGCGGGGCTACCGGATCCCCAAGGAGCCTTTCCTTCTCGATCCGCTGCTGTAGAGCCTCACCGACCCGCTTCTCCCACGCGCGGCGCCGGGCCCGCCGGACCGTGCAGCGACGGCAACAGGCGCGATGCACCATTTCCACTACCGCAGCGGCCGCCTCCACGCGGAGGATGTCGACCTCGTCCGGCTGGCGGCCGAGGTCGGCACGCCGTTCTACTGTTACAGCACCGCCACCTTCGAGCGGCACTACCGTGTCTTCGCGGACGCCTTCGCGGCGGAGAACGCCCTCGTCTGCTTCGCCATGAAGGCGAACTCGAACCAAGCGGTGCTGGCGACGCTGGGCCGGCTCGGCGCGGGGATGGACATCGTGTCGGGCGGGGAACTGGCCCGGGCCCTGGCGGCGGGGATCGCGCCGGACCGGATCGTCTTCTCCGGGGTGGGCAAGACCCGCGACGAGATGGCGGCGGCGCTCACGGCCGGCATCCTGTGTTTCAACGTGGAGAGCGAGCCCGAGCTCCAGGCCCTCTCCGAGGTCGCCGTGTCCCTGGGCCGGCGGGCGCCGATCTCGATCCGGGTGAACCCCGACGTGGACGCCCTGACCCACGCCAAGATCTCCACGGGCACCTACGAGAACAAGTTCGGGATCCCCCTCCCCCGGGCCCGCGCGGTCTACGCCGCCGCCGCCGCCCTGCCGGGGCTGGCGGTGCACGGCATCGACATGCACATCGGCAGCCAGATCACGGACCTCGCGCCCTTCGCCGACGCGGCGTCCCGGCTGACGGGCCTCGCCCGGGAGCTGCTCGCCGACGGGCACGCCCTGCAACACATCGATTTCGGCGGGGGGCTCGGCATCCCGTACCGGGACGACAACGCCCCCCCGCCGGACCCGGCGGCCCTGGCGGCGACGCTGCGGCCGCAGATCGCGGCGCTGGGCCTGCGCCCGGTCTTCGAGATCGGCCGGATGATCGCCGGCAATGCCGGAATCCTGGTGACGAAGGTCCTCTACGTGAAGCGCGGCGAGGGCCGCACCTTCGTGATCGTCGACGCGGCGATGAACGACCTGACCCGCCCCACCCTCTACGATGCGTACCACGCCCTGCGCCCGGTGGCGGAGCCGCTGGCCGACGCCCCGCGCCTCGTCGCCGACGTGGTCGGGCCGGTCTGCGAGAGTGGCGACTATCTGGCCAAGGGCCGGGAGATGCCCGAGCCCGCTCCCGGCGACCTGATCGCGGTGATGAGCGCGGGGGCCTACGGGGCGGTGCAGGCCGGGACCTACAACACGCGCCCCCTGGTGCCGGAGGTGCTGGTGCGCGGGGCCGAGGCGGCGGTGGTGCGCCCGCGCCAGGGCGTCGAGGCCCTGATCGCCCTCGACCGGATGCCGGGTTGGCTCTCCTGAGGGCGGACGGGGCGGGCTGACGCCTTGCCGGGCCGGGGCATGGCCGCTAAGGCCTCGGCCGTTGCCAAGGATGCGAACGGCCGCGTGCTTCCGCTCTCGATCTTCATCATCGCCCGGAACGAGGCGGCCCGGATCGGCGCGACGATCCGAGCCGTGCGCGATCTGACGGACGATCTCGTCGTGGTCGATTCGGGCTCCACCGACGGCACGCCGGCGCTTGCCGAATCCCTCGGCGCGCGGGTGATCCACCACGACTGGCCGGGCTACGGGCCGCAGAAGCGGTTCGCCGAGGAGCAGTGTCACCACGACTGGCTGCTGAACCTCGACGCGGACGAGGTGGTGCCCCCGGGGCTTGCCGCCGAGATCCGCGCCCTGTTCGCCGCGGGGGAGCCTTCCCGTCCGGCTTGGCGGATCGGGATCGCGGAAGTCTTTCCGGGGGAGGATCGCCCGCACCGCCTCGCCTACACGCTGTGGCCCGTGCGCCTCTACCGCAAGGACCGTGGCCGCTACTCCCCCTCCCCCGTCCACGACCGGGTGGATCTGCAGCCCGGCGTGGCACCGGGCCGCCTGCGCGGGCGGATCGCGCATTTTTCGGTGCGCTCACTCGGCGAACAATTGGACAAGCTCAACCGCTATTCGGACCAGCAGGCGGACGATCTCGATGCCCGCGGCGTCGTCATCCCGACTTGGCGTGTTTTCGTGGAACTGCCGGGCAACTTCCTGAAAGCTTATTTCGGCCGACGCCATTTCGTCCGGGGCGCCTACGGTTTTCTGACGGCGATGAACTACGCCATGTCCCGGCATCTGCGGATCGCGAAGCACTACGAACGCCGCCGTCTGTCCGCCGCGCGTGAGCGGCTTGACCGCACCCCCGGGACCTTCTAGAGGCTGATACGCCGGAGACGTGGCCGAGAGGCTGAAGGCACTCGTTTGCTAAATGAGCATACCCTTAATCGGGTATCGAGGGTTCGAATCCCTCCGTCTCCGCCACT
>JAKONI010000085.1 GCA_022702015.1 Beijerinckiaceae bacterium | reverse complement strand
AGGAACGAATTCATGGTTTGGTCCTCACTGGCGATCCGGCCGAGCCGGGTCGATCCGGTTGCATCCCGCGGTATCGAGGTCGCTTTTCGCTGGACGGTCCCGCCAGCCGCTTTCGCGGCCCCTTGAGGCGACCCGCCGTCTTCCCCGGCACCTTGCAACCCAAAACGCCCGCGAATGGTCAAGGTTCACTTGCGGCCACGCTTTTTTCCGAAGTTCTCCAGCGGCAGGATGTCGCGGGTCCTGTTCAGCGGGGCTCCGGGGGTCAGTGCGTGAGGGCGATGGCCGAGATCAGTCGGCCGTAATCCGGTTCGCAGCGGTGGGTCGCGCGGCGGAAACTGTAGAAGCGTTCGGCGTCGGCGTAGGTACAGAGGTTCAAGGCGCTGGCCCCGGCGATCCCCTCCTCGTGAAGGCGGCTGAGGATGAAGCCGGGCAGGTCGAACTGGGCATGACCCGGTCGCTGGCCCTCCCCGAGGAACCGTTCCATCCCCGGCGCCTCGGCGCGGAACCGTGTGATGAAGTCCGGCCCGACCTCGTAGCTCGCCCGGCTGATCGTCGGGCCGAGGACCGCGACGGTGGACGAGCGCGCGGCACCCAGCCGCTCCATCGCGGCCACCGTGGCGCCGATCACCCCCGTCAGCGCCCCCTTCCACCCGGCGTGGGCGGCGCCGACCACCCGATTTTCCGGGTCGGCGAACAGGATGGGGCCGCAATCGGCGGTGGCGATCCCAAGGGCGAGCCCCGGCACGCGGGTGACCATCCCGTCCGCCTTGGGCCGGTGCGACGGGGCGAAGGGCGCCTCCACCGTCACCACTTCGGCCGAGTGGACTTGGTAGAGGCTCACCAACCGGTCGTGGCCGACGCCGATCGTGTCGGCCATCAGCGCCCGGTTGCGCGCCACGTTCTCCGGCCGGTCGTCGGAGCCTAGGCCCCCGTTGAGGGAGGCGTAGATCCCCTCGGACGTCCCGCCGAGCCGGGTGAAGAAGGCGTGGCGGATCGCGGCATGCGAGGACAGTTCCGGCGCCTCGATGAAATGGCCTGCGGTCACGGCGTCGTCCTTCTGAACGTCACAGAGCGCGGCGATACTCCATGCGGCGAAGGATGGCGATGCGGAACCGATGGTGCACCGCCGCATTCCCGCCGTGGGGCCGGTTCGGCCTCGTCCATCGACGGAGAGATCGCGATGCTGCGAACTGACGGGGGCGGACAGGAAGCGGATCCTGCACCGCACAAGACTGAACCGAATGCCCAAGGGGGCCAGCCGATGCCGGCTCCCCCCACCAAGGCCGAGAATGCGGGGCGCGAGCAGGCCGAGGCCGACGTGGCGCCCAAGCCGGCGCCCGCGAAATCGTCGGATGCCGGGTTCGGATCCTTCGGCTGAGGCTTAACCGGGCGGGAGGCCCGGAAGCGGACCGAGGGCCGGGTCGGCGATGGCGATCACCTTGAACAGGTGGCCCATCCCCCCGGGCCCCGGATCCGTGAGCCGGGCCATGGCGGCCTCGATCGCTCCGGTCTGCGCGGCATCCGCCTTCTGGCGTAGGCGGGCCGCCCGCTCGTGCAGGCCGAGGGCAGTGAGGAAGTCCCCTTGATCGACGGGTCCGTGGACGGCGGCTCCGGTCTCCCGGGCGGCCAGCGCCAGCGCCGCGAAGTCCACATGGCAGGTCAGATCCGCCTCACCCGGCGCGGCGAGCGGATCGGCGAAGGCATGGCCCGACAGGGCCTGGAGCGTGTCGCCGAACCCCGGCCGGACATAACCGTAATCGATCAGGAGGCAGACGCCCCCCACCGCGCGAACCCTTCGGGCGAGTTCGCGCGCGAGGTCGAGGGCGGGACCCGGCACGGAGACGACCGCCCCGTCCGGCGCTTCCGTCGTCATGCCGCGTGTCGCCTCGGGGGCCAGGCCGAAGGCGAAGGCGCCGTCCGGTCCCTGGCCGACAAGACGCTCGTGCCAGCCGCCGGGCCGGCGGACGAACTGGCGCACGGGCAGGCAATCGAGGAATTCGTTGGCGAGCAGGATCGCGGGACCGCCGGGCAGCGTCCCGACGGAGGTATGCCAAGTAGCCCCGGTCCCGGCGAGCACCCGCTCCTGTACCCCACGCAGGATAGGGCTCGTCTCCACGAGGTGCGGGCCCACCGTCGTCCCCGGCGCGGCGGCCCGCAAGGCCCGCAGGGCGTCGGCCATCAGCGTGCCGCGTCCGGGGCCGAGTTCGATCAGCAGGAGGGGATCGGGGGCGCCCATGGCCCGGTGGACCCAGGCCGCCCAGGCACCGATCAGTTCCCCGAACATCTGGCTGATCTCGGGGGCCGTGGTGAAGTCGCCCCGCGCCCCCAGGGGGTCCCGCGTGACGTAGTAGCCGTGGACCGGATGGCTCAGGCAGAGGGCCATGTAGCGATCGACCCCGATGGGGCCGGTCTCACGGATGATCGTCGCGATCTCGCGCGACAGCGGCGTCATGGTCACGCCTTCACGCGGGTCGGCTCGGGGGGCGCCGTCGCGGTGTCCCCGGCGGTATGCCTGGGGCGAGTCCGGCCCGTGGCGGCGAGGACGATATAGGTGAGCCCGACGATGGCCATGGGCAGGCAGAGCAGCATACCCATGGTCACGCCCCCGCCCATCGGGCCGAGTCCGTCGCCGAACAGGAAGCCAAGCTGCGCGTCGGGCTCCCGGAAGAACTCGCAGAAGGTCCGCGCCAGGGCATAGCCGAGGACGAAGATGCCCCCGAGCAGCCCCGGCTTGCGGAAGCCGAACCGGCGCACGGCGATCGCCATCACGATGAAGAGGAGCAGACCCTCGGTCCCGGCCTCGTAGAGCTGGCTCGGGTGGCGCGGCAGCGGTCCGCCGGTGGGGAACACGATGGCGTAGGGGAAATCGGGGGCCACGCGCCCCCACAACTCGCCGTTCACGAAGTTGGCGATCCGCCCGAAGAACAGCCCGATGGGCACGACCACCGCACCGATGTCGAGGAGGGTGTAACCGTTGAGATTCCGCGAGCGGGCGAAGAGCAGGAAGGCGAGGATCGCCCCCAGGAATCCCCCGTGGAACGACATCCCGCCGTTGCGGATCGCCAGGATCTCCAACGGGTCGGCCAGATACATCGGCAGATTGTAGAAGAGAACGTAGCCGATGCGCCCGCCGAGCACGACACCGAGCGCCACCCAGACCACGAGGTCATCGATATCGACGGGCTGCGGCCGCTTCACGACCCCCCAGAGGGAATCAGTCGTCACGAGGCGGCGGGCATAGATCCACCCGCCGATCAGTCCGGCGATGTAGGCGAGGGCGTACCACTTGATCGTGATCGGGCCGATCGCGATGGCGACCGGGTCGATCGCCGGGAAGGGCAGGGCGAGGAGGGGCATCGGTGGGAGTCTCCGAAGGCGCGGAGTGGCGCCGCCCGGCGGCGGCGTCAACCCCGGGCCCGGATCGCCGTCACGTCCCGCGCAGGATCAGGAAGCCGTGACCATCCGGTCCGGTGACGTAGCAGGCGCTCCCGTCGCCCGAGATTCGCGCCGGACCGAAGCCACCGGCCGCCAGCGCCTCACCCAACGCTGCGGGATCGTCGGCCTCGAACACGAAGCGGGTGCTCACACCATCGGCCGGGCCGTAGACCGGCGCCAGGCCGGAATGCGTCGGTCGCCGGTAGTGCAGCAGTTCCACATGCGGTGCCGGATCGTGCGGCTGGAGCGCGACGACGTCCACCACGGGATCGTCGAGCCCGTCGAGGCGCGCTTGTTCGGGTCCCTCGTTCAGCCCTCGCTCGGCCACGGTGAGGCCGAGGCCAGTCAGGAAACGGATGGTCCCGCCGAGGTCGGTGACGGTGATCGCCGAGTGGTCGAGGCCGAGGAACAGGCCCGGTGCGCTGGCCCACCGGGCGGCGGAGGGACCGTCCGGAAAATAGATCAGTTCGAGGGGGTGCCCGTCGGGGTCGCGGAACTTGAACGCGGTGACGCCCCCGGAGGAAGCCGGCAACACCTGCGGGCCGCCCCGGCTGATCGCCGCCGGCCCGACCCTCGCCAGGTGAGCGGCGGCCTCGTCCATATCGCGGACGGGGATCGCGATGTGCTGGAAGGACGGATCGGTGGCGTTCGCCCCTGGCGGATAGGGCGCGCCGGGGGGATCGACGGTCATGACCCTCACCGTCTGGCGGTTCAGCCTCAGGGTGAGGCACCGCGTCTCCCGCCCCGCGAGCCCCATCGCCTCCGCCTCCGAGGGGGGCAGCGGGCCGGGCGCCCCCTCGCGGACGAAGCCGAGGCCGTCGCGATAGAACGCCTCGGTCCGGTCGAGGTCGGCCACGGTCCGGTCGATCCGCAGGATACGACGGACCCCACTCACGGCTGGCTCGCCCCACGCACGTTGGTGAAGATCGCGTAGACCGTATGCGAGGCGCACAGGAACAGGCGGCTGCGGTTGCGGCCCCCAAAGGTCAGGTTCGCCACGGTGGTCGGCACGAGGATCTTGCCGAGCAGTTCCCCGCCGGGATCGAGGCAATGCACCCCATCCCCGGCGCTGGACCAGAGGTTGCCTTCCTCGTCGCAGCGTATGCCATCGGCGTTGCCCGGGGAGATGGTGCAGAACACCCGCCCGCCGCCGAGCCGTCCGTCGTCGCCCACGTCGAAGACCCGCACGTGCTGCACCGGCTCCTCCGCGAATTGCAGCCCGGTCTCCGCAATGTAGAGACGCCGCTCGTCGGGGGAGAAGCACAGGCCGTTCGGCCCCTGGAAGTCGTCCGCGACCACCCGCAGCGAGCCGTCGCGGGGGTCGAACCGGTAGACGGCGGCGGGGCGCTCGGCCTCCTGCTTGCCGCCCTCGTAGTCCGTCTGGATGCCGTAATGGGGATCGCTGAACCAGATCGTGCCGTCGGACTTGCACACGAGGTCATTGGGCGAGTTCAGCCGCTTGCCCTCGTAGCGTTCCACCAGGGAGGTGATGCTGCCGTCGATCTCGGTGCGGTGGACGCGCCGGCCCCGGTGCGCGCAGGACAGCAGTCGCCCCTGCATGTCGCGGGTGTGGCCGTTCTCGAAATCGCTGTCCTCCCGGTAGACGCTCAGGCCCCCGGACTGGCACCAGCGCATCACCCGGTTGTTCGGCAGGTCGGAGAACAGGAACTCGTCCCGGTCCCCGAACCACACCGGGCCCTCCGTCCAGCGGAAGCCATCGCCGAGCTTCTCAAGCTCCGCGTTGGGCAGGACGTAGCGCTTGAAGCGCGGGCTTATCAGCTCATACCCATCCATCGGGGCCGCCTACTTGAAGCGGCCGGGCTGGTTCACGGTTGGCGTCACCTCCAGGCCGGTGACGATCATCGTGCAGGGCTCGTCGCCCACGGTGCCCGAGAGATGGCCCTTCTTGCCGTCGCGCTCCTTCGTGCCCTGGTCCTCGCCCATCATCAGTTCGCCCGGACCCATCTCGACCCGGACGCCGTCCATCGTCTCCACGAACCAGCGACCGGAAAGGATGGCGATCCACTGAGGACGCGGATTCTCGTGCCACTCGCCGACCCAGCCCACGGGGAGGACGGTGAAGGTCACGCCGGCCTGCGACTTCTCCTGCTTGTCGTTCCATTGCGGGGCGGTCTGCGGATCGACGCCCTCGAACTTGAACTGCGATAGCTCGCATTGGACTTGGCGGCTCACCCCGTCGCCATCGGTGTAGACGTGCCAGTAGGGCATTGTCGGCGGGGTCGGCTCGCTCATCGTGACTCCTTGCGCCGCCTCGTGCGGTCGCGGGGGCAACGTGCCGGGCCGCCCCGGGTTGCCGCCCCGCGCGGAGGCGGCCGAAACGAGGGGGAGGGCGGCGAGGCCGCCGACCAGGGCGAGCGCCCGGCGGCGGGTCGGATCGGGGGGGGGTCGCGTCATCGGGGCTCCGTCGCGGCGTCGCTCGGTCCACGATGACGGTTGAGGTGGCGGAATCAGCCCGCCGCCCCGGGACAATTCCTACATCCGCTCGGGCAGCCGGTCGTCCTGGGCGAGGTTCGAGAACCGGGTGATGTTGGCGTCGAACTGCAACTCCACCGTGCCGGTAGGCCCGTGGCGCTGCTTGCCGAGGATCACTTCGGCCTTGCCGTGCACCCGCTGCATCTCCGCCTCCCAGGCGAAGAACTCCTCGGTGCCCTCGCGCGGCTTCTTGTTGCCGACGTAATATTCCTCGCGGAACACAAACATCACCACGTCGGCGTCCTGCTCGATGGAGCCCGATTCACGCAGATCCGAAAGCTGCGGACGCTTGTCGTCCCGGTTCTCCACCTGTCGCGAGAGCTGCGACAGGGCGATGATCGGCACGGACAGTTCCTTGGCCAGCGCCTTCATGCCCGTGGTGATCTCGGTCATCTCCTGCACGCGGTTGTCGCTGCGCTTGCCCGAGCCGGCGAGAAGCTGGAGATAGTCCACTACCAGCACGTCGAGGCCCTTCTGCCGCTTGAGGCGCCGGGCGCGGGCAGCCAACTGGGCGATGGAGATGCCGCCGGACTGGTCGATGTAGAACGGGATCGTCTGCATATCCCGGGCGGCGTCGGTGATCTTGTAGAATTCCTCCGGCCGGATGTCGCCGCGACGGATCTTGTAGGACGGCACGCCCGATTGTTCGGCGATGATACGGGTCGCCAGCTGCTCGGCCGACATTTCCAGCGAGAAGAACCCGACGATGCCGCCGTTGACGGTCTCGATCGTCCCGTCCGGCTTTTTCTCGCCCTTGTAAGCCTTGGCGATGTTGAAGGCGATGTTGGTGACCAGCGAGGTCTTGCCCATGGCCGGGCGGCCCGCGAGGATGATCAGATCGGACGATTGCAGGCCGCCCATCTTCGCGTCGAGGTCGCTCAAGCCCGTGGCGATGCCGGAAAGCTTGCCGTCCCGCTGGTAGGCCTTGGCGGCCATGTCCACCGCCGCCGTCAGGGCGTCGGAGAATTTCTGGAAGCCGCCGTCGTACTTGCCGGCCTCGGCCAGTTCGTACAGGCGCCGCTCGGTCTCCTCGATCTGCTCCCGGGGGGCGAGTTCCACCGGGGCCTCGTAGGCGCCGTTCACCAGTTCCTCGCCGATGGCGATCAGCCGGCGCCGGATCGCGAGATCGTAAATGGTGCGGCCATATTCGGCGGCGTTGATGACCGTCGTCGCGTCGGCCGCGAGGCGGGCCAGGTACTGGATGACCGTCTGCCCGCCGAAATCGGCATCGCCGAGATAGGTCTTCATCGTGATCGGCGTCGCGAGCTTGCCGGATTTGATCAGCGAGGCGGCGACGGTGAAGATCTGCTGGTGGGCGTCCTCCATAAAGTGTTCGGACAGGAGGAAGTCCGAGACGCGGTAATACGCATCGTTGTTGACCAGGATCGCCCCCAGCAGGGCCTGTTCGGCATCGATGTTGTGCGGCGCGACGCGGTACTCCGCCTTCACCGCTTCGAGCTTGGCCGTGATCGCGTTGGGCAAGGCCATAGGCGGAACGACTCCCGTCCGGCGCCCCAGCGGCGCGTCTGTCAGTTCGGACCTTCGCCCGGTTTGGTTGACCGAAGCTTAGTCGGCATCCGCTTTTCGGGCCCGGCCCGGATGCGCGGATGCCCGCCGACTCGTCCGAGGGCGGGCATCCATGCTGGAACAAACGTGGAACAAGTCAAGCGGTGATAGCGGGGATCCCCGCTATCACCGCTCTTCTCGGGCTAATTACCCCCGGTCGCCGCCATCCTCGCCGGACTCGGCCAGGGCCGCGCCGACTTCCAGGCCGAGGTCGTCGAGGTTGAAGGTGTCGCGCTCGATGACCGCCTCGCCACGGGCCTGACGCTCGGCCTCCTCGGGGCTGCGGGCGATGTTGACGGTGATCTCCACCTCGACCTCGGGGTGCAGGGTCACCGGCACCTTGAACAGGCCGAGCGTCTTGATCGGCTGGTTGAGGACGATCTGGCCGCGCTCCACCGAGAAGCCGTCCTTGGTGATGATCTCGGCGAGGTCGCGGGTCGAGACCGACCCGTAGAGGACGCCCGTCTCGCCGGACTGGCGGATGAGGGTGAAGCTCTGGCCGTTCAGCTTCTCGGCGACGGCCTCGGCGTCCTTCTTGCGCTCGAGGTTGCGGGTCTCGAGCTGGGCGCGCTGCGCCTCGAAGTGCTTCTTGTTGGACTCCGTCGCGCGCAGGGCCTTGCCCCGGGCGAGGAGGAAGTTGCGCGCGAAGCCCGGGCGGACGTTCACGGTCTCGCCCATCTGGCCGAGCTTTGCGACGCGCTCGAGGAGGATGACTTCCATTTCTTGTCTCCTAAGAGTGGGGCGGTGCCCCTGGGTTTCACGGCGCCGCAGGCCCCTTGGGCCCAGAGGCCTTGGGCCGGCGGCGGTCGAGGGCGGTATCGGCGAGGCCGAACAGGGTCAGCGCGGCCAGGGCGACGCCCTGGGTCACGAACAGGATGAGGTACAGGCCGAACAGCATCAGGCCCCGGCCGGGGCGCCCGCGCGACCGGTCGTGGAAGGCCGCGAGACCCTGGAGGGCGAACACGGCGGTGAAGGACCCGATGAGGGCCACCCCGAGGACGCCGGCATAGCCGGGGGCGAAGCTGAGGGCGGCCGCCCCGACCAGGGCCGCGAGGCATGTGCGCGGCATCGACGTGGAGGGCAGGTCCGGCCAGGGCCGCATGAGCCGGCCCGAGATCCGTACGATCCGCCCGGCGGCCCAGAGGTAGAAGGTCAGCAGCAGGGCGAGGCCGTGGGCGGCGAAGGCCGGCACCACCGTGGCGAAGGCGTCCGCCAGTTCGTCCCGGCTCACGTCGTCGGGTTTCGCGTTTGGGGCCGAAGGGCTGCCCTCGGCCGGGGCGCCGTCGATCCGGGCGGTGTCCCCTTGCGGGGATTCGGTCCGCGAAGCCTCGTCCGGCGTGGCCTTCGGAGCCGGGCGCGGGGTGTTGGGATCGCGCGAATCGATGAGCGAGTGCGACAGCTTTTTGAACTGCGCCTCGTAGCTCGCGTAATCCGGCGAGGACAGCACCGCGATGGCGATGAAGGACAGGGCCGCCGTCGCGCCGATCCATCCGAGAAGGCGCCCCGTCGGGTACCATTCCAGGCCGCCGGCGGTCTCCCGGCCGAGCAGGGTGAGGTAGGCGAGCCACCAGGCGGGGAGGGCGACGTAGCCGGCGAAGGCGAGCCCCATGAAGGGCGTCACGGTCGCGGCGAGGGCGAGGCTGCCCGCGGCGGCGGCGGCGAGGGCCGCCCTGTGGCTCCAGCCCAGGCCGACGATCAGGATCGGCAGCGGGGCGAGCAGGTACAGCGTGATGGCCAGCGCGCTCGCCTTCAGCAGCACGCCGAAGAGCAGGGCGGAAACGAGGCCGGCGCCGACGCCGAGGACGAGGGTGTGGGTCATGGGTTCCGCTGTCCCGCCACCCGCGAGGGAGGGGTTAGGGGCCGAAGCGCTGCCCCAACGATCGAGCGACGTGGCCGCTCTCGGGTGAGACCGGCCCGGCATCGCGCCGGGCCGGTCGGACGATCCTACTTGATCACGTAGGGAAGGAGGCCGAGGAAGCGGGACCGCTTGATCGCCTGGGCGAGCTCACGCTGCTTCTTGGCCGACACCGCCGTGATGCGGGACGGGACGATCTTGCCGCGCTCCGACACGTAGCGGGAGAGGAGCTTCACGTCCTTGTAGTCGATCTTCGGCGCGTTCGCGCCGGAGAAGGGGCAGGTCTTCCGACGACGGAAGAAGGGACGACGGCCGCCGCCGCCACCAGCACCGAAAGCCATGATCAGTTCTCCCCGCCGAAGCCGCCGCCGCCACCACCACCGAAGCCGTCGTCGTCACGGCGCCGGCCGCGCTCACGGTCCTTACGGTCGTCACGGTCGCGCTTCTGCATCATCGCGGACGGCTCGGAATCGAGATCCTCGACCCGCACCGTCATGAAACGCAGGATGTCTTCCGAGATCTGCATCTGACGCTCCATCTCGGCGATCGCCGCCGGCGGCGCGTCGATGTTGAGGAGCGCGAAATGCGCCTTCCGGTTCTTCTTGATGCGGTAGGCGAGGGACTTCACGCCCCACATCTCGATCTTCTCGAGACGACCGCCATTCTGCTCGATGACACCCTTGTAGGTGTCGATCATCTGCTCGACCTGCTGGGACGTCACGTCCTGGCGGGCCAGGAGCACGTGCTCGTAGAGAGGCATACCGGGCCTTTCGTGTACACAAGGAAGCCCGACCGCTGGCGCGGATGTTCGGGCCGGTTCACATCGCGGATCGCTCGGCGCCAAGCCCTTCGAGCCGTATGTCAGGCCCGAGCGGTTGATCGAAGGCGGAGACACGGGACGACGGAGCAAGCTCCCATGCCGCGAGCGGCACCGTCCGTTCAGCCCCCGGCCGGAGCGAACGCGAAGGGCGCCCCATAATGGGTTTCGCCCGATCGTGCAACCCGCCGCGCCGCCCGGTCTCCGTGGGGCTCCGGCCCTTGCGATCCCGCGCGGGAGCCGACAGGTAAGGCCGCACTCCCACCATCCGGCCCATCTGTCATGAGCGTTTCGCAGCTTCGCCTCGGCGTCAACATCGACCACGTGGCCACCGTCCGCAACGCCCGGGGCGGCTCCTATCCCGATCCGGTGCGGGCCGCTCATCTCGCCGTCGATGCGGGGGCGGACGGGATCACCGCGCATCTGCGCGAGGATCGCCGGCATATCCGCGACGCGGACATCGCCGCGCTGAGGGCGAGCCTCGCCGTTCCGCTCAACTTCGAGATGGCCGCCACCGACGAGATGGTGCGGCTCGCGATCGACACCCGGCCCCATGCCGCCTGCCTCGTGCCGGAGAAGCGCGAGGAGCGCACCACCGAGGGGGGCCTCGACATCGTGGGCGGGCGGGCGCACCTCGCCCCCCGGATCCGCGCCCTCGCGGAGGCGGGGATCCGGGTGTCGCTCTTCGTCGAGCCGGAGCCGGCGGTGATGGAGGCGGCCCGCGCCCTCGGTGCCCCCGTGGTCGAGCTTCACACCGGCAGCTACTGCGAGGCGGCGTTGGACGGCGACGAGGCCGCGCTGGCGCATGAGCTGGCCCGCATCCGGCGCGCGGCGGCGCACGGGGCCGGGATCGGGCTGGAGATCCATGCCGGCCACGGTCTCACCACCGGGAGCGTCGGGCCGGTGGCGGCCCTTCCCGAGATCCTGGAGCTCAACATCGGCCATGCCCTCATCGCCGAGGCGATCTTCGTCGGCCTGCCCCAGGCGATCCGCGACATGCGCGCCGCGATGGACCGCGCCCGGACGGGGTCGGCCCGATGATTCTCGGCATCGGCTCCGACCTCTGCGACATCCGCCGCATCGAGAAGACCCTGGTCCGGCACGGGGAGCGGTTCACCCACAGGGTTTTCACCGAGGGCGAGCGGGCCCGGTGCGACCGGCGGAAGGCGAGGGCGGAGGGCTATGCCCGCCGATTCGCCGCCAAGGAGGCCTGTGCGAAGGCCCTGGGCACGGGCCTCAGTGAGGGCGTGTTCTGGCGCGACATGGAGGTGGTGAACCTGCCCTCCGGCCAGCCGACCCTGCGGCTGACCGGCGGCGCCGCCGAACGGCTCGCCGCCATGCTCCCCGCAGGGCACTCGGCCCGGTTGCACGTTTCGCTCACGGACGACCCGCCCCTGGCGCAGGCCTTCGTCGTCATCGAGGCGCTACGGGATTAACCGGGGGCCCCGCGCGTTGCCGGGGCGCCCGGCATGGTTTAGATCGCCGCACCCAGCGGACACGATGGCGGCGCAATCCTTTCGGAGGACGTCATCGAAGGGGCCGCGCGCGGCGTGCCCTTCCGGCCAGTCGCCGGGAACGGGTCGAACAATAGGGACGTGCGCGTGAATCACGAGGGCAAGCCGCTCATCAAGCCGGCCGAAGCCGGAACCTGGGCGAGCATCCGCGAGACCTTGAAGGTCGCGGTGCAGGCGCTTCTCATCGCCCTGGTGGTGCGGACGCTGCTGTTCCAGCCGTTCAACATCCCGTCCGGCTCGCTGGTGCCGACGCTGCTGATTGGCGACTACCTGTTCGTCTCGAAGTACTCCTACGGCTATTCCAAGTACTCCCTGCCGCTCTCGGAATACATTCCGATCGAGGCGAAGGGGCGCGTCTGGGCGGCCGACCCGAAGCGCGGCGACATCGCCGTCTTCAAGCTGCCGAAGGACAACTCGACCGACTACATCAAGCGGGTGATCGGCCTGCCGGGCGACAAGATCCAGATGATCGACGGCGTGCTCAACATCAACGGGCAGGCGGTGAAGCGCGAGCGGATCGCCGACTACGAGACCGCGGACGCCTACGGCCAGCCGACCAAGGTGCCGCAATACCTGGAGACCCTGCCCAACGGGGTCGTCCACCACACCATCGAGCGGGACGGCGACAACGGCTTCTGGGACCGTACGGAACTGTACACGGTGCCCGCCGGCCACTACTTCATGATGGGCGACAACCGCGACAATTCCACTGATTCGCGCGATCTCGCCAACGTCGGCTACGTGCCTTTCGCCAATTTCGTCGGGCGCGCTGAAATGATCTTCTTCTCCGTCGATGAGGGAACGCCCGCCTGGCAGGTTTGGAACTGGCCGACGCATGTGCGCTGGTCGCGCCTGTTTACGACGATCCATTGAGCACGGACGCCACATCGTTACCGCGCGCCTCGGCGCGGAACCGGCGCGCCCACAAGCCGCGCCCGCCGCTCGCCGAGCTTGAGCAGACGATCGGTCATACGTTCGCCGACCAGGACCTCCTGTCGCGGGCCCTGACCCATACGAGCAAGGCGACCGGGCGCAACGGCAGCTACCAGCGATTGGAGTTCCTGGGCGACCGGGTCCTCGGCCTCGCCGTGGCCGAGGGGCTCTACGCGGCCCTGCCCGATGCCGACGAGGGCGACCTGTCCCGCCAGCTGGCGGGGCTGGTGCGGCGGGAGACCTGCGCCGCCGTCGCCGCCACCTGGGGCGTGGGCGCCTACCTCATCCTCGGCCAGGGCGAGGTGATGGGCGGCGGCCGGCGCAACCAGACCATCCTGGCGGATGTCTGCGAGGCGATCCTCGGGGCGGTCTACCTCGATGTGGGGTTCGACGCCGACCGGGGAATCGTGCAGGCGCATTTCCGCCCCGCCGAGCCGGGCACCGCGCCGAGGGGGCGCGACGCGAAATCCACCCTACAGGAATGGGCCATGAGTCGCGGCCTGCCGATTCCCATCTATGCCGTCGCCGAGCGCACCGGCCCGGACCACGCTCCGCACTTCCGCATGACAGTGCAGGTCGAGGGTCTTGAACCGGGCCATGGCGAGGGCAATTCGAAGCGGGTGGCCGAGCAGGCGGCCGCCGCCGACCTGCTGACCCGCATTGGCATCACGGCGGCGGGCGAGACCGCTGCGGAGACCCCATGACCGACCAGGACCTCCCCGAGGACGAGCCCGCCGGGCCATCCTTTCCGGCGCCGTCGCCGCTTCCCGGAACGCCCGCCGATTCGCGGGCGGGTTTCGTGGCGCTGATCGGTGTGCCGAATGCCGGCAAGTCGACGCTGCTGAACAGTCTCGTCGGGACCAAGGTCTCCATCGTATCCCGCAAGGTGCAGACCACCCGCGCCCTGGTGCGGGGCATCGTGATCGAGGGCAGCGCCCAGATCGTGCTGGTGGACACCCCCGGCATCTTCGCCCCCAAGCGTCGGCTCGACCGGGCCATGGTGCATTCCGCCTGGAGCGGCGCCGCCGACGCGGACGCGGTGTGCCTGCTGGTCGATGCCCGCAAGGGCGTGGAGGAGGAGGTGTCGGCCATCTTGTCCCGCCTCGCGGAGGTGCGCCGGGACAAGATGCTGATCCTCAACAAGATCGATCTGATCCCCCGGGAGAAGCTCCTGGCGCTGGCGGCGCAGCTCAACGAGGCGGCGCCCTTCGTCGAGACCTTCATGATCTCGGCCCTCAAGGGCGACGGCATCGAAGTCCTGCGCCGGGCGCTCGCGGCACGGATGCCGCCGGGCCCGTGGCTCTACCCGGAGGATCAGGTTTCCGATGCGCCCCTGCGGATGCTCGCCGCCGAGATCACCCGCGAGAAGATCTACGACCGCCTCCACGAGGAACTGCCCTACCGCTCCACCGTCGAGACCGACCAATGGCTCGTGAAGGCGGACGGCTCGGTGCGGATCGAGCAGACCATTTTCGTGGAGCGGGAGAGCCAGCGTTCCATCGTCCTCGGGCGCGGCGGCCAGACCATCCGCTCCATCGGGCAGGCGGCCCGCCTGGAAATCGCCGAGGCCGCGGACGCGGTGGTCCACCTGTTCTTGCACGTGAAGGTCCGCGAGAACTGGGCGGACGATCCGGCGCGCTACCGGGAAATGGGGCTGGAATTCCCCCGGGGCTGAACCGGGCGCCCCGCCATCTGGGCATCGCGTGGCCCCCGGTGTATCAGGAGACATTCCCCGATTCCCGGTTTGGCGCGCAACCCTCGCGGGCTTGCGTGACGGGGGCTGCTTTCGCCGATGCCGCCTGATTCATCCCACGGACCCATGACCCACGCCGTCTACGGCCTGCCGCCCGGCGACCTCGCCCCGATTCCCGAAGGAGCGGTGCAAGTCTCTCCCTTCGTCATCGACGCGGCGCGCCTGGAGGACATGGCCGAGGCGAGCCTGGAGAGCATCACGGTGCTGGCGCCCGCCGGGACCCTCGAGCGCCGGTTCGTCCTCGCCCATGCCCTGCGCGCCCTGGCCCCCGGGGGGCGCCTCACGGCGCTGGCCCCGAAGGACCGGGGCGGATCGCGGCTGGTCAAGGAGCTCGCGGCCTTCGGCGGCCAGCCCGCCGACGAGCCCCGCCGCCATCACCGCATCTGCACCCTCGCCCGCCCGGCGGCGCCGACGGGCCTCGACGCGGCCATCGACGAGGGCGGACCGCGCCACATCGACAACCTCGCCCTCTGCACCCAGCCCGGGATCTTCTCCTGGGACCGGCTCGATCCGGGGACGGCGCTGCTGATGAGCCGCCTTCCGGTGCTGAAGGGGAAGGGGGCCGATCTCGGCTGCGGCCTCGGCCTGCTCGGCCGGGCCGTCCTTCACGCGACCGCCGTCACGCAGCTGACCCTCATCGACTTCGACCGGCGGGCGGTGGAGATGGCCCGGCGCAACGTCGCCGATCCCCGGGCTACGATCGTCTGGGGGGACCTGCGGGCCAAAGCCCTGCCCCCCGGCCTCGATTTCGTGGTGAGCAACCCGCCCTTCCACGAGAGCGGGGGCGAGGATCAGGCTTTGGGCATCACCTTCATCCAGCGGGCGGCCGAGGCCCTGCGGAACGGGGGCGCCCTGTGGCTGGTGGCCAACGCGCACCTGCCCTACGAGGCACCCCTGCGCGACCTGTTCCGCACGGTCACGACCGTGGCGCAGGAGGGCGGCTACAAGGTGTTCGAGGCTCGCAAGTGAGCGCCAAGGCCGTCCGCCTCGACAAGCTGCTGGCCAACCTCGGCTACGGCTCCCGCCGGGAGATCCAGGCGCTCGGGCGCGCGGGCGCGATCCGCCTCGACGGGGAGGAGCTCACCGATGCGGGCGCCCGGATCGCCCTGGACCCGGACCTGCCGTCGAGGCTCAGCATCGACGAGGAACCCCTCGATCCCCTGCCGGGCCTGTGCCTCATGCTGCACAAGCCCCTCGGCGTCACCTGCTCGCATAAGGAAGCGGGGCCCCTGATCTACGGGCTGCTCCCCGAGCGCTGGCGGCGGCGGGAGCCGCCGCTCTCGACGGTCGGCCGCCTCGACAAGGAGACCTCCGGCCTCCTGCTCCTCACCGACGATGGCGGGCTGCTTCACCGGATCATCTCGCCCAAGGCCCACGTCGCCAAGCGGTATCAGGTGACCCTCGCCCGTCCCCTCCGGGGCGACGAGGAGGCCGCCCTCGCGGCGGGCACGATGATGCTGGAGGGAGAGGACAGGCCCCTCCTGCCGGTCGCCATGGAGATGGGGGACTCGACCCACTGCGCCGTCACCCTCACCGAGGGGCGCTACCATCAGGTGCGCCGGATGTTCGCGGCGCTCGGGAATCATGTGGAGGCGCTCCACCGGGATCGGGTGGGCGGGCTCGACCTGCCGGCGGATCTCCCGGCGGGGGAGTTCCGGGTGCTGGATGCCGGAGGGGTCGCCGCCATCTTCGCGGGGGGCTGAAAGAGGCGCCGGTGAAGGTGCGCTTGGTGGAAGGGATGGAGGCGTCAGACTTGCCACCGCCCCCGGGGTCTGCTAACCGCCCGACCCATCCCACACGCGGAGCCGGCCCCATGATTCAATGGGGCGCCTTCCGGTGGCCGGCACCAGCCCGGTCGCATCCCTCCGCGGCGGATTTAACCGGAGAAAGAGTTACATGGCCGTCGACTTTTCCATGCGTCAGCTCCTCGAAGCCGGCGCGCACTTCGGACACCAGTCGCACCGCTGGAACCCGAAGATGCAGCCGTACATCTTCGGCACCCGCAACAACATCCACATCATCGACCTCGCCCAGACCGTCCCGGCGATGCATCAGGCCCTCCAGGCCGTGAGCGACACCGTGGCTCGTGGCGGCCGCGTGCTGTTCGTCGGCACCAAGCGCCAGGCCGCCGACACGATCGCCGAGGCCGCCCGCCGCTCCGCCCAGTACTTCGTGAACTCCCGCTGGCTCGGCGGCACGCTCACCAACTGGAAGACCATTTCGGGCTCGATCTCGCGCCTGCGCAAGGTCTCCGAGACGCTGGAGACCGGCGGCCCGGGCCTGACCAAGAAGGAGCGCCTGATGCTGTCCCGCGAGCAGGCCAAGCTCGAGAAGGCGCTCGGCGGCATCAAGGACATGGGCGGCGTGCCGGACCTGCTGTTCGTGATCGACACCAACAAGGAGCAGCTGGCGATCAAGGAGGCGAACCGCCTCGGCATCCCGGTCGCCGCCGTGGTCGACACCAACTGCAA
>JAKONI010000064.1 GCA_022702015.1 Beijerinckiaceae bacterium | reverse complement strand
GAACAGCCACAGGGCGTAGGCCGCCGACAGGATGATGCCGAAGACCGAGAAGAACGACACCATCGGGTTGGCCCGGAAGGCGCCCATCATCGCGAGGAACTCGCCGACGAAGCCCGAGGTGCCCGGCAGGCCGACAGTGGCCATCGTGAACACCATCATGGCGACCGCGTAGAGCGGCATCCGCTTGACCAAGCCGCCATAGGCCGAGATCTCGCGGGTGTGGATCCGGTCGTAGACCACGCCGACACAGAGGAAGAGCGCGCTCGCGACGATCCCGTGCGAGATCATCAGGAACATCGCGCCCTGGATGCCCTGCTCGTTGAGGGTGAACAGGCCGAGCGTCACGAAGCCCATATGCGCCACCGACGAGTAGGCGATCAGCTTCTTGATGTCGGTCTGCATCATCGCGGTGAGCGAGGTGAAGATGATCGCGATCACCGAGAGGGCGAAGACCAGGGGGGCGAACTCGTGGCTCGCCTCCGGCAGCATCGGCAGGGAGATGCGGATGAGGCCGTAGCCGCCGAGCTTGAGCAGGATGCCGGCCAGGATCACCGAGCCTGCGGTGGGCGCTTCCACGTGGGCGTCGGGGAGCCAGGTATGGACCGGCCACATCGGCATCTTCACCGCAAAGGAGGCGAAGAAGGCGAGCCATAGCCACCATTGCATCCCCACGGGGAAGCGGTGCTGCAGGAGGGTCGGGATATCGGTGGTGCCGGCCTCCCAGTACATCGCCATGATGGCGAGCAGCATCAGCACCGAGCCGAGCAGGGTGTAGAGGAAGAACTTGAAGCTCGCGTAGATCCGGCGCTGGCCACCCCAGATGCCGATGATCAGGAACATCGGGATCAGGCCGGCCTCGAAGAACAGGTAGAACAGCACGAGGTCGAGGGCCTGGAACACGCCGATCATCGTGGTCTCGAGGACCAGGAACGCGACGAAGTATTCCTTCACCCGGAATTGGATCGAGTGCCACGAGGCGCCGATGCAGAACGGCATCAGGAAGGTGGTCAGCAGCACCAGCGGCATCGAGAAGCCGTCGACGCCGAGCTTGAACCGGATGGTCTCGGCGAGCCACGCATGGCTCTCCACCAGCTGGAAACTCGCCGAGGTGGCATCGTAGCGCGACCACGCCACCAGGGAGAGCACGAAGGTGACCAGCGTGGTGGCGAGCGCCGCCCAGCGGGAGTTGCGCGCCACCGCCTCCTCATCGCCGTTCAGCGTGAGGATGAAGGCCGCGCCGCACAGCGGGACGATCAGCAGACCGGAGAGGATGCCGAGGCCGAGCATTTACTTGGAGTTCCCCTCTGCCTGCCGCAACGAAGGCCGACGCATCAGTGGCCACCCTTGGGAAAGCCGGACACCAGGTACCAGCTGATCAGGCCGGCGACGCCGATGAGCATGACGAAGGCGTAGTGGTAGACGTAGCCGGTCTGGAGCCGGACCACCCCGCGGGTGACGTCTACCACCCGGGCGGCGACGCCGTTCGGGCCGAACCCGTCGATGATCCGGCCGTCACCCTCCTTCCAGAGGAACAGGCCGAACTTCTTGGCGGGCTTCACGAAGATCGTGTCGTAGATCTCGTCGAAGTACCACTTGTTGAGCAGGAAGCGGTACAGGGTCGGCTGCTGGGCCGCGAGCGCCGCCGGCAGCTTCGGCTGCGAGATGTACATCCAGAAGGCCACGACGAAGCCCAGCACCAGCATGATGAAGGGCGAGAGCGACACCAGCGCCGGGACCTCGTGGATCTCGTGCATGATGTGGTTGTCCGGCCCGTGCGCCAGGGCATGGCCCCAGAACGCGTCCATGCCCTCGCCGATGAACCGGTTCTTGAAGATCAGGCCGGCGAACAGGGCGCCGAAGGCCAGGATCGCCAGCGGGATCGTCATCACCAGCGGGCTCTCGTGCGGGTGCAGGTCGTGCCCGTGGCCGTGATGGTCGTCGGGCACCACGTCGCTGTGGTGGGCCGGCTCGATGTCCGAGCCCTTGTCGTCGTGCGCCGCACCCTCGGTATGGCCGGGGGCGCCGTCCGCCTCATGCGCCATGGTGGAATGCGCCACGGCCGGGGCGGCAGGGTGGTCGTGCGCCGAATGTCCATGAGCCCCTTGGGCGCCCCACCGGGCCGGGCCCTCGAACGTCATGAAGAACAGGCGCCAGGAGTAGAACGAGGTGAAGAAGGCGGCGATCACCGTGCAGAGGAAGGCCAGCGTGTGGCCCGGCCGGGTCGAGGCGTAGGCCGCCTCGATGATCGCGTCCTTGGAGTAGTAGCCCGAGGTGAAGGGGAAGCCGATCAGGGCCAGCGTGCCGATCGCCATCATCGCGCAGGTGAAGGGGATGTGGCGGCGGAGCGCCCCCATGTTCCGCATGTCCTGCTCGTGGTGCATCGCGTGAATGACCGAGCCGGCCCCGAGGAACAGCAGCGCCTTGAAGAAGGCGTGGGTGAACAGGTGGAACACGCCGGCCGAGTAGGCGCCGACGCCGAGCGCCACGAACATGTAGCCGAGCTGGGAGCAGGTCGAATAGGCGATCACCCGCTTGATGTCGTTCTGCACGAGGCCGATCGTGGCCGCGAAGAACGAGGTGATGCCGCCGATCACCGTGACGACGATCAGCGCGTCGGGGGCCGACTCGAACAGGGGCGAGAGGCGGGCCACCATGAACACGCCCGCCGTCACCATCGTGGCGGCGTGGATCAGCGCCGAGACCGGGGTCGGGCCCTCCATCGCGTCCGGCAGCCAGGTGTGGAGCAGGAACTGCGCCGACTTGCCCATCGCCCCCATGAACAGGAGCAGGCAGGCGAGCGTCAGGGCGTTCCAGTCATGGCCGAGGAAGTGGAAGGTCATCTCCTTCACGGCGTCGATCTTCGGGAAGATCCCGTCGAAGGCCACCGAGCCGAACAGCACGAAGACGAGGAAGATGCCCAGCGAGAAGCCGAAATCGCCGACGCGGTTGACGATGAACGCCTTCATCGCGGCGGCGTTGGCCGAGGGCTTCTCGTACCAGAAGCCGATCAGCAGGTAGGAGGCGAGGCCCACGCCCTCCCAGCCGAAGAACATCTGCACGAGGTTGTCCGCCGTCACCAGCATCAGCATGGCGAAGGTGAACAGCGATAGGTAGGCGAAGAAGCGCGGCCGGTGCGGATCCTCCTCCATGTAGCCGATGGAGTAGAGGTGCACGAGGGTCGACACCGAGGTCACGACCACCAGCATCACCCGGGTCAGCGCATCGATGCGGAAGGCCCAGTCGACCGTCAGGTCGCCGGCGGTGAACCAGGAGGCCACCTGCACCCGCACCTCATGGCCGCCCTCGATGAAGACGCCCCAGGCGAGCAACGCCGCGAAAGCGAGGCAAGCGGTGGTGATGTACTCGCAGGCCCGCGCGCCGAGATAGCGCCCGAACAGGCCGGCGATGAGGGCGCCGATGAGCGGGAAGAAGACGATCGCGTGGTACATCGGGGAAAGGCTGTCCGTCTTCGCGTCGGGCGGGGCGGGTGGGGAGACGACGGGGAGCGGTTCAGCCCTTCATCATGCTCACGTCCTCGACCGCGATCGATCCGCGGTTGCGGAAGAACACCACCAGGATGGCGAGGCCGATCGCCGACTCGGCGGCGGCGACCGTCAGGACGAACAGGGCGAAGACCTGTCCGGTGATGTCGTTGAGCTGCGTCGAGAAGGCGACGAGGTTGATGTTGACCGCAAGCAGGATCAACTCAATCGACATCAGGATGACGATGATGTTCTTGCGGTTGATGAAGATGCCGAGCACGCCGAGCGTGAACAGGATCGCCGCGACCGTGAGATAATGGCTGAGGCCGATCATCGTGCTCTCCTGAACCAGGCTTCCGGCGCTGCGGGCATCAAACTTCCACGCCCTGCCGCGAGGGAACCTTGCGGGTCTCCACGGCGGCGGCCTGGGTGCGGGCGTTCTGCACCGCGATGTTCTGGCGCTTGACGCCGGGCCGGTCGCGCAGCGTCAGCACGATCGCCCCGATCATCGCCACGAGGAGGATGAGGCCGGCGATCTGGAAGAAGTAGGCGTAGTCCGTGTAGATCACCCGGCCCAGCGCCTGGGCGTTCGTCACGTTCTCGGTGCTCGCCACGTTGCCCAGCGGCGCCTGGACGAGGCCCGGATCGATCGACCACGAGCCCACGACCAGCAGGATCTCGATCAGGAAGATCGCCCCCACCAGACCGCCGATCGGCAGGTATTGCTGGAAGCCCTGGCGCAGCTCGGCGAAATCCACGTCGAGCATCATCACCACGAACAGGAACAGCACCGCCACCGCGCCCACGTAGACGACCACGAGGATCATCGCCAGGAACTCGGCGCCCATCAGCACGAAGAGCCCTGCCGCGTTCACGAAGGCGAGAATCAGGAAGAGCACCGAGGCGACGGGATTGCGGGAGGCAATCACCATGAAGCCCGACGCGACCGCGAGGCTCGCGAACAGGTAGAAGAAGGCGGCTGCTGCGGTCATGCGCTTCGTGCGTCCGGCCGCTCGCGCGGCCCCTTCTGCCTCGGTGGCGTCAGGCCACCGCCGGCGGCCCGTCTATAGAACCCGGCCCGTGCCGGCACAACGGTCTTGCCGCGATGCGGCGACCGACAGGGTCGCAACCCTGTCAGCGGTAGGGGGCGTCCATGGCGATGTTGCGGGCGATCTCCCGCTCCCAGCGGTCGCCGTTCAGGAGCAGCTTCTGCTTGTCGTAGAGAAGCTCCTCGCGGGTCTCCGTGGAGAACTCGAAGTTCGGACCCTCGACGATGGCGTCCACCGGGCAAGCCTCCTGGCACATGCCGCAGTAGATGCACTTCACCATGTCGATGTCGTAGCGCGTGGTGCGGCGCGTGCCGTCGTTGCGGCGCGGGCCCGCCTCGATGGTGATGGCCTGGGCCGGGCAGATCGCCT
>JAKONI010000059.1 GCA_022702015.1 Beijerinckiaceae bacterium | reverse complement strand
ATCGACATCGGCGACGGGCTGGCCTGCGTCTTCAAGATGGAGAGCCACAACCACCCGAGCTTCATCGAGCCCTACCAGGGCGCGGCGACCGGAGTCGGCGGCATCCTGCGCGACGTGTTCACCATGGGCGCCCGGCCCATCGCGGCCCTCAACGCCCTGCGCTTCGGCGACCCCGCCCATCCCCGCACCCGGGGCCTCGTCTCCGGCGTGGTCGCCGGGGTCGGCGGCTACGGCAATTCCTTCGGCGTGCCCACGGTGGGCGGACAGGTGGGCTTCCACCGCCGCTACGACGGTAACATTCTCGTGAACGCCATGGCGGTGGGCCTCGCCAAGCAGGACGGCATCTTCTACGCCGCCGCCGCCGGCGTCGGGAACCCGATCGTCTACCTCGGCTCCAAGACCGGCCGGGACGGCATCCACGGCGCCACCATGGCCTCGGCCGAGTTCGACGAGGGCACGGAATCCAAGCGCCCCACCGTGCAAGTCGGCGATCCCTTCGCGGAGAAGCTCCTGCTGGAGGCTTGCCTGGAACTCATGGCCTCGGGGGCGGTGATCGCCATCCAGGACATGGGCGCGGCGGGCCTCACCTGCTCGGCGGTGGAGATGGGCGCCAAGGGCGACCTCGGCGTCGAGCTCGACATCGAGAAGGTCCCCGCCCGCGAGGAGGGCATGACCCCCTACGAGATGATGCTCTCGGAGAGCCAGGAGCGGATGCTCATGGTGCTCAAGCCCGGCATGGAGCGCCAAGCCGAGGCGATCTTCGTGAAGTGGGGCCTGGACTTCGCGGTGATCGGCAAGACCACCGACACGCTCCGCTTCGTCATCAAGTGGCACGGGGAGACGGTGGCCGACCTGCCGATCAAGGAACTCGGCGACGAGGCGCCCCTCTACGACCGGCCGCATAGCGCCAACACCCACCAGCCGGTGATCGCGCCGGGCGAGGTCGCCGCCCCCGCCTCCCTGACCGACGCCCTGGCGCGCCTCGTCGCCTCGCCGGACCTCGCCTCGAAGCGCTGGGTCTACGAGCAGTACGACCACTTCATCCTCGGCAACACCGTGCAGAAGCCCGGCGGCGACGCGGCGATCGTGCGGGTCGAGGACGGCCCCAAGGGGCTGGCGATCACTTGCGACGTCACCCCCCGCTACTGCGAGGCGGACCCCGTCGAGGGCGGCAAGCAGGCGGTGGCCGAGGCGTGGCGCAACATCACGGCGGTGGGGGCCAAGCCGCTCGCCATCACCGACAACCTGAACTTCGGCAACCCGGAGAAGCCCGAGGTGATGGGCCAGCTCGTCGGGTGCCTGCGCGGCATCGGCGAGGCCTGCCGGGCGCTCGACTTCCCCGTCGTGTCCGGCAACGTCTCCCTCTACAACGAGACCAACGGCGTCGGCATCCTGCCCACCCCGACCATCGGCGGCGTGGGTGTCCTCGACGACGTGGCCCGCCACGCCACGCTCAGTCTCAAGCGCGAGGGCGACGCCCTGGTGCTGATCGGCGCGGGCGAGGGCTGGCTTGGCCAGTCGGCCTATCTCGCCGTGATCGAGGGCCGCGAGGAGGGCGCGCCGCCGCCGGTCGATCTCGCGCTGGAACGCCGCAACGGCGACTTTGTGCGCGGTCTCATCACCTCGGGCACCGTCGACACGGTCCACGACCTGTCGGATGGCGGCCTCGCCGTGGCGCTCGCCGAGATGGCGATGGCCGGCGGCATCGGCGCGGCGCTCCCCGAGGTGCCCGTGGATCTGCCCGCCCACGCCTACCTGTTCGGCGAGGATCAAGCCCGCTACCTCATCGCCCTTCCGCCCGAGGCGGCGACCGACCTGCTCTACGCCGCCTCGGCGCAGGGCCTCGACGCCGCCGTCATCGGCATCACCGGCTCCGACCGGCTGACCCTGCCCGGCGGCGAGACCATCGCCGTCGCCGACCTGCGTGAGGCTCACGAAGGGTGGTTCCCGGCCTATATGGCGAGCCAGCCCGCCGACCCCGCCGCCTGAACGGAGTTCGAACCCATGCCGATGGATGCCCGCGAAATCGAGCGCATGATCGTCGATGCCCTGCCCGACGCGAAGGTGGAGATTCAGGACCTCGCCGGGGACGGCGACCACTACGCCGCGACCGTGGTCAGCCACGCCTTCAAGGGCAAGACCCGGGTGGCGCAGCACCAGATGGTCTACGGTGCCCTTCAGGGCCGGATGGGCGGCGTGCTCCACGCCCTTGCCCTGACGACGGGCGTGCCGCAGGATTGAGCGCGACACAGTTGAAATCCACGCCCGACCGTCACTAGATCACGATCAGGAACGAGGACGGATTGCCATGACCGACGCCAACACGACCATCCAGAACGAGATCACCTCCCAGGACGTGGTGGTGTTCATGAAGGGCACGCCGCAGATGCCGCAATGCGGCTTCTCGGGGCAGGTGGTGCAGATCCTCAATTACCTCGGCGTGCCGTTCAAGGGCGTGAACGTGCTGGCCGACCAGGGTATCCGCGAGGGCATCAAGGCCTTCTCGAACTGGCCGACGATTCCGCAGATCTACGTGAAGGGCGAGTTCGTCGGCGGCTGCGACATCACCCGCGAGATGTTCCAGTCGGGCGAACTCCAGACCTTCCTGTCCGAGAAGGGCATCCCGGTGAAGAGCGCCGCCTAAACCTGGGTTTCCGAAGGGATCATCCCTTTGGCGGGTGCAGGGCGGAGTCCTGCGTTGGACCAGGGGCTTCGCCCCTGGACTCCACCCGAGGACTCGCCCTTGGGGATCCCCCTAGATCCAGGCGCGCTTCGTCGCGACGATGCTGCGGGTGCCGACATGCTCGGCATCCGGGTTGCGCAACTCGCGGAAACCGGGGGCCCGGCCGTCGATCAAGTAGACGACGAGCATGAGGCCGAGGGTGATCTTGATACGCATCGCGACGCCTGAGACTTAAGCATCGCTGTGTAGATTCGATCGCTTTTGAATGAATTGCTGCGGCGCACATACCGGCGCCGTCCGAGGCTGTTTTTGTCCCGCCATCCTTAACGATCACTCGCGGCGGGCCTTACGGGTTAACGGATGCGGATTCTCGGCCTCGCCCTGGCGGTCTCGCTGTTCACGACGCCGGTTCTGGCGGCCGGGGGAGACGCGGACCTCTCCGGTGAGGCGACGATCGGCGCAGAGAGCCGCCATGTCACCCTCCATCTCGCCTGCGACCCCGCCCATGCCGGGTTGTCGGCGGTGCTGACACTGCCGCGCTTCGCCGACTTGGCCCCCCGCTTCGATTTCGAGGCGTTCGAAGGCCCGGCCGGGACGACGAAGCCCCTCACCGCGTTGCGCATCGTCGGCTCCAATGGCGTCCGCAGCGTGATCGCGGCGGCGAGTGGCGCCGTGGCCGCCGATCCCTCGACGGGCTTCACCCTGACCGTCGCCGCGCCGAGGCGCAGCGAGAACCCCCTCCGCGCGGTGGCCCCCGGCTTCGCGCAGGCCGGCACGCGGATCGTCTGGACGCAATCGAGCCCCCGGCCGGGGGATGTGGTGGTGGTCGCGACCTTCACGGTGGACGATGCGGCGCCGCTGCGGGCCGCGCTGGAGCCGTGCTTCGGGCCGTGAGGCGCAGCGCCCGCGCTTGGACTTGTCGGAGAGCTTGCCCTTCTGCGCCTCCTCGAACAGCGCCGACGCGCACAAGGTGGCGGCGGAACCGCAGCGGAATATGGGCGATCGGTGCGGCGTCGAGCGCGGAAAGATCGAGGTTTCGAAAGGACGAGTCCTTTCGCGGGTGCAGGGCAGAGCCCTGCTCGTCCAAGGGCTTCGCCCCTGGACCCCACCAAAGGGCTAGCCCTTTGGGAACCCTAACTCAACTCACCTCCACCTGCGCCACGCCCGGCATCGCCCGCAGCATCCCGGCGAGTTGCGGCGTCGCCTGATAGCGGCCCGGAAGGCGGATCTCCACCTCGCGGACACCACCGTCGAGGCGCAGCACCAGGGAAACCTCCCCCTCCCCCCGCATGGTCAGGC
>JAKONI010000017.1 GCA_022702015.1 Beijerinckiaceae bacterium | reverse complement strand
CCTTCACGGCCACCGACTTGACGAAGCTTGCCTCTGTGAAGGTGAACAAGCTGTGTGCCGGAAGCCGCTCTGTCGCGGAGGTGGTGGCGGAGGCACGGTCTGGAGCTATGCCGCGGTATGGCTCGGTCTTCGTACGCCCATCGAAAGGGACCGGCGGTAGTCGCCTTTTTTAGACCGGCGCTCGCGGCTGCCATCGACCCGACGCGGCCTCTTAGTCCACCATCGACGCTCCCCGAAAGCAGCCATAAGACCGATGCCATCAAAGGTAGGCCAAGGTCTATAGCGGCCGTAGGGTCAGTCGGAGACACCCTCCCACACTTAATCGCCGTGGTAGAGCTTGCTCATATCCCAGCCGGGGATTTCTGACCCAAGGGTGTGCTCGAACGCCACGATCCCGAGCCCATCCGGCGTAGTCTTGCAGCGGAAGGAAAGCCGGAACCAATGGCCTCGGCTCCTGACGACCGCACCCGGTGCCACGACTTCTGTTCCGTGCTCCTGCGGATTGGACAGGGCGTAGGCGATCACCTTATCGGCCTCGAAGCCCGGATGCTGGCGTGAAACTTCACCCCCCGCTCGTGCATCACACCGCTGCTCGATCCGCGTTCCGAGTTCCACCTTGAGCATCAAGCGGTCCCGTGCGTCAGGTGACTGCTCACCCGCGCTGGCAGATTGGGCAGAGGCCAGGACGCAAAGAGTGGTCAGGCAAAGCGTTTGCAGTCGAAACATGGCCGTCGCTTGAGCGGCGATTTAGGCACCTCTATGGCCAAGCTTGACCGCATGCCGCTGGGATCTTGAGACGGATCGCTGCTGAAGCAAAACCACGGCGTCCGTTTCAACACGTTGATCGCTCATGAGCAGACGGTCGGAAATCCACCCTGAGCAGACCACCGGCGAAAGGGGACCTCGGATGCCTGAAGTCAGCTGGCCCCGGTTTCATCGGATAGCGGCAGGTAGCGGTCGAGGTCCGCCTCAGACATACCCTGCAGCCGCGCACGCGCTCGGGATCTGAGGAGACTCAATCGGTCGGCCTCAGGGTTGTCGAGCATATCGTCCCAGAAATCAGCATCGGTGATCGAACCGTCAGCATGCCTGATGCATCCCTCGCCGGGTCGACGGGGCTTCGGATCCATCGCCATTTTGGGTCTCCTCACAAGTCGCCGATGGTGCCCCAAGCAGATTGGGTATGCCATCGGGTGGGGCCGGCTCACGCGGCCATCGGAGAGGCTGGTTCGAATGTCTGGGACCGAGCCGGCAAGGTGATCGACAAGGCCGTGACCGGCGGCACGACCCATGAACGGCTTGCGTCGGCCCAGAAGCCCCTCCTGGCGGCGAGGGCCGCGACCGAGGGCGGTATTGGTCTCTTTTGCCTAACGGGTGACATGTCACGCGAGACGCAGCTGAGTGGACCGCTGGAGGCCGTGGGGACTCGTCGTCAGGATAGGAGAACATTTGCTGACGAGGATTCACCGATACAGCTCGCCGGCCACGCCATTCGGTATTCGCAGTCACCTACGGCATGACTGACGCGTTCAACGACAGATATGCCGATCAGCGTGGACGACCCAATTAGCCCAGATGTTACCCAAGCGTCAGTGCGTTGGGCAATCTGATGCTCTGACGTAGTGATTGATATGGTGAGCGCGCTGGGACTCGAACCCAGGACCTACAGATTAAAAGTCCGTTGCTCTACCAGCTGAGCTACGCGCTCGCGGCCCCGGGTGGCGGGGGCGGCGGCACCGCAATAGGGGACGCCGCCGTGGGGGTCAACCGACCGTGGCACGGCCACGCTCGACGATGGCGCGCGCCGCGGCGAAGGCCGCCGCCGCATCGAGTTCCGTCGTATCGAGGCGGACGGCGTCGTCGGCCATGCGCAGGGGCGCGGCGCTCCGGGACGAGTCGCGGGCATCCCGGGCTTCGATGTCCTCGAGGATGCCCTCGAAGGTCGACGCCTCGCCGCGCTCGGCCAGCTCCCGGTGGCGGCGGCGAGCCCTCTCCTGCGCCGAGGCCGTGATGAACAGTTTCACGCTCGCCGCCGGGCAGACGACGGTGCCGATGTCGCGCCCGTCGAGCACGGCACCCGCCGGATCGGCGGCGAACCGGCGCTGCCAGGCCAGCAGGGCCGCACGCACCTCCGGCACGGAGGAAATCCGCGAGGCCGCCTCGCCCATGGCGCGGTCGCGCAGGCGCGAATCGGTGAGGTTCCGTGCGTCGAGGGCTTCCGCCGCCCGCGTCGCCGCCGGGCGGTCGTCCAGGGACAGGCCGGCCTGCAACAGGGCGAAGGCGACCGCCCGGTACAGGAGGCCGGTATCGAGGTGGGGCAGGTCGTAATGGGCCGCGAGCTTGCGCGCCAGGGTCCCTTTGCCGGAGGCGGCGGGTCCGTCGATGGCGATGACGAGGGGCATGTCAGGCTCCGATCCGGCCGCCAAGGGCGTTCATGGTCGGCAGGAAGCTCGGGAAGCTGGTGGCGATCATCGCCCCGTCATCGACCCGCACGGGCTCCCGGGTCGCGAGCCCCATGACCAGGAAGGACATGGCGATCCGGTGGTCGAGGTGCGTCGCCACGAGGCCGCCCCCCCGAGGCGCCCGGCCGTCGCCCTCGACGACGAGGTCGTCCCCCTCGATCCGGTGGGGGACGCGGTTTTCCGCCAGCCCCGCCGCCACCGCCGCCAGACGATCGGATTCCTTGACCCGCAACTCGTGCAGTCCGTTCATTCGCGTGGTGCCCTCGGCGAAGGAGGCCGCCACGGCGAGCACCGGGTATTCGTCGATCATCGACGGGGCCCGCTCCGCCGGAACGTCGACGCCCGTCAGGCGGCTCGCCCGCACCCGCAGGTCGGCGACGGTCTCTCCGCCCTCCTCCCGTTCGGCCAGACGCTCGATGGACGCGCCCATTTCCAGCAGGGTGGTGACGAGGCCGATGCGCAGGGGGTTCATCATCATCCCCTCGATCACGAGGTCCGACCCCGGGGTGATGAGGGCGGCCACGAGGGCGAAGGCCGCCGAGGACGGGTCGGCGGGCACCACCACGTCGGTGCCGCGCAGGGTCGGCTGCCCGGTGAGCGCGACGGCCCGGCCATGGCCCTCCGGGCCGTGGGGGGTCACCCGCACCTCGGCGCCGAACAGGCGCAGCATGCGCTCGGTATGGTCGCGGGTCGCCGCCGCCTCGATCACCGTGGTGATGCCGGGGGCGTTGAGCCCGGCGAGCAGCACCGCCGACTTGATCTGCGCCGAGGCGGCCGGGGTCTCGTAGGTGATCGGGATCGCCTCGCGGGGGCCGCGCAGGGTGAGCGGGACCCTGCCGCCCTCGGCTTCCGTCACGACCTGCGTGCCCATCATGCGCAGGGGATCGAGGATGCGCCGCATCGGCCGGGAGCGGAGGGAGGCATCGCCGTCGAAGGTCGCGGTGACGGGCTGGCCGCCCACCACGCCCATCATCAGCCGCGAGCCCGTGCCGGCATTGCCGAAATCGAGGGTCTCGGCCGGGTCGGTGAGCCCGCCGATGCCGACCCCGTCCACCACCCAGCGCCCCTCGCCGAGGCGCTCCACGGTGGCGCCCAGCGCCCGCGCCGCGGCGGCGGTGCGCAGAACGTCGTCTCCCTCCAGCAGACCCTCCACCCGGGTACGGCCCTGGCTGAGGAGGCCGAGGATCATCGCCCGGTGCGAGATCGACTTATCCCCCGGCGGACGCATCCGGCCGCGTAAGGGGGCTCCCGGCGTCGCGGCGAGGGGCTGGGGAGGCAGGTCATGCGACACGGGGCGGTCCGTCTCAATCTCGTCGGTCGGGTCGGCGACCCCCCGCCCGCCATACGGTCGACGGGCCGGGGTTTTCGGGGCGCGGTTAACACGGGCGTGGCCCGTCGTCATCCGATTGACCGGGGCGCACGGAACCGCCGGAGCCGGCGCGGCCGGAATACGCGCGACTTCGCCTGAACTCGCCCCTCGATTGACAGGCGCGACAGCCGCGACTAACCGAGCCGCTTCCCCCAAAGACCATCGACGACGAGGTGTCCACCCGTGGCCCGACCGGAACTCGGCTTGAAACGCCAGTGCATGAGCTGCGGCGCGAAGTTTTACGACCTCGCCCGCGACCCCGCCACCTGCCCCAAATGCGGTGCGGTCTATCAAGCGGTCACGAGCCGCGCCGCGCCCCCGGTGATCTCCCGGGCCGCCCCGGAGGACGACGAGGACGAGACGGACGAGAAGGGGCCGGAGCTGGTGTCCCTCGATGAGGTCGAAGCCGCCGAGGACGAAGCCGATCCCACCCCCGACGACGAGACCAGCGACGACACCGAGGCCGCCAGCGACGACGACGACACCTTCCTCGAGGAGGAGGATGCCGGAGACGACGACGTGTCCGACCTGATCGACGGCGATATCGAGAACGACGAGGAAAGCTGAGCCGTCTGATTATTTCTCGAAAAAAGGGCTTGAGTCCGGCCGGCAGGGCGGTTAGAGAACCGCCCACGCCGGACGGACAGCCGGACCGGCGGACCCCGCGGCCCCAACCGCGGTGGTTTAAAGTGGGGCCTTAGCTCAGCTGGGAGAGCGCTTCCATGGCATGGAAGAGGTCATCGGTTCGATCCCGTTAGGCTCCACCATTCACTTCCCTCCTTTCGAACAGACGGGGCGCTCCCCTCGCGGGCGCCGTGCTCCTGACTTGCTGGGTCTAGTCCTGAGCGTTTTCGGCGCCGCCGCGACCATCGTCGGACCCGCCCCGGCGCGAGCCGACCAGCTGCCCGCCCTCGCTTCCTCTGCTCGGCAGGATAGCCCTCAGTCGCTAATCGCCGACCTCCGCAACCGCATCGTCCAGTCCGATAGCGCCACCGCCGTCCTTGAGCGCTGGTGCGCCGAGTACGGCCTCGCCGGGGAGGCACGCCTCGTGGCCCTGCGGGAGCAGGGCGCGGACAAGCCCCTGAGCGGGGAACAGCGGGCGCGGCTCGGATTGGGGCCGGACGAGCGGGTGCGCTACCGGCACGTCCGCCTCGCCTGTGGCGACCGGGTTCTCTCCGAGGCCGACAACTGGTACGTGCCCGCGCGGCTCACCCCCGAGATGAATGCCGCCCTGGACGGCTCCGATGCCCCGTTCGGCCGTGTGGTGCGCCCCTTGGCACCGGTGCGCCGGGTGGTGGCGGCGCAATCCCTGGCGCTTCCGGCCACGCTGGGCCCAGGGACCCCGCTGCTACGGGTGGACGCCCTGCTTCTCACCGGGGCCGGCGCGCCGTTCTGCGAGGTGGTCGAAACCTATCTGGGCGCCGCCCTGCCCGGCGTCGGCCCCTGATCTTAGTCCCACGGAGACCTGTCGTGACGTCCGCACCGCTTTGCCTGTCCGGCCTCGCGCTGATCGCTACCCTGGCCGTCCCGGCGCTCGCCGCCCCCGGCAACGATCCCGCCGGCCTCTGGGTCACGGAGACGGGGCAGTCCAAGGTGAGGATCGCCCCCTGTGGCGGCGGCTATTGCGGGACGATCGTCGCGGCGCCGGGCAAGGCCCTCGACGCGAGGAACCCGGACGAGAGCCTGCGGGGGCGCAGCGTCGTGGGCGTGCAGATCCTCGATGCGCGCAAGCCCGACGGCGGCGGCTTTTCCGGCACGCTCTACAACCCGAACGACGGCAAGACCTATTCGGGCTCGATGCGCCTCAAGGATGCGTCCAGCCTCGAAGTCTCGGGCTGCGTCCTCGCCGTCCTGTGCAAGAGCCAGACCTGGACGCGGGTGAAATAGGGGCCTTCGAAGGGTAAGCCCTTTCGCGGATGCAGGGCGGTGCCCTGCGAGGATCGGGGCGCCGCCCCGATTCCCCGCCGGAGGGCTCGGCCCTCCGGCAACCCCATCAGGCGGCGGCCATGGCCGCCTGGATCGCATCCAGGGCCGCTTGCCCGTTGGCACCGTTGGGGCCGCCGGCCTGAGCCATGTCCCGGCGTCCGCCGCCGCCCTTGCCACCGAGTGCTTCGGAGCCCGCGCGGACCAGCGCCACCGCATCGAAGCGGCCGGTCAGGTCCTCCGTCACCCCCACCACGAGGCCGGCCTTGCCGTCCGGCGCCACGCCGACGATGGCCACGATGCCCGAGCCCAGCCGCGTCTTGCCCTCGTCGGCGAGGCTCTTGAGGTCGCGCATCTCCACGCCCTCGACCACCCGGGCCATGAGGCGCACGCCGGCCACCTCGCGGGGGGCATCAACCCCCGTCGCGTCGCCGCCGCCCATGGCGAGCTTCTTGCGCGCCTCGGCAAGCTCCTTCTCCAGCCGACGGCGGTCCTCCATCAGGGAGGCGAGGCGGTCCGGGGCCTCGGAGGCCGGCGCCTTGAGGATGCCGGCGAGCGCCGCGAGCGTCCGCGCCTCGTCGGCCCGGTGACGGCGCGCGGCGTCGGCGGTGAGCGCCTCGATGCGCCGGACCCCCGCGCCCACGGCGCTGTCCGAGACGATGGTGATGGCGCCGATATCGCCGGTGCGCCCGGCGTGGGTGCCGCCGCACAGTTCCACGGAGAACGCCTTGGCGCCCTCCCCGGCCGGCAGGCCCATGGAGACGACGCGCACCTCCTCGCCGTACTTCTCCCCGAACAGCGCCCGGGCGCCGGAGGCGATGGCATCGTCCACCGCCATGAGCTTCGTCACCACCGGCTCGTTCTGCAACAGGACGGCGTTGGCGATGTCCTCGACCCGGGCCATCTCCTGGGCCTCGATGGGTTTGGGATGGCTGATGTCGAAGCGCAGCCGCTCCGGGCTCACCAGGGAGCCCTTCTGGGCCACGTGGTCGCCCAGCACCTGCCGCAAGGCCTCGTGCAGGAGGTGGGTCGCGGAGTGGTTGGCACGGATCGCCCGGCGGCGGGCATGGTCGACCTTCAACTCCACGGGCTGGTCGAGGCGCAGGCTCCCCTCCTCCACCGTCACCGCATGGACGAACATGTCGCCGAGCTACTTCTCGGTGTCGGTGACGCGGACGCTCACTCCAGCCCCGGCGATCGTGCCGGTATCGCCGACCTGACCGCCCGATTCGGCATAGAACGGCGTCTGGTTCAGCACCGCGAGGCCAGACTGGCCGGCCTTCAACTCGGAGACCTCGGCCCCCTCGGTCAGCAGGGCGGTGACGACGCCCTCGGCGGTCTCCGTCTCGTAGCCCAGGAACTCCGTGGCGCCGACGCGCTCGCGCAGGCCGAACCACACCGCCTCGGTCGCCGCCTCGCCGGAACCCTTCCAGGCCTCGCGGGCGGCCTGCTTCTGCCGCTGCATCGCCGCCTGGAACGCCTCCGTGTCCACGCCGATGCCCCGGGCCTTCAGGGCGTCCTGGGTCAGGTCGAGGGGGAAGCCATAGGTGTCGTAGAGGGTGAAGGCCGTGTCGCCGGACAGGTTCTGCCCGGCCTGGAGGTCACGGCTCTCGGCATCGAGGATCGAGAGGCCCCGTTCGAGGGTCCGGCGGAAGCGGGTCTCCTCTAGCTTCAGGGTCTCGGCGATGAGCGCCTCGGCCCGCATCAGTTCGGGATAGGCCTGCCCCATCTCGCGCACGAGGGTGGGCACGAGGCGGTACATGGTGGGCTCGCGGGCGCCCAGGATCTCCGCGTGACGCATCGCCCGGCGCATGATCCGGCGCAGGACGTAGCCCCGCCCCTCGTTGCCGGGCAGCACCCCGTCGGCCACCAGGAAGGAGGAGGCGCGCAGGTGGTCGGCGATCACCCGGTAGGAGGCCATGGTCGCCGGCTCCGGGGCGCGGGAGACGGCGTGGGCCACCGCCTCGATCAGGGCCTTGAACAGGTCGGTGTCGTAGTTGGATGTCACCCCCTGGAGGATGGCGGCCATCCGCTCCAGGCCCATGCCGGTATCGATCGACGGGCGCGGCAGGGGCGTCCGGTTGCCCGGCTCGACCTGCTCGTACTGCATGAAGACGAGGTTCCAGAATTCGAGGAAGCGGTCGCCGTCCTCGTCCGGGCTGCCGGGCGGGCCGCCCTTCAGGGCCGAGCCCTGATCGATGAAGATCTCCGAGCAGGGGCCACAGGGGCCGGTATCGCCCATCTGCCAGAAGTTGTCGGAGGTGCCGATGCGGATGATCCGCCGGTCGGAGAAGCCGGCGATCTTCTTCCAGAGGTCGGCGGCGTGGTCGTCGTCCGCGTAGACGGTTACGAGGAGCTTTTCCGGCGAGAGGCCGAACTCCTTGGTGATCAGCGTCCAGGCCAGCTCGATGGCTCGCTCCTTGAAATAGTCGCCGAACGAGAAGTTGCCGAGCATCTCGAAGAAGGTGTGGTGGCGGGCGGTGTAGCCGACATTGTCGAGGTCGTTGTGCTTGCCGCCGGCCCGGACGCATTTCTGCGCCGTGGTCGCCTTGTCGTAGGGCCTTTTCTCGATGCCGGTGAAGACGTTCTTGAACTGCACCATTCCGGCGTTCGTGAACATCAGCGTCGGGTCGTTCTTCGGGACGAGGCCCGAGGACGGGACGACCGCGTGGCCGTTCTTGGCGAAGAAGTCGAGGAAGGTCGACCGGATCTCGTTAACGCCGCTCATCTGGCTGACTCTTCAGGCTTCTCACGTGATGTCGGGGCCGCGAAACGGGGCGTCACCCTGATAGCGCCCTCTTAAGGAGGGAACCGGCGCGAGTCACGGCGTGATCTGGGCGCCGGGGCGCGGGGGCGGCAACGATCCGTTCATTCTTCCATGGCCCGCTCGGCCGTCGCCGCGATTTCGCCGTGGATTGCCCCAGGCTCGCCATAAGCGCGGCCGTGTTGTCGCCACATCTGTCAAGCCAGATTAAGACCGAAAGCGCCCACCGGCGCGCGGGGATTCGGAGCCACGATGCAGGGCCGCACGGTCGGATCGGCGAAGTTGGGATTCACGGGAACCGAGGGCGCGAAGCAGCGCCGGTTCGGCACGGGCCGCAGCGATGCGCTCTCCGCGCAGAAGATGGTGGGCGCCTCCCATGGCAGCACGCCCGCCCTCGTCCGCTCCATCTTGACGGTCACGCTGATCGCCGGTTCCCTCAGCGCGGCGCTGATCGGCTCGGGCATCGACCTGCGCAAGGTCGGCCTGCCCCAGGCGGTGAGCCCCGCCGAGGCGGCGACCGAGGTGCGGATGCCCCGCCCCAACATCCACCTCGTCGCCCTGAGCGACGATCTGGAGAAGGCGACCCTGCGGGCCTCCGCGAGCTTCGCCCCGGTCCACGACCTCGACACCGAGGTCGGCTCCAGCGGCGTCGATCGGGTCTCCTACGATTACCTGCTGTCGCAAAGCTCCACCGGCGATCCCAACGACATCCTCGAATTCGGCCCGATGAAGATCCGTCGCCACCTCGTGCAGACGATCGTGAAGGCGGCCCAGGCGGTCCAGACCGATCCCGTGCTGCTGATGGCGGTGGCCGACAAGGAATCGAGCTTCATCACCGCCGTCCAGGCCAAGACCTCCTCGGCCACGGGTCTCTACCAGTTCATCGAGCGGACCTGGCTCGGCGTGGTACGCGACTTCGGCGCCAAGCACGGCCTCGCCCGCGAGGCTTCCCTCGTGACCTCGGACGCCAACGACAGGCCGACGATCACCGACGCCGCCGAGAAGGCCCGGGTGCTCGACCTGCGCCGCGACCCCTACCTCTCCGCCCTGATGGCCGGCGAGATGCTGAAGCGCGACGCGGCCACCATCGCGGCGCGGATCGGCCGGGACCTCACCCTCGGCGAAGTCTACCTCGCCCACTTCCTCGGCCCGGACGATGCGGGTGACTTCCTCGACAAGGTGGTCAACAAGCCGGCCGCCGCCGCCGCCGCCCTGCTCCCCGGCCCGGCCAGGGCCAACCGCTCGATCTTCTTCGCGGCCAAGGGCTTCGTGGGGCGCGGACGCCATCGTAAGCCCTTGAGCCTCTCGGTGGCCCAGGTTCACGAGAAGTTCGAGACGATGATGCAGTCCCGCGGCACCCGCTACCAGAATGTCCGGGCGGTTTCCGGCATCATGGCCTATGCGGACGCCGACGGGGTGGTGGCGACGCAGTAAAACCTCGGAGAGCCTCCGGGGTTTTCTGCCCTTATTCGCAACCCGACCCGGATTGAGGACTTTCATACCGATGCGGCCGCGCCGAGGCGTGGCAAGGAGACGCGCCGGGGGATTACGTGAGGAAGCCTTTTCCAGACGGGCATGCGCCGTTCACGGATACGCTGACGCCGGGCGTGCCGCTGGATCAGATCGGCCAGACCCTCGCCTCCTTCTACGATGACCTGATCTCCGAGGGCGTGCCGGCCCATCTCGCGAGCCTCGTGCGCCGCGTCCGGGAAACCAAGCCGGAGGCATCAACCGCCGCGGGACCGGCCGAGCGCGCCCTGTGCGGAGGGCCGGGCGGGAACTTGGCGATCGTCGTGGAGGACGACGACAGCATCCGCCATCTCGCCGAGACGCTTCTGGAGGAGACCCAACTCGAGGTCGTGGGCTGCGCCAGCGCCGAGGAAGCTCTGACCGTGCTGCAACGGCGCGGCGGCGAGGTGGCCTTGGTCTTCGCCGATGTTCGCCTTGCGGGGGAGATGAACGGGCTTCAGCTCGTCCGGGCCATCGCGACCCTCTGGCCGAGGGCGCGGCTGGTGGTGACGTCCGGGCAGCGCGTCCAGCGGCCGGACCTGCCCCAGGAGGCGGTGTTCATTGCCAAGCCGTGGCGGCCCGTCGATGTCCTCGTCGAAGCCGAGCGCGCCGCCCGCGAACCCGCCCCGCCCATCGCCTGACCGCCCCCGCGACAGGCGCGGGGCTTGCATCGTTCCGCCGGTGCCGGTCCGCACCGGGAGCCGAACCTTGCCCATCCTGTCCGTCCGCCATCGCACGGTCTACCGCTACCGCAGGCCCGTCTCATTCGGCGAGCACCGGATCATGGTCCGCCCGAGGGACAGCTACGACCAGCGCCTCATCGAATCCGCCCTCGACGTCACCCCCGAACCCTCGACCCTGCGTTGGATGTTCGATGTGTTCGGCAACTGCGTCGCCGTGGCCACCTTCGACACCCGCGCCGAGACGCTGACCTTCGAGGCCCGGATCACCCTGGAGCACACCCCCGAACTCGCGCCGGTCTTCCCCCTGGCGCCGCACGCCGTGTACTACCCGTTCGGCTACGGCGCCGAGGACATGCCCGACCTCGCCCGCTCCATCGAGCGGCAATGGCCCGACCCGCGCCACGAGGTGGATGCCTGGGCCCGCAGCTTCATCCCGCCGGAGGGGAGGATCCTCACCCAGGACCTGCTCGCGGTGATGACGAGGAGCGTGCGGGCGAACTTCACCTACGTCGCCCGGCACGAGAAGGGCGTGCAGCAACCGCTCACCACGTTGCGCAACAAGCGCGGCTCCTGCCGGGACTTCGCGGTGCTGATGATGGAGGGGGTGCGGGCGCTCGGCATGGCCGCCCGCTTCGTCTCCGGCTACCTCTACAACCCCGGCAACGACCGGGCCCGGCACGTGGGCGGCGGCTCCACCCATGCCTGGTTGCAGGTCTACCTCCCCGGCGCGGGCTGGGTGGAGTTCGATCCCACTAACGGGATAGTGGGCAACCGCGACCTCATCCGCATCGCCGTCGCGCGGGATCCCGCCCAGGCGGTGCCCCTCAGCGGGACGTTCTTCGGCCTGTCCAGCGACGACCTGGGGATGCGTGTGGATGTCGAGGTCGCGGATCTGTCTCACGACGGTCGCGCCGCCGGCCTGCGCGACCGGAACGCCCCGCCCTTCCAGGGTTAATGTGATCGGGTTGCCCCCACGCCCCGGTGGGGATGAGCTGGCTTTTCAATCTGTACGAGTGCCGGCCGGCTTGGCACGAGTTTGGCGTGAGGACACGGAACGAAAGGTGAGTGCAATGCGGATCAAAGCGGGCTTCGACATCGCCTTCGACACGCTTCAGCCGACCCCCATGATCCTCCTGCTCAGTGTCCATCCCACGCGGATGCCGGATGTGCTGACGCCCCATGTGCTGACCTTCGACCCCTGGGTGCCCTCGCGCGAGTACCGGGACGATTTCGGCAACGCCTGCCACCGGATCGTGACGCCTGTCGGCAAGCTCACGGTCTCGGCGGATTTCGAGATCGCCGATTCCGGCCTGCCGGATCCGGTGGAGCCCGGGGCGCGGCAGATCCCGGTGCAGGACCTCCCCGACGAGGTGCTGATCTACCTCCTCGGCTCCCGCTACTGCGACACCGACAAGCTCTCGCAGACCGCGTGGTCGCTGTTCGGCACGGGGCCGGAGGGATGGGGCCGGGTCCAGGCCATCGTCGACTATGTCCACGAGCGGATTCGGTTCGATTACCAGCGCGCCGACGCCACCCGCACTGCCCATGACGGCTTCATGCAGCGCGAGGGCGTGTGCCGGGACTTCGCCCATCTGGCGATCACCTTCTGCCGCTGCATGAACCTGCCGGCCCGCTACGCCACCGGCTATCTCGGCGACATCGGTGTGCCGAAGGACCCCGCGCCGATGGATTTTTCGGCATGGTTCGAGGTCTATCTCGAAGGGCCCTCCGGGCCCCAATGGTACACGTTCGACGCCCGCCACAACCGCCCCCGGATCGGCCGCATCGTCATGGCGCGGGGGCGGGACGCCACCGATTGCGCGATTTCCACGAATTTCGGCTACGCGCACCTCGCCCGGTTCGACGTGCACACGGACGAGATCGGCTGAACTTCTCAGCTCCGGGCGGGCGGGGGTCGGTCTCCGCCCGGCTCCGCGCCGGGGGGGAAATCGAGCCCGCCTCGCGCCTTCAGCGCCCTGTAGGCGTCGAGCCCCAGGGCGAGGTCGGCCAGGAGGCGCCGCTCGTCGCCGAGAGCGTGGAGATCGTAGCGGAGGCCGAGGATGTGGGCGGCCTCGTACCCCTCGGGCAATTCCCCCGCCGTGCCGAGGCTCAGGCTGGTCACGGGAAGGCGGTCCGCGAAATCGGACAGGCGCTCCCGCAGGCGGGCGCCGCTGGCCCGAAGATGGGCCATCGCCCCCGGTCCATGCTCGCGTAGCGCCGCGACGGTGCCCTGGGCCAGGGAGAGATGCACGGCCTCCCGGTGGGTGGGGAACAGGTAGACGAGGTAGTAGCCCCGGGTGGCGCTGAGGGTGACGGCGGGGTCGAACACCGCGAGCCAGGGCACGGCGGCCCAATGCGTGCCGCGTCCCGGAGAGCCCTTCACGAGGAATGTTCCGCCGATCGTGGCCAGGGCCCGGCGCAACTCGTCGGGCGCGCCCTTGCGGATCACCGCCGCGAGGGGGTGCCCCGCCGGCGGATCGAGGCGGGCCAGGGGATATTCCTCCACGATCCGCCGCAGGGCATAGCCGAGGCTCAGGCCGGGTCCTCCGCGAGAATCGCCGGCTTGGCTTCGGCCCTGGTGTTGCGGGCGTGAATGAAGCGGGAGAGCCCCCGATCGGTCTCCGGCCCGGCGCATGTCGGCGAGCCCGGGGGCCGGTGCGCGAATTGGATGGTTCCGCTCGGTTTCTCAGGCATCGGGTCGCGCCAGGCTCCCCCCACCGATGGGCTCGCGGACCCCGGTCGTGGACGGGAAGGTGATCGGCAGCCCCTTGAGGGAACGCACCGCAAGGTAGGCGAAGGCCTGCGCCTCCAGGTAGGCCGAGGACCAGCCGATGGCGTCGGCGGTCGTGATCTCCGTGCGCAGATGGTAGTTCAGCAGGCGCACCAACTCGCCGTTGCGCGCCCCGCCACCGGCTACGATCCAGCGGGTCGGGATCTCCGGGGCGTGGTCGAGGGCGCGGGCCACGGCGCGGGCGGTGAAGGCGGTGAGCGTCGCCGCGCCGTCCTCCGTGGAGAGCTGCCCTGCGAGCTTATGGGAGAACCAGTTCCGGTCCAGCGACTTCGGCGGCTTGCGGACGAAGAACGGGTGGGTCAGCAGCCACGCCAGCAGCGGCTCGTCGGGGCGGCCCCGGGCGGCGGTCCGTCCGCCGTCGTCGAGGTTCTTGCCCTCGCGCTCCTGCATCCACTCGTCGATGAGGGCGTTGCCCGGCCCCGTATCGAAGGCGATCACCCCGCCCTTCGAATCGATCAAGGTGGCGTTGGCGACGCCGCCGATGTTGAGGATGCCCACCGGCCCCGCGAAACCAGACGCCTCGGCCAGCGCCTTGTGGAACACCGGCACCAGCGGCGCCCCCTGCCCGCCCGCCTCGACATCCGCCCGGCGCAGGTCGGAGACCACCGGGATGCCGAGGCGGTTGGCGAGGGCCTGCCCGTCGCCGATCTGCACGGAGAGGCGATGGTCGGGCCGGTGGATCACCGTCTGTCCGTGGAAGCCGATCACATCGACATCGGAGGGGACGAGGCCGTTCTCGGCCAGGAACCGCTCCACCGCCTCCGCATGGGCCCCGGTGACGAAGGCCTCCGCCTCGGGCAACCGTCCCGGCCGGTCGCCGGGCTGGAGGATGGCCTCCGCATCCTTGGTGGCGGCGCGCAGCAGCGCCTTCTCCTCCTCGGAGTAGCCCCGGTATCCCGTGGGGCCGAGCGGTTCGAGGAAAGTGTTGTGGCTCTTGACGACGTGCACGGTCTGCCCGTCCGTCTCGATCAACGCCACGTCGACGCCATCGAGGGAGGTGCCGCTCATCAGGCCGATCGCCCGCGACATCGCCATGGAAGCCCCCGTGCCTTTCCGGGATCGTGCTGCTAAGAGCCGGACCGATCCCCTCGACCGGGGAGCTAGCACGCGGGCCGCACCCTGTCGCCCGCCCCGGACTCCGTGACATCCATGAGCGCCGACTTCACGCCGAAATCCGATTTCCTGCGGATCCTCTCCGAGCGCGGCTACATCCACCAGGCCTCCGACATGGCCGGGATCGACGCCGCCGCCCTGGAGGGTCGGCTGACCACCTATGTCGGCTACGATTGCACCGCGCCCTCCCTGCATGTGGGGCACCTGCTCTCGATCATGATGCTGCACTGGCTCCAGGCCACGGGGGGCAGGCCCATCACCCTGATGGGCGGCGGCACGACCCGCGTCGGCGATCCCTCCGGTCGGGATGAATCCCGCAAGATCCTCACCATCGAGCAGATCGACGCCAACAAGGCCGAGATCCGCAAGACCTTCGACCGGTTCCTGCGCTTCGGCGACGGCGGCACCGACGCGACGATGGTCGACAACGCCGAGTGGCTGACGAAGCTCAACTACATCGAGATGCTGCGCGACGTCGGTCGCCACTTCTCGGTGAACCGCATGCTGTCGATGGACAGCGTGCGCCTGCGTCTGGAGCGCGACCAGGAACTGTCGTTCCTGGAGTTCAACTACATGATCCTCCAGTCCTACGACTTCGTGGAGCTGAACCGCCGCTACGGGACCATCCTCCAGATGGGCGGGTCCGATCAGTGGGGCAACATCGTCAACGGGATCGACCTCGGCCGCCGCATGGGCACGCCGCAGCTCTACGCCCTGACCTGCCCGCTGCTGACCACGGCTTCGGGCGCCAAAATGGGCAAGACCGCCGCCGGGGCGGTGTGGCTGAACCCCGAGATGCTCTCGCCCTACGATTACTGGCAGTTCTGGCGCAACACCGAGGATGCGGACGTCGCCCGCTTCCTCAAGCTGTTCACCCTGCTGCCGATGGAGGAGATTGCCCGCCTCGCGGCGCTCGGCGGCGCCGAGATCAATGAGGCCAAAAAGGTGCTCGCCACCGAGGCGACCGCCCTGATGCACGGCCGCGAGGCCGGCGATGCCGCCGCCGAGACCGCCCGAAAGACCTTCGTGGAGGGTTCGCTGGCCGCCGACCTGCCCACCATCACCGTACCGGCCGGCGTGCTGGAGGCGGGGCTCGGAGTGTTGACCGCCTTCGGGCCGGACCATGCCAAGCTCGTCCCCTCGACGAGCGAGGCCCGCCGCCAGATCAAGGGCGGAGGGCTGCGGGTCAACGATGTGCAGGTCACCGACGAGAAGGCCGCCTTGAGCCCCTCGGACCTGACGGCCGACGGGGTGATCAAGCTCTCCTTCGGCAAGAAGAAGCACGTGCTGCTGCGGGTGGGGTGACGGCCCCGCCGGCGTCCGACATCCCGCGTTCGACCGCCCCCGCGCCATGCGGGGGCGGGTGAGGATCAGGGTTCCAGGCCCTCTTTGACCCTCTGGGTCCGGCGGCGGGCCTCGACACGGGCCACGGAGAAGATCGACGCCTCGTAGAGAAGCAGCATCGGCACCGCCAGCGAGAGTTGGGAGATCACGTCCGGCGGCGTCAGGATCGCGGCGGCGACGAAGACCAGCACGATGGCGTAGCGGCGCTTCTCCCGCAGGAACTTGGTGTCGATGATTCCGACTTGCCCGAGGAGGGTGAGGATCACCGGCAACTGGAAGGCGAGGCCGAAGGCGAAGATCAGTGTCATGATGAGCGAGAGGTACTCGTCCACCTTCGGCAGCAGCTTGATTGTCGGCTCGCCGGAGACGCCCACCTGCTGGAGCGAGACCGAGAACTTGATGAGCAATGGCATCGCCAGGAAGAACACGACCAGCGCGCCGAGGATGAAGAAGATCGGCGTCGCCATGAGGTAGGGCAGGAACGCCTTGCGCTCATTGCGGTACAGGCCGGGCGCCACAAAGGCGTAGATCTGCGTGGCGATGACCGGGAAGGCGAGGAAGGCCGCCCCGAACACGCTGAGCTTGATGTTGGTGAAGACCTGCTCGAGGAAGTGCGTCGCGATCAGCTCGGCATTCTGCGCGCCGACCACCGACACGTAGGGATGGACGAGGATGTTGTAGATATCCCGGGAGAAGAAGAAGCACCCGAAGAACATCACCACGAAAGCGATGAGCGACTTGATCAACCGCGAGCGCAGTTCGATCAGATGTTCGAGCAGCGGCGCCCGGGACGCCTCGATGTCGGCCTCGTCGGCCTGGCTGGTCATTGTGCGGCAGTCCCGTTCCGGCTCGGCTCGGCCTCGGTGATCGGAGTTCCGTAGGGGTCGTCTGCGGAGCCCGGAACCGGAGCCGCGCCACCATCACGCTCCGCCTTCAGCCGCGCGGTGGCCTCCGCGAGGCTCCGGGGCTTGGATGCGCGAGCCTCGGACGCGCGAGCTTCCGGCGCGCGAACCTCGGGCGTCTGGGGCTCGGACGCGATCGAGGATGATTCCAGGACCGGGGGAGCCACGTCCTCCGGCTTCGGCGGGCCGAAGCTCCCGGAGGTCGCCGCCGGCTCGGATTTGGCCTTGCCTTCGACCGCCCCGCGCAACTCGTCGCGGATCGTTTGAACCGGGTTGAAGTTCGTCGTCCCACGCATCGTGTCGCGGATGCCGTCGACGCCCTTGCGCACCTCATCGAGTTCCGCCTCGCGGATCGCCTCGTTGAACTGCATCTGGAATTCGCCCGCCATCCGCCGCAGCTTGGACGTGACTTGTCCGACCGTGCGCAGCGCCTTCGGCAGATCCTTCGGCCCGATGACGATGAGGGCGACCCCGCCGATCAGCATCACCTCGCCCCAGCTCATGTCCAGCATGTCGTCGATGGTCCTGCGGCGATGGCGGCGGCCGGCTCGCTCCGCCTTCCCCCGCCTCTATACGAGCGCGC
>JAKONI010000012.1 GCA_022702015.1 Beijerinckiaceae bacterium | reverse complement strand
GAGGGATTGTCCAAGCGGTTTGTCCCGAGCTTGGCCGGGGGCGGCTTGACTTGTGGCGACGGCCGGTCGCATTGCACAGTTTAGAACCATAATGCTGTGGTCTGGCCGGCCGCCACGGGCGGAACCGGACCGCAGCCCTGACCTCGGAGAGATGAGCCCTTGGCGAACAGCACCGCCGCTCCCGCCGAAGCGTCCCATGACGGCAGCCGCCGCGATTTCCTTTTCCTCGCGACCGGGGCGGGCCTCGCCGTAGGGGTCGGAGCCGTCGCATGGCCCTTCGTCTCCTCCATGGCGCCCGATGCGGATGTCATCGCGGCCGGCGCGCCGATCGATGTCGACCTCACGCCGATCCAGGATGGGCAGATCGTCAACGTCTTCTGGCGCGGCAAGCTGATCTTCGTGCGCAAGCTGACCACGAAGGAAATCACCGACATGCGGGCGGTGCCGCCGCCGCAGATGATCGACCCCGCCGCCTTCGACACGCGGGTGAAGAACGGGCACGACCAGTGGCTCGTGGTCTACGGCAACTGCACCCATCTGGGCTGCGTGCCGATCGGCCATCAGGGCAGCTTCGAGGGCTGGGCCTGTCCGTGCCACGGCTCGCAGTTCGACGCGGTGGGTCGCGTCCGCCACGGACCGGCGCCCATCAACCTGCCCATACCGCCCTACGCCTTCCAGACGGATACGAAAATCCGCATCGGCGAACCGGCCGGCGGCAAGGGCGAAGCTTGAGGGAGAGGCAGACATGAGCGGAACCGCCAGCACCTACGTCCCGAAGAGCCGCGTCGCCAAATGGTTCGAGGCGCGCCTGCCGATCGCGGGACTCGTCCATTCGTCGTTCATCGCCTACCCGGTTCCCCGGAACCTGAACTACTTCTGGACCTTCGGCGCGATCCTCGCCGTCTTCCTCGGCGTCCAGATCATCACCGGCGTCTGGCTGGCGATGCACTATGAGCCGTCCGCGACGGGGGCGTTCAACTCCGTCGAGAAGATCATGCGCGACGTGAACTACGGTTGGTTGCTGCGCTACGCGCACGCCAACGGCGCGTCGATGTTCTTCGTGGCGGTCTACGTCCACATGTTCCGGGCGCTCTACTACGGATCGTATAAGGCGCCCCGCGAGGTGCTCTACATCCTCGGCGTCATCATTTACCTGCTGATGATGGCCACCGCCTTCCTCGGCTACACCCTGCCGTGGGGCCAGATGAGCTTCTGGGGCGCCACCGTCATCACCAACATCCTGGCGGCGATCCCGGTGGTCGGCGACACGATCCAGAGCCTGCTTTGGGGCGGCTACTCGGTCGGCAACCCGACGGTGAACCGCTTCTTCTCCCTGCACTACCTGCTGCCGTGGATGATCGCCGGCGTCGTCGTGCTGCACGTCTGGGCACTGCACGTCACCGGACAGAACAACCCGACCGGCATCCCGATCAAGTCCGGCAAGGACGCGGTGCCCTTCACCCCCTACGCCACGGTGAAGGACGTGTTCGCCACCGTGGTGTTCATGATCCTGTTCGCGTGGTTCCTGTTCTTCATGCCGAACTACCTCGGCCATGCGGACAACTACATCCCCGCGAACCCGGCGGTGACGCCCGCCCACATCGTGCCGGAATGGTACTTCCTGCCGTTCTACGCGATCCTCCGGGCGGTCCCGAGCAAGCTCGGCGGCGTCATCCTGATGTTCTCGGCGGTGATCATCCTGGCCTTCGCGCCGTGGCTCGATACGTCGCGGGTCCGCTCCTGCAACTACCGGCCGATCTACCGGCAGTTCATGTGGGTGTTCCTCGGCGTGGTCCTGCTTCTCGGCTGGCTCGGCTCGCAGCCGCCCGAGGGAGGCTACGTCATCGCCTCGCAGGTCTGCACGGCCTACTACTTCGCGCACTTCCTCATCGTGATGCCGCTCTGCGGCCTGTTCGAGACACCCAAGCCCCTGCCGGGATCGATCCTGGAGAGCGTGACGGGTCCGGGCAAGCAGGTGGCGGGAGGGCCGGGCTTCCCGGCGGGGGCGACCGCCGCCCCACCGGTCAAGGGTTGAGGGACGACGGATTGTGATGGCCATGACCCGCATCCTCCCGACCGCCCTTGCCGCCGCCGTGGCGGCCCTCCTCCTCGGCGTGCCCGCACAGGCCGAGGACGCCCATGGCGGCCCCGTGCCGCCGCGGGTGAACTGGAGCTTCGCCGGCACGTTCGGCCGCTTCGACACCGCGCAGTTGCAGCGGGGCTTCCAGGTCTACAAGGAGGTCTGCTCCAACTGCCATTCCATGAAGCTGGTCTCGTTCCGCAACCTCGCGCAGGAGGGCGGGCCGGACTTCTCGGCCGGGCAGGTGAAGGCGCTGGCCGCCTCCTACCAGGTCAAGGACGGCCCGAACGACGCCGGCGACATGTTCGACCGGCCGGGCCGCCCGGCGGACACCTTCCCGCCGCCCTTCCCGAACGACCAGGCCGCCGCGGCGGCCAACGGCGGCAAGGCGCCGCCGGACTTCTCGGTGATCGCCAAGGCGCGAACCTTCTCGCGCGGCAACCTGACCTTCCTCTACGACTGGCTGCCCTTGGTCGGCTATTCGGAGCAGGGACCGGACTACATCCACGGCCTCCTCAATGGCTACAAGGATGCGCCGAAGGACTTCCAGGTCCCGGATGGCGGGCACTACAATCTCTACTACCCAGGCCACATCATCGCGATGCCGCCGCCTCTGTCTGACGGACAGATCACCTACGCCAAGGACGACAAGGGCAACCCGGTCGCCCCCGAGACGATGGACCAATACGCCAAGGACGTCTCGGCCTTCCTGATGTGGGCGGCCGAGCCGCACATGATGGATCGCAAGGCCTTGGGCTTCCGGGTGATCCTGTTCCTCATCATTCTCTCCGGCCTGCTCTACTACGTGAAGA
>JAKONI010000380.1 GCA_022702015.1 Beijerinckiaceae bacterium | reverse complement strand
ACCGATGGCGGCGTCGTGACCGGCGAACGCATGGAGCTGACCGACGACTTCAAGACCGGCTTCGTCGACTCCCTTCGCGTCCAGCAATCCATCGAGCGCAAGAACGAGACGATCCGCGTCCGCTTCTCCGCCCCCCGGGGCGAGCGCGTGGACGGGGAGCAGACCTCGTTCGAATACGGCAGCTACACGGCCTGCGAGCCGTGCAAGGACGCGCCGGAGAAGCCGCCCCTGTGGCAGATCCGGGCGCAGAAGATCATTCACAACAACGAGACCCATACGATCTACTTCGAGGAATCGACCCTCGAACTCGCCGGCATCCCGGTGCTCTACCTTCCGTATTTCGAGGCCCCCGACCCGAGCGAGCGGCGCAAGACCGGCTTCCTGACCCCGCGTTTCATCTCCACCACGGCGCTGGGTAAGGGCGTGTCCCTGCCGTACTTCATCAATTTCGCGCCGAACTACGATCTGACCCTGACGCCGACCTTCCTCAGCCGGCAGGGCGTGCTCGGGCAGGCGGAGTTCCGCCACCGGATCGACAACGGCTACTACACGCTGCGCCTGTCGGGCATCTCGCAGACCACGCCCTCGGCCTTCCTCCCGAGCCCTTTGGGCGCGGGTGAGCGCGACTTCCGCGGCTCCGTGGAGAGCCAGGGGCGGTTCTACATCAACGACCGCTGGAAGACCGGCTGGGATCTCGTCGGCGTCAGCGACAAGTGGTTCCTCGACAACTATCGCATCCGCAACCAGTCCATCACCACGGACTTCTTCCGCGAGGCGGTGTCGACGGCCTACCTGACCGGCCAGGGCGACCGCTCGTGGTTCGATGCCCGAGCCTATTACTTCAAGGGCCTGTCGAGCTTCGATTGGCAGAAGCAGCAGCCGATCGTCGCCCCGGTGATCGACTACGACAAGCGCGTCAACGGGCCCTCCGAGATCGGCGGCGAGGTGCGCTTCCAGGCCAACATCACGAGCCTGACCCGCGAGACGACCCAGTATCAGGGCCTGCCCCGCACCACGACCTACCTGTTCTCGCCGAGCGTGAACGGCGTCAGCTTCCCGCTGTACCAGACCTGCGCGGTGTTCGCCCGGGGCGCCTGCCTGATCCAGGGCCTCGCCGGCCAGGATACCCGTGCCTCGGCGCAGCTGACGTGGCGGCGCAGCTTCATCGACGATTACGGGCAGAAGTTCACGCCCTTCGCGTCCCTGCGGGCGGACACGTTCTTCGTGAACCCGAACCTGTCGGGCTACCAGAACGACCTCGCCCCCTCGGTGGCGCGGATCGACGACGGGGTGAGCGGCCGGGTCATGCCGACGCTGGGCCTCGACTACCGCTACCCCTTCGTCGCCAACTTCGGCGGCGGCGGCGTCCATACGATCGAGCCGATCGGCCAGCTTCTGCTGCGTCCCTCCGAGACCAAGATCGGCCGCCTGCCGAACGAGGACGCCCAGAGCCTCGTCTTCGACGACACGTCGCTGTTCGAGTGGGACAAGTTCTCCGGCTACGACCGGGTCGAGGGCGGTGTCCGTACCAACCTCGGCGCGCAATACTCCGTGGTCACCCCGTCGGGCTGGTACGCGAACGTGCTGTTCGGCGAGTCGATCCAGCTTGCCGGCGTGAACTCGTTCCGCCGGGGCGACCTTGCCAACACGGGCATCGAATCCGGGCTCGACAAGCCCCTGTCCGATTACGTCGGGCGGTTCCAGCTCTCCCCGAACCAGAACATCACGTTCATCACCCGGGCGCGCTTCAACCAGTCCGATTTCCACGTCGCGCGGTTCGAGACGGGGGTGACCGCGCGGTTCGCCCCGTTCCTGCCGCTCACCACCTCGGTGTTCTACTCGTATTACGAGGCGCAGCCGCTGCTCGGCTACAGCCATTTCCGCGAGGGCGTCACCGCCTCCGCGACCTACAACATCACGCCGAACTGGTTCGTCTCGGGCTCGGTGCTGATGGACCTGACCCACTACCTGGACGTGCGGAACAACTACAACGACGCGCTGGCGAGCTACCTCACCACCTCCGTCGGATCGGCCCCGATCTACGAGAACCCGGGGCGGTTCTACGTGGCCGGGGCGAGCTTCGGCGGCGGCTATCAGGACGAGTGCACCACCGTCACGTTGAACTACATCAATTCCCCCATCGCTACGGCCACGGGCGTCCGCGAGCGCAACCAGACGGTGCTGCTGCGCATCGAACTCAAGACCCTGGGCGAGGCGGACCTGCGCCAGAACGTCGGCATCGCCACCACCGCCGACGGCATCGCGACCGCTCGGTAACGGGTTCTGAAAGGGCTTAGCCCTTTCGTGGGTGCAGGGCGGCGCCCTGCATTTTCCAAGGGCTTCGCCCCTGGACCCCACCAAAGGGTTTGCCCTTTGGGAACCCCGTATCGTGGTGCCCTGCGGCGAGCTAAGAGAGCGCCATGCCTGCCCTTGCCCTCACCCTCGGCGATCCCGCCGGGATCGGACCGGAACTCGCACTGGCCGCTTGGCTCGCGCGGGGCGGGCCGGTGCCGCTGCCGCCCTTCTTCGTGGTGGGCGATCCGGCCTTTCTCGAGCGTCTGGCGCAGCGCCTGGACCGGCTGGTGCCGGTGGCCGAGGTCGATCCCGAGATGGCGGGCGAGGTGTTTCCCAGGGCCCTGCCCGTCGTCCCGCTGCCGAGCGGCACCCCCGTCTCCGCCGTGCCCGGACTCCCCGATTCCGCCCAGGCGGGGGCGGTCATCGAATCGATCAGCGCGGCGGTCGGCCTCGTGAAGGCCGGACGGGCGGCGGCGGTGGTGACGAACCCCATCGCCAAGCACGTGCTCACCCGCGCCGGCTTCGCCCATCCCGGTCACACCGAGTTCCTGGCGGCCCTCGCCGTGCCCCCGGATGTGGAGCCGCCGCGCCCGGTCATGATGATCTGGAGCGAAACGCTGGCCGTCGTGCCCGTGACGATCCACGTGCCCCTGCGCGATGTGCCGGGCCTTCTGACCCAGGCCCTCGTGGAGGACACCGCCCGGATCGTCGCCCGCGACCTGCGGGAACGCTTCGGCTTGCCCGAGCCGCGCCTCGTCCTGGCCGGGCTCAATCCCCATGCGGGGGAATCCGGGACGATCGGCCATGAGGACCGGGACGTGCTTGCTCCCGCCGTCGCGCGGCTGCGTGCGGAGGGCATCGACATCCGGGGTCCGCTGCCCGCCGACACCCTGTTCCATGCCCGCGCCCGCCAGGGCTACGACGTCGTCCTCGCGCCCACCCACGATCAGGCGCTGATCCCCATCAAAACCATCGCCTTCGATGACGGGGTGAACGTCACCCTCGGCCTGCCCTTCGTGCGGACATCACCCGATCACGGCACCGCCTTCGACATCGCCGGGCAGGGGATCGCCCGGCCGGACAGCCTGATCGCCGCACTTCGCCTCGCCCGGCGCCTCGCCGACGCGCTGGGGGGGGACCGGCCGGAGGAAGGCGCCGTGGTGCCCTTCAACGTCTACGCGGGGCGGCCCCGACCCTCCGGCGCCCGACATTTCGACCCCGAGGACGAGCTGTGAGCGCCCCCGACGGATTGCCGCCGCTGCGGGAGGTGGTAGCCCGCCACGGCCTCGAACCCAAGAAGGCGCTAGGCCAGAACTTCCTCTACGATCTCAACCTCACCGCACGGATCGCCCGGTCGGCCGGGCCACTGGACGGGGTGACGGTGGTCGAGGTCGGCCCTGGACCCGGCGGCCTCACCCGCGCGCTCCTCGCCGAGGGCGCCGGGCGGGTCATCGCCATCGAGCGCGACCCCCGCGCCTTGCCGGCGCTGGCCGAAATCGCGGCGCATTATCCGGGGCGGCTCGATGTCGTGGATGCCGACGCCCTGGAATTCGACCCCCGGCCCCTCCTTGGGGACCGGCCGGCGCGGATCGTGGCCAACCTCCCCTACAATGTGGGTACCGCCCTGCTCACCGGATGGCTGTCCGGTGAGGCGTGGCCGCCCTGGTGGGATCGGGCGGTGCTGATGTTCCAGCGGGAGGTGGCCGAGCGGATCGTCGCCACCCCGGAGGAGCGGGCCGATTACGGGCGCCTCGGGGTGCTGTGCGGCTGGCGGACGGAGGCATCCATCCTGTTCGATGTGGCTCCCACGGCCTTCGTACCCCCGCCGAAGGTCACGTCGAGCGTGGTGCATCTGATGCCTCGGGCAACGCCCCTTCCCTGCCGGGCGGGCGCCCTGGAGGCCGTGACCCGCGCCGCCTTCGGGCAGCGGCGGAAGATGCTGCGCCAGAGCCTGAAGTCCCTCGCGCCGGATCCGCTTCCGCTGCTTCGGGCGGTGGGGATCGTCGAGACGGCCCGGGCCGAGGAGATTCCCGTGGAGGGCTTCGTCGCCCTGGCCAACGAATGGGATGCCCAACGAAAGAAGGCCGGCGTCGAGGAAACGCCGGCCTGAGGGCCGGATCGCCTTCGGTCCTCGAGGAGGACAGGGGCGATCCGGCGGGGATTGCGTGCCCGGGGGGCGTGTCCCCCGGGCGTGGCGTCAGCGGTTCGTCTGCTGGATCGCCGAGAGCACCCAACCGCGACCGGGCTGGCGCTGGAAGGTCCACAGCTCCGTCGCCTCGGGATCGTTGGTCCCGACGACCCGGCCGCTGCCGCGCTCCACCATCACGTCCTTGAGGGCGTAGCGCATGGCGACGGTGGCGTAGTCGGTGCGATCCTCGCCCCAGGCCTCCGCGAGGTCGCCCTGGAGCAGCTTGACATCGGTGATGCGGTTGATGACGCCGCGGCTCGCGTTGTCGCGCAGCTGCTCATCGAAGTAGCCGATCATCTCCGGCGTCGTGAGGTTTCCGAGACTGACACGGTCCTCCCGCGAGAAGGCATCCTGGATGTCACCCAGCAGCCGCTCGAAGGCTTGGAAATCGTTCGGACCGATCTGGACCTGCCGCATCTGCGGCTGGCGCGGGGGGGCGGCGTTCATCGCCGGTCCGCCCATGGGGGAGCCCCCCATCGGACCACCCATGCCGGCGCCCGGCCCGGCGGGACCCGTGCGAGCATAGGACGGGGCGGCCGACTCGCTGCGACGACGGAACAGGCGCATCACCAGCATCACGAGGCCGATCACGAGGCCCACCTGCAGCAGCAGGCCGAGCATCGAGGCGATCCCCCCCATGCCGCCGAAGAAGCCGGCACCCAGCAGGGCACCCAGAAGCCCCGCGCCGAGCAATCCGCCCATGAAGCCGCCGCGGCGGCCGCCGGCCTGCATCCCGGGATTGGCCATTCCGGGGGAGTTCATGCCGGGCGAGGGCGCGGTCTGGCTGCGCTGCATCGACATGCCGCCGCCGGGGGCGGTCGGGGTGGCCGAGGGGGCGGTGTAGGTGCGCGATCCGCGCGACCCGAATGAACCGCCACCGCCGGGCCGGGCCTCGGCGATGGGGGCCGCCACGGTCAGCAGGGCGGCAAGCGCCAGGAGGGCCGCCCTGTGCCGACCGCGCGTCGAAGAACTGAACATGAAACGCCTCTGAAGACGAACCGGCGAAGGGACCGCCAATGACAATATGGAAACGGTCGTGCGCGGATTTTAGTCCGGCGCATCGCGAGAGATTCAGTGGAGAACGCGATCGGGCGCCGCCGGGAAGATCAGCCGCACCCGCGTTCCGCCGCCCGGCTCGCTGTCGAGGGTGATGGTGCCGTTCTGCCGCTTCATCAGCCCGTGGACGATGGCGAGGCCGGCGCCGCGCCCGGCCTCGCGGCTCGTCTGGAAGGGGGCCAGGGCCCTCGCCAGCATCTCCGGCGACATGCCCTGCCCGGTATCGCCGACGACGATCCCCACCGCCCCGGCGCCGGGATGCTGCATCGAGCGGTCGCCGGGTTCGATGCGGAAGGTCGAGAGGCTGAGCGTGCCCCCGTCCGGCATCGCCTCGCAGGCATTGGCGACGAGATGTCTCAGGGCGAACTCGATCTGGCTCGGGTTGCTGATCGCCCGGGGCAGGTCCGGGGTGCCCTCCACCACCAGCCTGATCCCCTTCGGCAGATCGCGCGCGAGGCGTCCGCCGAGGTCCGTGACGAAGGCGTCGAGGTCGATGGGGCGGACATCCGGGGCGATCCGGCGGGAATAGGCCAGCAAATGCCGCGTGAGGATCGCCGCCCGCTCCGTGGCATCGGCGGAGCGCGAGATCGCCCGCTGGATGAACGGCTCCTGGCGGTCGCCCAGGCGCCGCTTGAGGCCGTCGATGTAGCCGATGAGGATCTGTAGGAAGTTGTTGAACTCGTGCGCGACGCTGTTGGTCAGCAGGCCCAGGGCCTCCCGCTGGCGGGACAGGGCGAGGGCCGCCTCGGCCTCGTGCCGGTCGGTCACGTCCACGATCTGCCCGACCCGCAGCCCCGGCGAGAGGGGGGCGAGGTACAACACCGCCCAGAACGTCGCGCCGTCAGCCTTCAGCGCGAGAAACTCCTGCGGTCCCTCCGCGTCGCCGTCCAGGGTGGATCCGTGCGGGCCCGTGAACACGTCGAGGCCCCTCCCCGCCAGGGCGGCGGCCGCCTGACCCGTGAGGCGTTCCAGGGCGGGGTTGAGGTGCAGGACGGTTCCGGCCCCATCGAGGACGAGGCAGGCCACCGGCAGCGCATCGATCACGGCGCGGGTCGGTTCAGGAAGCGTCCGCGCGTCGAGGGGTGTCTCAAGCTGCGCCATGCCCGTCCTGGCCGAAAGCCGTCTCCGACCGTCCGATGCGGCCGGCGCTGGCGCAGCGATAGACCCTGCCGGCCCGGAGGAAAAGCCGGAGGCTCGCTACTGGCGAACCCACATCACCCGGGCCATCCAGGCGATCTCGCCAATATTGAGCACCCGGTCCTGATGCTCCGGGTTGAGGGAGACCAGTTCCACCGTGCGGGCGGTGCGGCGGCGCAGTTCCTTGGCGATGACCTCGCCCCCGTGCAGCCGGACGACCACCCGGTCGCCCTTGCGCACCCCGGCGGTGGGTGAGACGATGAGCACGTCCCCATCCCGGAACAGGGGCATCATCGAATCGCCCTGCACCTCCAGGGCGAAGGCCCGCTCCTCGCCGAGATCGGGAAACTCGATCTCTTCCCAGCCGGGGCCCCCGGTGGGCATCCCGTCATCCGTGAAGACCCGCCCCGCCCCCGCCTGGGTGAGGCCGATGAGGGGCACCATCGTCCGCGCGGGAACCGCCCGCGCCTCGATCAGGCGCAGGAATTCGTCCAGGCTTGCCCCCGTGGCGGCCAGCACCTTCGCGATCGATTCCGTCGAGGGCCAGCGCTTGCGCCCGTCCGCGCCGATCCGCTTCGACCGGTTGAAGCTGGTGGCATCGAGCCCCGCCCGCCGGGCGAGCCCGGAGGCGGAATAGCCGTGCCGCTCGGCCAGGCGATCGATCGCGTTCCAGATTTGTTCGTGGGACAGCATAAGACCCGCCGAGTCTCGACTGACTGATCCGGAGATCCCGGCCCGCGTCAGACTTGCACAGTTGTGCCTACGGAAGCAGCACCTCTGAGACGTGCAGCCTAGCTCTAGGAAACTAGAACTACAATCAGCAAATTGCAAATCGCGAACTGCATAATCCTGCGTGGGGAAGGGGCGACAACCGTCCGGCCGGATACCGCTTCGGCCGGTCGCCCGGCGTCGAACACGCAAACATTAGGCCGTGCCCGCGCACCCAGGGGCCGTCGTCGCCACGGCCACGCGGCTGTTGCGACGGGCCGCCGCTCCCTCTATCCGACCGCATCCTGCGGGGAGTCGTCATGCCGCTCGTCTACAAGATCTGCCCGCGTTCCCTCTGGGAGGAGGCGAAGGCCGCCGGCCGCTTCGCCGGGGCGCCGGTCGACCTGGCGGATGGGTTCATCCACTTTTCCACCGCCGCCCAGGTGGCGGAGACGGCCTCCCGGCACTTCGCCGGCCAGGCCGATCTTCTGCTCCTGGCCATCGAGGCCGACCGCTTGGGGGACGCCCTGCGCTACGAACCGTCCCGGGGCGGCGACCTGTTCCCCCACCTCTACGGCGACCTGCCGCTCCCGGCCGTGATCGATGTCGTGGCGTTGCCCCTCGGCCCGGACGGGCGCCACAGCTTTCCCGAAGGGATCATGCCGCGATGATCGGTGCCGTGTTTCCCCTGGTGCGGCCCCTCCTGCACCGGCTCGATGCCGAACGGGCCCACGACCTGACGATCCGTGGGCTGCAACTCCTCCCCGCCGGTGGCCCCAGGGGCGACGACCCGTGCCTCGCCGTGGACATCCTCGGCCGGCGGTTCCCGAACCCGGTCGGCCTCGCGGCGGGGTTCGACAAGGGCGCGCGCGTGCCGGACGCCCTGCTGCGCCTCGGCTTCGGCTTCGTGGAGGTCGGCGGCGTGGTGCCCCGGCCCCAGCCGGGCAACCCGAAGCCCCGGGTCTTCCGTCTCGCCGCCGACCGGGCGGTGATCAATCGCTACGGCCTCAACAGCGAGGGGCTCGACGTCGTGGCCGCGCGCCTGCGCGCCCGCGCCGGGCGTCCGGGCCTCGTCGGCGTCAACATCGGCGCCAACAAGGACTCGTTGGACCGCCTCGCCGACTACGCCGCCTGCACGGCGGCGCTCGCCCCGCATGTGGCCTTCGTGACGGTGAACGTCTCCTCGCCGAACACGCCGGGACTGCGCGACCTCCAGGGCGAGACCTTCCTCGATGAGCTTCTCGCGCGGGTGGTGGAGGCCCGCGATACAGCCGGAAGCGGGGCGGCGATCCTCCTGAAGATCGCCCCCGACATGGCGCTGGACGCCCTCGACTCCATTTGCGCCACGGCCCTGCGCCGGGGCGTCCAGGCGCTCGTCGTCTCGAACACCACGGTCGCCCGGCCGGAAACCCTGCGCGAGAAGGCCCTCGCGACGGAGACCGGGGGCCTGTCCGGCCAACCGCTCTTCGTCCCCGCCACCCGAATGCTGGCGCAGACTTGGCTGCGGGTGGGCGGATCGATCCCCCTCGTCGGGGTCGGCGGCGTCGACTCGGCGGAGACGGCGTGGGCGAAGGTCCGCGCGGGGGCGAGCCTTGTGCAGCTTTACTCCGCGCTGGTCTATGAGGGGCCGGGCCTCGTCGGCCGGATCAAGGCCGGCCTCGCGGACCGGGTCCGGGCCGAAGGCGGCCGTTCCATTTCCGCTTTCGTCGGCCGCGACGCCCGGACGCTCGCCGGGGGATGAGGCGGGCGGGGCGCCCCCGCCTCAGTACCCCTTCGCCTTGATGGCGTCGGCCCAACTCACGGCGCGGCGGTTCATGGCGAGGTGCTGACGCTCATAGAGCCGGCCCTCCAGCTTGATGACGCCTCGCTTGGCGTATTCCGGCCGCTCGAAGGCTTCCAGCACCATCTTGGCCCGGCGCACCTCCTCCTCGGTGGGGGCGAAGGAGGTGTTGGCCGGCTCCAACTGGCTCGGGTGGATCAGCGTCTTGCCGTCGAAGCCGAGGTCGCGGGCCTGCAGGCACTCGGCCCGGCAGCCCTCGGTGTCGGCGATGTCGTTGAAGACGCCATCGAGGATGGTGAGTCCCTCGGAGCGGGCGGCGGCGAGCGCCGTCATCATCCAGGGCAGGAACGGGGCCCGGCCCGGCACGATCTTGGCCCAGGTGTCCTTGGAAAGGTCGTTGGTTCCGAGGACGAAACAGGTCAGGCGGTTGCGGCTGTCCCGGCGGGCCTTGGCGATCTCGTGGATGTTGAGGATCGAGGCCGGGGTCTCGATCATCGCCCAGATGCGGAGATCCTCCGGGGCGTCGAGGGATTCGAGCCGGTCGGCGATGCTCTCCAGCACCGCCGGCGAGGAGACCTTCGGCATCAGGATCGCGTCGGGCTTCGCCTCGATGGCGGCGTGCAGATCCGCCTCGCCCCAGGGTGTTTGCGGGGCGTTGACGCGGATCACCAGTTCCCGGGCACCGTAGCCGCCGTTCTTCACCGCCGCGCAGACCTGCTCCCGGGCGGTCTCCTTCTCGTCGGGGCCGACCGCGTCCTCCAGGTCGAGGATGATGCTGTCGCAGGGCAGCGACTTCGCCTTGTCGAGGGCGCGCTGGTTCGAGCCGGGCATGTAGAGGACGCTGCGCCGCAGGCGAAGATCGGTCAGCGTGGCCATGGCAATGTCCTTCCCTGTCCGGCGTCCCGTCGCCGGTTCCTTCCCCCGCGATCCGTCCGGGCATGATGCACCCCGCACGGCCGGTCGCGTTGCGGTGCACACTAGACGAGGGGCGGGCCCGCGCCATCCGTCTTTCGTCGCGGAACATGATGACCTACGCGGTTTGACACCCCGGTTTCTGATGAGGGCCGCCGTCGTTTGGTCACGGTGCCAAGATTGAAGCGCGCGACTTGGTGACAGACGACGGACGACTGATGAGACGGATTGTTGTGGCCCTGGCCGTCGTGGGCTGCCTCGCCACGCCGGGTGTGGCGCTGGCGCAGAGCGCCACGACCCTCGGGGTCGGCTCCGGGGCGGTGGCGGGCGCCTTGGTCGGCGGCCCGATCGGCGCCGTGGCGGGGGCGGTGATCGGCGGGGTGATCGGCCATTCGTCCGAGCATCGCGGCCGCCGCTACGCCCGGCACATCCGCCGGGCCGCGATCCGCCGGGCGCCACGGCGCCCGGCCGTGGTGAGGGTGGCGCGCCCCGCCGCGACGGCCACGGCGTGGAAGGATCCCCGCTGAGACCCTGCCCCGGTTTCTCAGGACGATGAACCGGGGAACGTCCGCCGGACGAGGCGGGGATAGGCGATCGCCTGGCTCAACCCCCGCGCCCCGAGGAAGACCACGAAGGCGATCCACAATCCGGCATTGCCGAGGTGGAGGAACTGGACGAGGGCGAGGGCTGCACCGAAGGCGATGAGGGCCAGCAGCATCAGGTTGCGCATGGCCCGCGTCCATGTGGCGCCGATATAGATTCCGTCGTAGGCGAAGGCCGCCGCCGCCGTGAGGGGGGCGAGCGCCGCCAGCGGTAGATAGGCCCGCGCCGCCTCGCGCACCGGACCGTTGGTGGTCACGAAGTCGATGAACGGCGTGCCGCCCAGGAGCGCCAGCGCGCTGACGGCGAGGCCGAAACCGAGGCACCAGCGCAGGCTCAGGGTGGCGGCGGCGCGGAAGCCCTTCTCGTCGCGGGCCCCCACCGATTGCCCGCACAGGGTTTCGGCGGCGGTGGCGAAGCCATCGAGGAAGAACCCGCCGATCAGGAAGAGATTCCACAGGACGGCGTTGGCGGCCAGGATCACGTCCCCCTGTCGCGCCCCAAGCGCCGAGAACAGGACGATGGCCGCGATGATGGCGAGCGTCCGCAGGATCACGTCGACGTTGACGCTGAGAGTCCGGCGCAGCGCGGCCCCGTCGCGGATCTCGGCCAGGGGCACCCGGAAGGGCCGGGAGCCGAGGCGCGTCACCACGATCAGCCCGAGCACCACCCCCGAGACCTCCGCGCCGAGGGCGGCCAGGGCGGCGCCGGCGATGCCGAAATCGGCGCCGAGCACCAGGGCGAGGGTCAGGGCGATGTTGATGAGGTTGATCGCGACCTGGAGGATGAGGCCGAGATCGGTGCGTCCCCGCCCGAGCACGGAGCCCAGCACGGCGTAGTTCGCCAGGGCGAAAGGCGCCGACAGGATGCGGATATGAAAGTAGGCCGAGAGGCCTTCGAGCACGGCGGGGCTCGCCCCGCTCAGTGCGAAGGCGGCCCGGCCGATGGGCCATTGCAGCAGGGCGATGGCGAGGCCCGCCAGGGTGCCGGCCGCCAGCGCCCGGGCGAGGGTCCGGTCGATTTCGGCCCGGTCGCCGGCGCCCACCGCCTGGGCGGTGAGTCCGGCGGTGGCCATGCGCAGCGATCCGAAGGACCAGAACAGGGCATCGAAGATGACGGCGCCCAACGAGATCGCCCCGAGCAGAGCGGCATCCCCAAGCCGCCCGACCACCGCCGCGCCGACGAAGCCGAGCAGCGGCGTCGTGACGTTGGCCAGGGTCATCGGCAGGGCCAGCGTCAGGACGCGGCGGTGGCCCAGGGGCAGCGGGGTCGAGGCGCTCACGGCGGACATTTCGCGAATCGGGCGGCGCGGCACCGCGTTGGGAATTCCGCGATCCTGCCGCATCCCCGGCGGCGTCCGTGCGTTGGCACACCGGACGCCGCCGTATCCTCAGCGCGAGACGGCGAAGAGCCGCGCGATGAGCCACAACGGAATGACGACGATGGCGCCGGCCACGATCCAGCCGGTGATGTCGTGCAATTGGGTGGCGGCGAGGTGAACGAGATCCTGAACCGAATCGACCACCCGCCAGAACAGCAAGCCCGGCGTGATGCCGAGCATCGACATGAAGGCGCCCACCAGCACCGACAGGAACAGCAGCCGCACGAACACGCCCATGGGCGAGCCGCCGAGGAAGCGGCGCAGGCCCGAGGCGCCCTGCGGCCCCTGGTAGGCCGCGCGCGGCGGCTCGGCGGTGCGGTTTCGGTCGTGGTCGAGGAGCATGGTCGGGTCTCGGTCTGGCGCCTTGTGATCGCTGGGGAAGCGGGCATAACCGTGGCCGGCGCACCACACCGGACCGAAAGCCTGCAACATCCGCGCCCCTCGCGGATTTCACCGCCGTCCTTCAGATGGCAAGCATGAGTAGGCGCGCCAAGATGCCGGAATCGCAGCCGGGGCTTCACCGGCCGAGTGAGACGAGAAAATGATCGACCACGCCCTGTTCGACCCGGCGACGATCGATCCCGAGACGAAGCGGCTCAACGCCGAGATCGTCGCCGCCCATGCCGCCCAGGCAGATCCCTGGACCTTGCCGATCGCGGAGGTACGCGCCCGGCGCCGGGCCGGCACCCAGGCGTCCCCGGCGATGCCCCGCTCGGCCCGCGCCGAGTGGCTGACGATCGACGGTCCCGCCGGACCCCTGCGGCTGCGCTGCATCCGCCCCAAGGCCGGCGTGAAGCTGCGCGGCGCCTACTTCCACATCCACCGGGGCGGCTGGATCTGGGGTTCGGCGGACGAGCAGGATCCCTGGCTGGAGCGGGTGGCGGACACCTGCGGCTTCGTCACCCTCTCGGTGGAGTACAGGCTTGCGCCCGAGTACCCCTACCCCGCCGCCCTCGTGGATTGCGAGGCGGCGGCAACGTGGCTCGCCACCAAGGGCCGGGCGGAGTTCGGGGTCAACGCGCTGACCATCGGCGGCGAGTCCGTGGGGGCCCACCTCGCGGTGATGGTGCTGCTGCGCCTGCGCGACAGGCAGGGCCTGGGCCGAGCCTTCCG
>JAKONI010000319.1 GCA_022702015.1 Beijerinckiaceae bacterium | reverse complement strand
AGGTGCATCCAGTTGATCAGGTAGATGATCTGCATGTGGCGCGGCAGCAGCCGCTCCATCAGCTCCACCGGCCAGGTCTCCAGCGCCTCGGGCAGGAGGGTGTGGTTGGTGTAGTGCAGGGTGTTGGTGGTGACGTGCCACGCATCCTCGAAGGACAGGCCGTGGTCGTCGGTGAGGATGCGCATCAGCTCCGGCACGGCGATGGCCGGGTGGGTGTCGTTGAGCTGGATCGCCGCGTGGTCCGGCAGGGAGCGCAGGTCGCCGCGCTCGGCCTTGTGCCGGGCCACGAGGTCCTGCAGCGAGGCCGAGGTGAAGAAGTATTCCTGGCGCAGGCGCAGTTCCTGTCCCTCGGCGGAAGCGTCGCTCGGGTAGAGGACCCGGGAGATCGCCTCGGCGCGCATCCGTTCGGCGAGCGCCCCCACATGGTCGCCGCCGTTGAACCGGGCGAGGTCGATGGGGGCGCAGGCCTCCGCCTTCCACAGGCGCAGGCGGTTCACCTGGCGCCCCCGCCAGCCGACCACCGGCACGTCGTGGGCGAGCGCCAGCACCGTCTCCGCCGGCTGCCAGTGCCGGGCGATGCCGGCCTCCGAGGCGGACATGGTGACGGCGCCGCCGAAGCCGATCCGGTAGGTCGCCTCGGGCCGGGCGAATTCCCAGGGGTTGCCCTCGGCGAGCCAGGTCTCGGGCGCCTCCTGCTGCCAGCCGTCCTTGAAGGACTGGCGGAACAGGCCGTGGTCGTAGCGGATGCCGTAGCCGTAGGCCGGGATCTTCAGGCTGGCCATGCTCTCCATGAAGCAGGCGGCCAGCCGTCCGAGGCCGCCGTTGCCCAGCGCCGCGTCGGGTTCGGCCTCCTGCACGGCGTCGAGGTCGATGCCGAGCTCGGCCAGCGCCGCGCGCACGGTCTCGGTGAGGCCGAGGTTGTTCAGCGCGTCCGACATCAGCCGGCCGATCAGGAATTCGAGGGAGAGGTAGTAGACCCGCTTGTTCGGCGTCTGGCCGGCCTTCGGCAGGTCCGCCTCGACGATCCGGTCGCGCAGGGCCAGCGCCGTGGCGGCGAACCAGTCGCGGGGGCGGGCGGTCTCCGGGGTCTTGCCGAGGACGAGGGCGAGCTTGCCGCGAATCGCCTCGCGCAGGTCCACCACCGCGTCGCCGCTCGCGGCCGTCAGGGGCATCGTCGCGGGCGAGATCGTCATGGCATTCGGCTCAGGAGCGCCCGTATCGGACGGGGAAGTCGGCGAGGCGGCGCGCGTCAGAACGTCGGTGAGCACAGTCGTTCCCCCAAGGTCTTTCCAGCAGTATGCGACTTCCCAGATTGCCAGCGAATGAACGGCCCAGCATCCTGAACCCGACCACACCAAGACTGTGGATGGTTGCGGGCGAAGTCGAGGCAAGACCGAGACTTGACGGCTATTCCTCGATCTCTTGTCGATGATGTGGCAGGATAAACACAGCGTCGTGGGATTCAAGGGCGCGTCACGCACAGCCGACCCGTCCTGGACGGGATGAGCCGCCTATTTCCGGCCTTGTTCGCGTTAGGGTTGATTTTCGCGGGTCGATACAAATTTCATTCTGCGTTGCAGCGGACGGTAACCGTGCTTTAACGCGAAAAATGGCCTCGTTTGTGCGTCGCAGCGGAACCGTCGCGCACAGGGAGCGTTAGGCGTGGTTGAGATCGCGGCGAGTTCCACCGACCGTGTCTTTGCGGGCCGGGGGCATCCTCCTCAGGCGGGAAGCCCCTCCATGCGACACATGCACCGTCCCGGATCCGCCGCGCGGACGTCCGAGAGGGGTGCGTATCGTGCCTTCGCCACGGGCATGTCCTTGCGGCGGCGCATCCTCTACGCCACCCCCGAAATGGCGGATTTCGTGAAGACCGGGGGCCTCGGCGAGGTCTCGGCCGCCCTCCCCCGGGCGCTGCGGGCGCATTACGACGTCCGCGTCCTCATTCCCGGCTACCCGCAGGTGCGGGCGGCCTTCCCCGACATCCCGGTGGTGGGCCGCCTGGAGGGGCTCGCCGGCATCCCCGCCTGCGACCTCGGCCTCGTCGAGGTGGCCGACGGCCTGCGCGTCTACGTGCTCCTGGCCCCCGACCTCTACGAGCGGGCGGGTACGCCCTACGGCGACGCCTCGGGGGACTTCGCCGACAACGACGTGCGCTTCGCCCGCCTCAGCCTCGCGGCGGCGGATCTGGCGCTGGGAGCCGACCCCCTCTGGGCGGCGGATCTCCTGCACCTGCACGATTGGCAGGCGGCCCTGGCGCCGGCCTACCTCGCGTGGCGCGGGGCGCGGCTGCCGAGCGTGCTGACCGTGCACAACCTCGCCTACCAGGGCCTCTTCCCCCGGGACGGGATGCACCGGATCGGCGTGCCCGAATCGGCCTTCCAGGTGGAGGGCTGCGAGTTCTACGGGCAGCTCTCGTTCCTCAAGGCGGGGCTGCACTACGCGTCGCACGTCACCACCGTCAGCGACACCTACGCCCGGGAGATCCAGACGGCGGAGATGGGATGCGGCCTCGACGGGCTGCTGCGCGTCCGCGCCGGACAGGGGCGGCTTGTCGGCATCCTCAACGGCATCGACGAATCCTGGGACCCGCGCACCGACCCGCGCCTCGCCCTCACCTTCGAGCCGGACGACTGGAAGGGCAAGCGCGCCAACGCCGACTGCGTGCGCAAGGAGTTCGGCATGGCGGTCTCCCGCGGGCCGCTCTTCGCCATCGTCTCCCGCCTCGTCCACCAGAAGGGCATCGACCTCAGCCTGGAGGCGGCTCAGACCATCGTCGCCGAGGGCGGGCAGCTCGTGGTGATCGGCCAGGGCGAGGGGCGGTTCGAGCACGCCCTGCGCGGCCTCGCCCGGCGCCGCCCCGACGCGGTAGGCGTCCATGTGGGCTTCGACGAGGGACAGGCCCGGCGGATCTTCGCCGGCAGCGACTTCCTGCTGATGCCCTCGCGGTTCGAGCCCTGCGGCCTCGCCCAGATGTACGCCCAGCGCTACGGCTCGCTGCCGATCGTCCGGCAGACCGGCGGGCTGGCCGACACCGTCGAGGACGGGGCGACGGGCTTCACCTTCGCCGACCCCTCTCCCATCGGGCTGACCGGCGCGGTGCGCCGGGCGCTGGATGCGTTCGGGCAGAAGAAGCGGCTCAACGCCATGCGCCGCAAGGCGATGGCCGCCCGCTTCGGCTGGGACCGGGCGGCGGACGGCTACGCCGACCTCTACGCCCGGGCCATCGGCAACAACGTCGCCCTGCGGTGGAACGCGGCGTAGGACGTCCTTCCCTCTCCCCGCTTGCGCGGAGGGGGCTCCGGCAACCCCGTCGTCGCCGGAGCGAGCCCGGAGGGCGATGGATGGTGAGGGGCTCAGGGGATGAGGCTCCTCCGGCCCTCCCCCTCGCCTTCGGCTGCCGCCTCGTCCCCGGCGAGGGGGGCGACCCTCTCCCCGCAAGCAGGGAGAGGGGGTTCGCGTTACCCCTCCCGCAGGAAGATCACCGTCGCCAGCGGCGGCAGGGTGAGGCTCAGCGAGTGCGCCTGGCCGTGGCTGGCCTCCGCCTCGGCGTCCCGGCCGCCGCCGTTGCCGACGTTCGAGCCGCCGTACTCCCCGGCATCCGAGTTGAACGCCTCCCGGTAGAAGCCCCCCGCCGGCACGCCGATGCGGTAGTTCTCCCGGGGGATTGGCGTGAAGTTCGAGACCACGATCGCGATCTCGCCCCCCGCCCCCTTGCGAGCCCAGGCGATGACGCTGTTGTCCTGGTCGTCGGCCACCAGCCACTGGAAGCCCGCCGCCTCCACGTCCCGGCTATGGAGCGCCGGCGAGGCGACGTAGAGCCGGTTGAGGTCGCGGACCACGTCCTTGACGCCCTTGTGCAGGGGGTCGTCGAGGAGGTGCCAGTCCAGGCTGGTATCGTGGTTCCACTCCCGCTCCTGGCCGAACTCGCCGCCCATGAACAGCAGCTTCTTGCCGGGATGCCCCCACATGAAGCCGAAATAGGCCCGCAGATTCGCGAATTTCTGCCAGCGGTCGCCCGGCATCTTGCCGAGCAGCGAGCCCTTCCCGTGCACGACCTCGTCGTGGGAGAGCGGCAGGATGAAATTCTCCGAGAACGCGTAGAGCAGCCCGAAGGTCA
>JAKONI010000307.1 GCA_022702015.1 Beijerinckiaceae bacterium | reverse complement strand
CCAAGGTCGCGCAGGGCCTCGTGCTCACCGAGCCGTTCTACTGGGACCTCAACGATCAGACCCGCGCCTTCTCGGACCGGTTCTCGAAGCAGATGAAGGGCTCTAAGCCGACCTCGAACCATGCCGGCGTCTACTCCGACGTGCTGCACTACCTGAAGGCCGTGGCCGAGTTGAAGTCCACCACCGACGGCGCCGCCACCGTAGCCAAGATGAAGGCGATTCCGACCGACGATCCGCTGTTCGGCAAGGGCGTGGTCCGGGCCGACGGCCGCAAGATCCACGACATGTACCTGTTCGAGGTCAAGAAGCCCGCCGAGTCGAAGGGCGAGTGGGACCTTTACAAGAAGCTCGAGACCATCCCCGGCGATCAGGTCTTCCGCCCGCTGGGCGAAGGCGGCTGCCCGCTGGTGAAGGGCTGAGGGTGTAGGCGTCTGGGGAGCGGGCCATGATGACGATTTTCGGCGTGCCGACCCAGGCGCTGTTCGGGCAATTGCTGCTCGGGCTGATCAACGGTTCCTTCTATGCGATCCTGTCGCTGGGACTGGCAATCATCTTCGGGCTCCTGAACATCATCAACTTCGCCCACGGCGCGCTCTACATGATGGGCGCGTTCGTGGCATGGATGCTGCTCACCTACTTCGGCCTGGGCTACTGGTGGGCGCTGGGCCTCGCGCCCCTGGTGGTCGGCGTCTTCGGCGTCATCCTGGAGCGGGTGCTGATCGCGCGGCTCTACAAGCTCGATCACCTCTACGGCCTGCTCCTGACCTTCGGGCTGGCCCTCATCATCCAGGGCCTGTTCCGCAACCAGTACGGCGTCTCCGGCCTGCCCTACGCCATCCCGGCGGAACTCGCGGGGGGCCAGCGCCTGCCGTTCATGTTCCTGCCGAACTACCGGGCCTGGGTCGTCGTGGCCTCCCTGACGGTATGCATCGTCACGTGGCTCGTCATCGAGAAGACCAAGCTCGGCGCCTACCTGCGGGCCGCCACCGAGAACCCGACCCTCGTGCAGGCCTTCGGGGTGAACGTGCCACTGTTCCTCACCCTCACCTACGGGTTCGGCGTCGCGCTCGCGGGCTTCGCCGGGGTGCTCGCCGCCCCGATCTACTCCGTGAACCCCAACATGGGCGCGGACATCATCATCGTCGTCTTCGCGGTGGTGGTGATCGGCGGGATGGGCTCCATCATCGGCTCGGTGATCACCGGCTTCGCCCTGGGCCTCGTCGAGGGCCTGACGAAGGTGTTCTACCCGGAAGCCTCCTCGACCGTGATCTTCGTGATCATGGTCCTCGTGCTGCTCGTGAAACCCGCCGGCCTGTTCGGGCGCACGGCCTGACGCAAGGGAAAGCTCGGACCATGGCCGACACCGCCGCCCTCGACGCCGCCCCGATCGCGGCCGCCCTCCCCGAAAGCCGGGACGACAAGGCGCTCCAGCGCAAGATCTTCATCGGGATCGCGGTGCTGCTCGTGCTGGCCCCGTTCGTCCTTTACCCCGTCTACCTGATGAAGGTGCTGTGCTTCGCGCTGTTCGCGCTGGCCTTCAACCTGCTGCTCGGCTACGGCGGCCTGCTTTCCTTCGGCCACGCCGCGTATTTCGGCATGGCGAGCTACCTCGCCGCCTACAGCGCGAAGGCCTGGGGCCTGACGCCGGAGGTGGCGATCCTCATCGGCACCGTCACGGCGGCCCTGTTCGGGCTTCTGTTCGGCTCCCTGGCGATCCGACGGCAGGGCATCTACTTCTCGATGATCACCCTGGCGCTGGCGCAGATGGCGTTCTTCTTCGCCCTCCAGGCCAAGTTCACCGGTGGCGAGGACGGCATCCAGGCGGTGCCCCGGGGCAACCTGTTCGGCGCGATCAGCCTCGCCGACGACCGGGCGATGTACGCCCTCGTGGCCACCGTGTTCTTCCTCGGGATGTTGGGGATCTACCGCATCATCCACTCGCCGTTCGGGCAGGTGCTGAAGGCGATCCGCGACAACGAGAGCCGGGCCATCTCCCTGGGCTACCGGGTGAACCAGTACAAGCTCGCGGTCTTCGTCCTCTCGGCGACGCTCGCCGGACTCGCCGGCGCGACCAAGGCCATCGTGTTCCAGCTCGCCTCGCTCACCGACGTGCACTGGTCCATGTCGGGCGAGGTGGTGCTGATGACCCTGGTGGGCGGCATGGGCACCGTCTTCGGGCCCATCGTCGGCGCGCTGGTGATCGTCACCATGGAAACCTACCTCGCGCAGTTCGGCGCATGGGTGACGGTGATCCAGGGCTGCGTCTTCGTGCTGTGCGTCCTGCTGTTCCGCGAGGGCGTCGTCGGCCTCATCGCGCGGATCCTGCGTAAGCCGCTTTAAACGGAGGTCCGACTCGGGAGGGGCGGCCGTCGCGCCGCGCGTAGGGCCGCGCGGCGAATGGTCAAGCTCCGGGACGCGATCTGTGTTGCGACGTTGCACCGTAAAACAGAGTTGACGAAGCGGGGTGTAGTTTTCGATCCCGATAAATCTGAATGTCGCAGCGCGATAATCTCGGACGATACGTTTCGTTAACCATTACCTCGACATCATCCCTGACATCAGAGCAAGGGTGTCGAGATGTCCCTGGCCCACGCAATCAGTATCGACGATCCCGCCCACGATTGCCCGGTCTCGGCGGAGGCGGTCGGCCGCCTCGCCAAGGCCGATCCACGGGCAATTCCCGAGCTCGTGGAGAGCATCCCGGAATCGACGCGAGCCCGCCTCGCCGTCTGGCTCTACGGGCGCAGCCACACCCACGAGATGGGCGTGCGCATCGCCTCGACCTGCGACGGCTCGAGCCTGCGCCGGGCGGGGGGCCTGATCGGCAACGCCCTCTACGACCTCTCCCGCCGGCCCTACACGGCGCCGACGCACGGCATCCGGGCGAGCGGCCCGGCCCGGATCAGCCTCGGCGGGACCCGGCGGATCGCCTGACACCCGCACGGGACCGGCTTGCCCACCGCCTCCGGCGCGGTGGGCCTGGAGCCGCGGCCGGGCAGGCTGTATCCTGAGCCGGCATGTCCCCGCCCCCCGCCTCGATCCGACGCCTCGACCCCATCCTCGTGGACCGCATCGCGGCGGGCGAGGTTGTCGAGCGGCCCGCCTCGGCGGTGAAGGAGTTGGTGGAGAACGCCATCGACGCGGGCGCCCGCTCGGTGGAAGTGACGATCGAGGGGGGCGGACGGCGCCTCATCCGTGTGGTGGACGACGGGCGCGGCATGGGCCCGGACGACCTCGCCCTTGCGGTGGAACGCCACGCCACCTCGAAGCTTCCCGACGGCGACCTCGGGGCCATCGCCACCCTGGGGTTCCGGGGCGAGGCGCTGCCGTCCATCGGGGCGGTCTCCCGCCTCTCGATCACCACCCGCCCCGAGGGGGCCCCCGCCGGGGCGAGCCTCGTGGTCGATGCCGGGCGCAAGGGCGAGGTGATGCCCGCCGCCGCCGCCCGGGGGACGCGCATCGAGGTGACGGACCTCTTCGCCGCGACCCCGGCCCGGCTCAAGTTCCTGAAATCCGACCGGGCCGAGAACGCGGCGGTGGGGGAGATCATCCGCCGCCTCGCCGCCGCCCAGCCCGGCATCCGCTTCACCCTGCGCACCGAATCCGGCCAACCCCTCGTCCTCCCCGCCGAGACGGGGGAGGCGCCGCTGCTCAGGCGGCTCGCCGGGGTGCTCGGGCCGGACTTCCCCGCCAACGCCCTCCCCGTCGCGCTGGAGCGGGAGGGGTTCTCGGTGACGGGCCATATCGGCCTGCCGACCTATCACCGGGGCACCGCCGGCTACATCCATCTGGTGGTCAACGGCCGCCCCGTCCGCGACCGGCTCCTCCTGGGCGCGGTACGCGGCGCCTATGCCGACACACTGTTCTCCGACCGGCACCCCGTTCTCGGGCTGGTGATCGCCTGCGCGCCGGACCTCGTGGACGTGAACGTGCATCCGGCCAAAACCGAGGTGCGCTTCCGCGAGCCCGGCCTCGTCCGGGCGCTCATGGTCAGCGCGATTCACGACGCCCTGCGCCGGGGGGGCACCCGTTCGGCGACCACCGGCGGGCAGGCGACCCTGGAGGCCCTGCGCCCGGCCGGGCCGAGCCTGTCGCGCCATACCGGCCAGACCGCCCCGAGCCTGTTCCAGCCGACGGCGCCGGTGATGCCGCGTCATCTGCCGTCCTTCGCGGCGCCGTCGGGCTACGCGGCCCCGGTCTCGCGATCCGGCCCGTCCTTCGCCTTCGGGGAGGCGCGGCAGGCCGCCTATGAACCCGGTCCCGCCCTGCCGCCCCAGGCCGAGGTGGCCCCGGTGACGGAGGACGGCGCGGAGGATCATCCCCTCGGGGCCGCCCGAGCCCAGGTCCACGGCACCTATATCCTCGCCCAGACCCGCGACGGGCTCGTCATCGTGGACCAGCACGCGGCGCACGAACGCCTCGTCTACGAGCGCTTGAAGGCGCAGCGGGCGGAAGGGGGGATCGCCCGCCAGGGTCTGCTGATCCCGGACGTGGTGGAGATGGAGCCCGAGGCCGCCGAACGGCTCTGTGCCTGCGCCGGCGAATTGGAGCGCCTCGGCCTCAGCCTGGAGGCCTTCGGGCCG
>JAKONI010000304.1 GCA_022702015.1 Beijerinckiaceae bacterium | reverse complement strand
CGAGCATTTCCCCGTAGATAGGCTGCTTTTCTTCCTGGCTTGCCAAATCTCGTGGGGAGGTTTATCGTTCATACATCGGTACGTACTCGGATGTTTTGGGCCGTAACGCCTTCGCAGGGCGGTTCTCCTCACCCACTCGCTATCGGTCTACCCGTCGTCCTGCGGTCTCGCGGTGACGTTTCTTACCACTACGCCTGCGAAGATTGAGATAGATACATGGCCACCGGTACCGTCAAGTGGTTCAACACGACCAAGGGCTTCGGCTTCATCCAGCCGGAGGATGGCGGACAGGACGTGTTCGTGCACATCTCCGCCGTTGAGCGCGCCGGCCTCGGCACCCTGAACGAGGGTCAGCGCATCTCCTATGAGTTGGAGACGGATCGCCGTAGCGGCAAGCAGGCCGCCGGCCAGCTCCGCGCCGCCTGAGCCTTCCCTACCACTATGATTGAGGAAGCCGCTCCCCCAGGAGCGGCTTCTTCGTTTTGACCCATCCCTTCCTGGACCGGCGCCGTGACGCCAGGTCCGATCCGGAGATTCCGTGAGCTTTCAGAATAACCATCGCCTGACCGACCGTCTCGATGCCGCCGCCAAGGCCCGCTCCGAGACCCTGGCCCGCTTCCGCGCCCGGCCCGCGGCGGACGATCCCGAGGTTCAGGCCCGCCAGGCAGCCCGTCAGGCCATCAACGACGCCCGGGAGGTTCGCGCCGCCGAGCGGGCGGAGCGCCAGCGGGAGGCCGCCGCCGCGGCCGCCGCCGCCGCCGAGGTTGAGCGGCTGGCCGCGATCGAGCGCGCCCTGGCCGAGAAGGCGGCGGCGGAGGAACGGGCCCTCGCCAAGCAGGCCGAGATGAAGGCCCAGCGCGACGCGCGTTACCTCGCCCGCAAGGCGAAGGCGCAGAAGCGGGGCTGAACCCCACCCCTCACGCGGCGATGGCGACCGGCTTCCGGCCGGCTTTCGCCAGCCGCGCCCGGCTCGCGCGGATCTCGGCCATGAGGGCCGTGTCGAGATCGTGGAACACCGCAGCCGGCACCGGCTGCGCGGGGGCCTGACCCCGCTCCGCCCGGAACCGCTCGAGGATCTGGTCCGGCAGGGCATCGAGGATCGCACCCACCGGATCCGTTCGGACAATTGCGGCCTCGGCCAGGGGCAGAATGAGTGCGGGCGCCTCGGCGACGACCGGAGCCGCCACTCGGACCGGCACCGGCACCGCGACCGGAGCCTCCACCTTCGCCTCGATCGTGACCTTGGCCGCCGGGGCCGCCACCAGATCGGGCATGGTCCGGCGATGGGCCGCCAGGGCCTTCCGCCACGCGGCGTCGGCGGCCAGGCGCTGGCGCTGGGCGGCCTCCCGGGCCGTGGCCTCGGCGATGATGGCGCGGGCGACCTCGCGGGCCTCGTCGCGGGCGGCCTCCGTCTCGAACCGGGTGAGCAGGGTCACGACGGTGCGGACCTCCTCGCTGGCCGACGCCTCGCAGGCCGCGATCGCCCGCTCGATCATCCGCCGCGACAGGGCCGCCCCCGGCACGGCACCCCCATGCCGGCGCTCGCCGCACTCCCGCCACGCGGCCAGGACGGCCTGGAACGCCGGCAGCAGCGCCTCCGGCAGGCCGGCCCGCCGGTGCAGGGTCCCGTAGGCCCGTGGGTCGCGCAAGGCGCGGGTGACGGTGGCGTGGTCGATCCCCGACAGGTCGGCGAAGGCGGTGCGGGCGAAGTCCGCCTGACCGGACAGGATCGCCCGCAGGATCAGCCCGGCATTGAGCTGGTGGGTGCCCCGCAGGTAGCCTACGAGGCGGCTGGTCGCCGCCGCGCCGGCCTCGGTGCACAGGTCGAGGGCCGAGCGTTCCGCGACTTCACGGTTCATCCGCTCGCAGCGCGCCGCGCCGAGCCAGCCGCGCTCCGTCACGAAGGCGGTGAGCGTGGCGGCGAGCGCCAGGGCGATGGCGTGCCGGGCCTCCGGGGGCAGATCGTGTCGGGCCAGCAGCGCCTCCCGCAGGACGGCCTCGTGGCCGAACCGCTCGATCATGCGCAGCAGCCGTCCCCCGGTCATCCGGGCGGTGGGGTTGCCGGCCAGCGCCACGAGGGTGTCGAGGTCGGCGATCTCGGAGAGCGCCCCCGCCACCGCCGGGGTCAGGTGATGGCGGCGGGCGATCACCGCCCGGGCGGCCTCGTCCCCGAGGGCGGCGGCCTCCACGAGGTCGGATTCGGTCAGCACGGGCGAGCGCGCCAGGATCGGCTCGGCCACATCGAAGGCGTCGCAGGACAGGGCCACCACGATCGGGCGGGGAGCCCTGGCCGAATCGGCGCAGGCCTCGGCCAGCGCCCGGCGCACCCGGGGGGCCGGGTCGTCGAGGAGGGTCAGCAGGGCGGTCTTGGCCTCCCAGGCCCCGTCCGCGTCGAGGGAGCCGTAGAGGTAGGTGCGGGCGAGCGCCGCCGCCGCCTGGGCCCGGCGCTCGGCGGGGGCATTCACCGTCGAGGCCAGGAACTGGCGGATGATCATCGATGCCTTGATCACGGGCCTCTCCATCACGGGATCCTCCGGGGCGCGGCGAACAGGCTGTTCGGGACGAATCCCGCCGCGAATTCCACCGGCCGTCGCGGGGGCAGCGGGGCGTTGAGCAGGGCGAGGCCGGGGGGCGCCGGGAGGGAACCCGTCACCGTCACGGGGTCGTCCGGGTCCGCCGAGGCGACGGCGACGCTGGTCTGCACCGTCTGGCTCTCGTCCGAGCGGGGGAAGTAGGTGAGGGCCGGGCGGGCCGTCGCCGGGGCGGCGACGCGCCCCTGCCAGAATCGGGCGGCGGCGTCGGCGGAGGGCCCCCGCCGATCGGTCTGGAACAGGCTGCGCAGGTCGGCGCTGCCGCCGAAGGCCGCCGCGGTCGCCGTCGCGGTCCCGGCATAGGCCAGGGCGTCGGCGGAGGAGCCACCTTGAGGGGCGTTCTGGGGGCCGCTTTGGGCCTCGTTCCCCTCCCGGCGGGTCACGGGCGGGGTCGGCGCGCCCTGCGCCGCCGCCGACAGGCTGGCGTACAGTTCGGCCGAGGTGCGGGGGCGGCCGCTGCGGTCGTAGAACAGGCCACGGTTGGCCGAGGCCGCCTCCGGCAGATCGAGGGCGGCGGTGCGTTCCGGGAAGGTGCGGGCATTGCCGATCAAGCTCGCGGCGCCCTTCGCCCCGAGGACGTGGGCGGCGTAGAGGTCCCCCGCCGTCGGCTCGCGGCCGAGGGCCGCCTCCAGGGCCTGGGCGTTCTTCTGGGTGAGGGCGCCGGCCAGCACCGAGGCGACCTTGGGGTCCCGGCGCAGGTCGAGGATCGCTTGGCGCTGTGCGGCGTCCGGGACGGCATAGGTGCCGTCCGCCTGCCGGGCGATGGCGTCCGCTTGGCTCTGGAGGCCGAGCTGCGGCCCGGCGTTCTTCATCGTCCCGAGCCATGTCTGCTCGATGAACTGGAACAGCCCCGTGGCCGTGGAGGTCGGGGCCTTCGCCGCCGGGTCGAGGGCCGATTCCCGGCGGGCGGTGGCGAGGAGATAATCGAACCCGACGCCGGTGGCGCTCGCCCCGTCGCGGATCGCCTGGACGACCGGAGCCGGAGCCTGACGCACGAAGGCCGGAGGCTCTGGCGTGACCGGCGGGCTGGCCGTCGTGGTGAACAGGAACATCCGGGCACGGGCGAGGGTGAACGACCCGCTAACCCTGCCCCGCCTATGGTAAACAAAGCCTCAAGGATGACGGGGACTTAACGCGCCCCCGCCGGGCGGCTTCAGGAGCCACGTCGAGAGGCGGGGTGTTTCCCCGTTCCACCGGTCACCCTGAAAGCGAGACCGAGAAATCCATGTCCGTTCCGCCCTCGGCTTCATCCCGAGCCGCGCTGACGTGGGCACCTCAGGATGTGCCCGAGGGTGAACGGACGTGAGCTTTTTCGGTCAGCCTCCCGGGATGAGGGGAGTCATGGGAATCACAGGCTGTTCGATCGGGAAATCAGGAGCCGGTGAACTCCCCGGCGCCCTTCGGCCGGCGCATGGTGAAGCGCGTCTCGGCGGTGACTTGGAAATAGTCGAAGTAGCCGCCGCGCATGATCGGGTGCATCGCCGCCGTGTCGACCATTCCGTCCGTGATGAAGCGCTCATCGACGTAGATCGACACCACCTGCCCGATCACCAGGAAGTTCTCCGCCTCGCCGCCCTCCAGGGGGACGAGGGGGACGGTCTGGAGGTGGCGGCATTCCAGCGCCGCCGGCGAGGCGGCGACCCGGGGCGGGCGCACCTTGCGCGAGGGGGCGGTCTCCAGCCCGGCGAAGGCGAACTCGCTTTCCCCCCGGGGGAGTGGGGCCGAGGAATCGTTCATCCCGTCACGCAGGTCCCAGGTGGCGAGGCTGCACACGAACTCGCCCCCCTCCTGCGCGAAGGTCATGGCGTCCTTGCGCCCCGAGGAGGAGAACGCGACCATGTTGTCGCCCACGGCGTTGAAGAACGAGTAGGGGGCGAGGTTCAGGCGCCCGGCCCCGTCCATGGCGCTGATCCAGCCGATCGGCCGGGGGGCGACGATGGCCTTGAGGGGGCTGTGGGGCAGGCCGCGCTCGGCGCGGGGTAGGTCGAGGTCGTAATGCACGGGGGCCTCACAGGTAGGTGACGATGTCGGCGAGCGCCGGCCGGGGACGGTCGGAGGGGATCTCCTTCGCCCGGCCGAGATGGATATAGCCCGCCATCCGCTCCTGGGGCGTGAGGCCCAGCGCGTCGAGGACCCGGCGGTCGTAGGTGTGCCATTCGGTGAGCCATGAGGTGGAGAATCCCATCGCGTTGGCCGCGACCACGAGGTTCATCGCCGCCGCCCCCACGGAGAGCACCTGCTCCCATTCCGGGATCTTCACGTGCGGCCCCACCCGGGAGACCACCGCCACCACGGTGGGGGCGTGCTGGAGGCGGCGGCGCTCCTGCTCCAGCCGCTCGCCGCTCGCCTCGGGGTTGTCCGCCCGGAAGGCGGCGGCGATCGTCTCGCCGACCCGGGCCCGCGCCTCCCCCTCGATGACGATGAACCGCCAGGGGGCGAGCTTGCCGTGGTCCGGGACGCGGGAGGCGATGGCAAGCAGGGTCTCCAGTTCGGCGCGGGACGGCCCTGGCCCGTCGAGGAGCGGCGGCGGCACCGAGCGACGCGTGGCGAGGAGGTCGAGGGTGGCGTTCATGCGGCCCGTCCGGAAGGAGATGTCTTGCGATGTGGCATGGGCGGCCCCGGCTTGAAAGGGCGGTGCGGCGCCCGTGTCCCCGGCCTTGCGGTCGCCACGGTCCGGCGGCACAGGGGGATTTCGGTGAGCGAGGATGCCTTGGGGATGAATGCAGGGAAGCGAACGGGCGCGTGGGCGATGCTCGCCCTGGTGCTGACGGCGGCCCTGCCCGGCGGCGCCCTGGCGCAGAAGGTCCTGGTTCAGCCCGGCAACGACGCGCCGATCCCCTCGCCCTCGATCACCAGCCCATCCCTGCCCCCGGCCATGCCCCCGGCGGAACCCGACGCGCAGCTGACGCTCTCGGCGCTCCTGTCCGGCCCCGGCGTGCCCCTGCAGGATGGCTTGACCTGGCGGATCTTCGATGACCGGGGCGAGGGTGCGCGGCCGGTGATCGTCGCCCGCTCCAACGACGCGGAGCCGCACTTCACCCTGCCCCCGGGGGCCTACGTCGCCACCGTCACCTACGGGTTCGCCAGCGCCTCGAAGCGGATCGTGCTCGGCGGCCAATCCGCCACGGATACCCTGCGGGTGGCGGCCGGGGCGCTGCGCCTGTCCGGGGCGGTGGGCGACGTGAAGATTCCGGCGGATCAGGTCACGTTCTCGGTCTTCGTGCCGGTGGGGACCAACTCGGAGGGGCGCCTCGTGCGCGCCGGGATCAAGACCGGTGAATTGCTGCGCCTGCCCGAGGGGACCTACCACGTGGTCTCCACCTACGGGGAATCGAACGCCATCCAGCGGGCGGACCTGAAGGTCGAGAACGGTAAGGTCACCGAGGCGACCCTCAACCACCGGGCGGCCACCGTCACCCTCAAGCTCGTCGCCGCGCCGGGCGCCGAGGCCTTCGCCGGCACCGCCTTCTCGGTCCTGACGCCGGGCGGCGACACGATCCGCGAGGCGATCGGCGCCTTCCCGCAAGTGACGCTGGCCGAGGGCGATTATGTCCTCATCGCCCGGCACGATGGCCAGGTCTTCAGCCGGGAGTTCAAGGTCGAGAGCGGCCTGGACCGGGATATCGAGGCCGTCGCCAAGGCGGATGCCACCCCCGCCAACTGACGGTTGCCCGAAATCGGGGCGCCCCGCGAAGGCGGGCGGCGGACCGATCTCATGTTCCGGGCATTAACATTTCTGCGCGAGGGCGGAACGATCCGGGGCGACGCGCCATTTCCCGCCGCCTGTTTCGGGCAGTTGGAGGTTCTCATGCGTCGTCTCGTTCTCGCCACCCTTGCTGCCGCGATGCTCGCCGGTCCCGCCCTCGCGGCCGAGAAGAACGCCACCCCGCCCACCGTGGCGCCCAAGTTCGTCAACGTCCCACAGGACGCGGTGCTGAGCTACAACCTGATCGGTCTGAACATGACCGACGCCCAGAACAACACCGTCGGCGAGATCAAGGATCTCGTCCTCGAGAACCAGAAGCTCAGCGGCTACATCGTGTCGGTCGGCGGCTTCCTCGGCATGGGCGAGCGCTACGTCGTCGTCTCCCCCGATTCCGTGGCGCTGGGCTACGATGCCGACGCCAAGAAGTGGAAGGCGATCATCGGCGCCAGCAAGGATCAGCTGAAGTCCGCGCCGGAGTTCAAGTACGACGGCAAGTTCAAGCGCTGATCCGCAGCGGGTTCCGGAGGCTGGCATCCCTTCGGGACCCCGTTGCCGGGGACGAATAGGGGGCGGCGAGTAGTGACGGGCCGACGCACTCCGCGTTCCTCCGTCAACTGTTCGCTACTCGCCCTCCCTGTCCCCCGATCGCAGCAACTCCCCGGCCACGTCGGAGAGCTTCGGCGGCTCGATGCGGACGAAGGGCAGCGGCCGGCAGACGGCCAGGGCCGCGAGGCCGAACCGGGCGGTCATCAGCCCGTTGAGCACCCCCTCCCCGAGCTTGGCCGAGACCCGGG